>NZ_KQ031391.1:5444318-5804208 GCF_000966285.1 Pseudofrankia sp. DC12
CCCAGGCGAATCGGCTCGGGAAGCTGAGCACGCGCGCACCAGGCGGCACTCCTCCAGCTGGACGACCTGTACGCCGAGCTCGACATTCTGGCCGTGACCGACAGTCTCGTTGCGAAGGCGGCAACGCTCGCTCGACAACTGGCGTTGCGCGCCTACGACGCCGTGCACTGTGCGGCTGCGCTGCTCCTGGCCTCCGCTGATCTCGTGGTCGTCAGCGGCGACAAGAAGCTGCTCTCCGCCTGCCGAACGCTGGGCCTGGCGACAGCGGACACCGGCGCCATCATTGACTGACGCCTCGGCGGTCTCTGGCGCGGGAACGGTCAGGTGTAGATGCCGGGTTCGGGGGCTTGGCCGGTGAGGAGGTACTGGCCCAGCTCGGCGTGCTTCCAGTCGACGGGGTCGTGCAGGGACAGGATGCGGGCGTTGCGCCAGTGGCGGTCGAGGCCGTGGCCGGCTGCGGTGGAACGGGTGCCCATCAGGGCGTAGATCTCGCTGGTGGCGCGGACGGCGGCGCGGGAGGCGGCCGCCTTGGCCGCGTAGATCGGGATGGCCAGCGCCGTGCGGTCGAGCTCGCCGCGTTCGAAGGCGTCGAGGAGGTCGCCAGTGGCCAGGGTCAGCGCGTAGGCGGCCGCGAGGTCGGTGGCCAGCTCGCCGGTCAGCCGGCGGACCATCGGGTCGTCGGCGGCCCGCGTGACGCCGGCCGTCACCCAGGGCCGGGTGCCCGTGGCGACGAAGCCACTCGCGGCCCTCAGCGCGCCGATACCGATGCCGAGCAGCGCCGCGGCGAAGCCGGCCTGGTAGCGGACCGAGTTCTGGGGCAGCGGTGCCCGGCCGGGCACGCTGCCGGCGAGGGCCGGGTCGACCGTGACGTCCTCGAAGGTGATCGTCCCGCTGTCGGTGGCCCGCTGGCCGAGCGCGTCCCAGTCGCGGTGGACGGTCATCCCGGGAGTGCCGGCGGGGACGAGGGTCAGCGCGAACCCGAGGAACGGGTCGCCGGCCCCGGCGACCGGGTCGAACGCCCAGGTGGCGACGTAGTCGGCCTCGGCCGCGCCGGTGGTGTAGATCTTCGTTCCGTTGATCACCCGGCGGCCGTCGTCGGCGGTCATGACGACGGTCTTCCACGGGTCGGCGGCGGTCTTGCCGGTCTCGGCGACCGCGAGGCCGAGCATCTTCCCCGCCAGGAGCTCCCCGGCCAGCCATGGGCGCAGGTCGTCCGGGCAGTAGACCAGGATCTCCCGGGTCAGCTCGTCGTGGACCTTCCAGACCTGCGCCACCGCGCTGTCGACGGCGGCCAGGCGGACCAGCGCCTCCAGGAAGAACCGGTGCGAGACGCCCGGCCCGCCGAGATCCACCGGCACGCTGACCGCGGTCAGGCCGGCGGCGCGCAGGGCGGCGATGCTTGCCGTGGGATAGCGGCCGGCCGCGTCGTTCGCGGCCGCGCGTGGTGCCAGCTCCGTCTCGGCGACCCGGTCGAGCTCGGCGAGCAGCGCGGTCTCCGCCGGGCTCCAGCGCTGGGCGGGCAGCAGTGCGCCGAGCAGTCCCGCCGCGCCGCTCGTGCGGACGGCCTCGACGCCGCTCGCGGCCTCGACACGGCTGCTGAGCTCGGCATCGGGGATCGATGCCCCGTGCACGGCACGGCCCGAGGTCTCGGTGCCGGTCAGTGCCTCGGCCATGGGTACATCCGTCATGACCGGCATTCTGGGCCGGGCTCGGCCGGCGGTCGGCGACCGGACCCCGAGCATTTCCGGCGGGACACTCGCGAGGTTGCCGGGCCTTTGCCAGAACGGCCCGCTGAGCTGCGCGTATTGCCGTGACGTAACGTCTGTCCCCGTCCGTTGACAGGGCCCGGGCGCCTTACGAAGGCTCACGGTCGTGACTCTGGAGACCGCTGGCCCGGCCATCGACGAGACGCTGGTCAGGGCGCTGCCGAAGGCCGAGGTACACGTCCATCTGGAGGGGTGCTTCGACCTCGCCGACCTGCTGGAGCTGGCCAAGGCCGCCGGCGAACGGCTGCCCGGCCCGGCCGCGACGCTGTTCGACGTCGACACGCACGACGTGCCGGCGGGTGCACCCAGTGCTCGGCCGGAGGAGGCGCGACGCTCTTCCTTCGCACCTCCGGAGGCCCCCCAGTCGACCCGGAGGCCCCCCAGTCGACATTGTCGGCGTTCCTGCGGTTCCTGGACTGGGAGGGCGGGCTGGTCCGGACGCCGGAGCAGGCGGCTCGGGCGGCCTACCGGTTCGCGGCCCGGGAGAGTGCCTCCGGCGTCCGGTACGCCGACGTGATCATCAACCCGACTCACTGGGGCGCCTGGCACGGCCGGCTCGGCGCGCTGTTCGGCGCGTTCGCGGCCGGCCTCGACGAGGCCGAGCAGGACGGCCTGTGCGTCGTCAACCTGTGCGCGTCGCTGCTGCGCCAGCAGTCCCCGGCCGAGGCGGCCGAGCTGGTCGACTGGATCGTCGAGGCCCGCCCGCCGCGCCTGGTGGCGCTCTCGATCGACGGCGACGAGCGGGCCGCCGGGCGCACCGGCCCGCGGTTCGCCGAGGCCTTCGGCCGCGCGGCGGGCGCCGGGCTGCGCCGGACCGTCCACGCCGGCGAGTCCTCCGGCCCGCAGGGCGTCTGGGACGCGCTCGACCTGCTGCAGGCCGAGCGGATCGACCACGGGGTCCGCGCCGCGGAGGATCCAGCGCTGCTGCACCGCCTCGCGGACTCCCAGGTGCCGCTGGGGGTCTGCCCGCGCTCGAACCTGGCGCTCGGGCTCTACCCCGACCGGGCGAGCCACCCGCTGCCCGCCCTGCGCGCCGCCGGCGTCGCCGTCACTGTCAACACCGACGACCCGGCGGCGATGGGCTACCGGCTGGAGTCCGAGTGGGTGGCCTGCGCGGACGCGTACGGCTGGGGCCTGCCCGAGCTCGCCGGCCTCGCCCGTGCGTCGGTCACCGCCAGCTTCGCGGCACTGGAGCTGCAGGCCGCCCTGCTGGCCGACGTGGACCGTTTCGTCGCGGACCGGACCCGGTCGCCGAACGGGAGCCCCGGCCCAGCCGGCGGCCCGGCACTGCCCGAGGGCCCCAACGCGTCCGATGGCCCGGCACCGGCGGGCGACGCGGGATGAGCGGCCAGCTGCGGCCCGAGCTGCTGCCGGCCGTCGACGAGCTGCTGCTGGCCCGCCGGGTCGCGACGGGCGCGGCGCCGGCCGACCTGATCGTGCGTGGCGGCCGGGTCCTCGCCGTGCACACCGGCGAGCTGCTCGAACGCGACGTCGTCGTCTCCGGCCGCCACATCGCCGCCGTCACCCCCCTTCGGCCGGATGACCGCCGGGGCGGCCACCGTCGAGATCGACGCGGCCGGCCTGCACGTCGCCCCGACGTTCGTCGACGCGCACCTGCACATCGAGTACACGATGCTCACCCCGGGCGAGCTGGCCCGCCTCACGGTCCCGCGCGGGACCGTCTGCGTGCTCACCGACCCGGACTGCATGGCCAACGTCGCCGGGACGGCGGGGATGGACGTCATGCGCAGCTACTTCAAGCGGGCGTTCCACGTCGAGCTGCCGGTGCTCGACGGTCTGGTCCAGCCGGACGTCGACCGTGACGTCCTGAAGATCGCGGTGGTCGACCGCCACCACGGCGACGGGCTGACCGGGGTCGGGTTCGTGCGCGGCTTCACGCTGCGGTCCGGGGCGGTGGCGATCTCGACGAACTGCACCAACGCCAACGTCGTGGCCGTCGGGACGAGCGACGCCGACCTGGTCGCCGCGGTGCGGGCGCTGCGCGAGCTGGGCGGCGGGTTCGTCGCCGTGGCGGACGGCGCGGTGCTCGCCGCGGTCCCGCTCCCGGTCGGCGGGCTGATGAGCGACGCCCCGTTCGAGCAGACCCGGGACGCGCTCGCCGCCGCGCAGGACGCGGCGGTGGCGCTCGGTTGCGGCATCCGTTCGCCCTATCTGGTGCTGTCGTTCGTCGGCCTGGCCGTCGTCCCCGACCTGGGGCTGACCGAGCTGGGCCTGGTCGACGCGGTCGCGCAGCGGTTCACCGACGTGGTCCTCGACCTCCGCGAGACCGGTGTGACCTGCCGCTGCCCGAGCCACGGTTACCCAGTCCACGCCCTGATGGACCCGAGCACCGCCGACGGCGGGCTCGGTCAGCGGGCGCCGTAGGCGTCGAGGCCGAGCCAGACCGCGAGGCCGAGCGCGGCGACGGCGACCAGCAGGCGGATCACGGTGGCAGGGGCGAGGCGCACGACCGCGGGCCCGGCGTAGCCGCCGGCGAGCAGACCGACGGCGAGCGGGCCGGCCGCGGCCCAGTGCACCGGGCCGGAGAACGCGAAGATGATCGTGGCCAACAGGTTCGCGAAGCCCGACGAGACGGTCTTGACCGCGTTGACCCGGGCCAGCGGCTCCGGCAGTGTCAGCGCGAGGACGGCGAGCATCGCGACGCCGCCACCGGCGCCGAAGTAGCCGAGATAGACCCCCACCCCGAGCACCGCCAGCCGGATCGGCAGCCCGTGCTCCTCCAACGCGCCGGTGCCCCGGCGCACCAGGCGCGGCTGCAGCGCCAGCAGCACCCCGGCGGCCGCGATCAGCCAGGGCACCGCGAGCCGGAACGCGCCAGGCGGGGTGGTCAGCAGCAGGACGGCGCCGGCCGAGCCACCGACCAGGGTCAGCGCCCCGAACCGCAGCACGCGCGGGGCCTGCCCGGCGAGCTCGGGCCGTGAGCCGCCGACCGCGCCGAGCGCGATGAACACCAGGGCCACGGTGTTGGTGACGTTGGCGTCCAGCGGCGGCAGCCCGACCGCGAGCAGCGCCGGGTAGGACACCAGCGACGCGAGCCCAACCGTCCCGGTGATCCCCGCGAGGACTCCGGCGACGACCAGGAACATTACGGCGGCGCCGCTCACCGCCGCGCACACGGCCCCGCGGGGGCCTCGACCTTCCCAGTTCCGGACAACTGGGCCGATCGCACCCGGCGACGCTATCCACCCGCCAGCCCGAGCGGAGCCGCTAGGAACCCCGATGTGAGCAACGAGTCCGCCTCCGGCAGCGTGGCTACTGAGGCTCCTCGCGGCGGCGAGGTTCCGTGCACGCGAGTCATACCCGGTGGTCAGAAAGATCCAGAACGCACGACCACCAGGTCCTTCGGTCCTCCAGGCCGACGGCGACGTGCGAGTTTGGTGCTGCTGCGAGTTGCCATCCGCCGTGGTCGCGGCCCCATTCGCGCGCTCCGGAGCTGAAACGATCTCTGGGTTTCCGCTCCACCGGATCCTGGTGTGGTGGTGCACACCGGCCAAGCGGCGGCTGGCGTCAGACAGATCCTGGTTCAGGACGGTGCTGACTACGCGATCTGCTCGTCGTCCGGGTAGTGGACGCCGACCGCGGCGCGGATGGCGTCCAGCGTCTCGGCGATCCGGATGCTCTCGGCCAGCGGCATGACGTCGCTGTCGAGGTGGCCGGCGCGCAGCCGGTCGTGGACATGCCGGACCTGATAGTGCAGCCCGATGCCGTCCAGCGGCGTGTCGATCCGGCGCGGGGGCACCGGTTCCGCGTCGTCCGCGCCGATCCTGCTCGGCGCCGCGGGAGCGTGGACGACGACGGCCTCGGGCGCCCACATCGAGCTGGGCAGCTCGATCGAGCCGAGCGTGCCGACGACCCGGGCCGCGCCCGGCAGGTCGGCCCGCAGCGAGGACTTCGCCACGGCGAGCGCGCCGTCGGCGTAGCGCAGCACGGCGACGACGTGCTCGTCGACGCCGGTCGAGCCCAGCACCCCGCTCGCGGTCACCGCGACCGGCGTGCCGAGCAGCAGGTGCGCGAACTGGACCGGATAGATGCCGATGTCCAGCACACTGCCGCCGGCCAGGTCCGGGTTGAACAGCCGATGGGCCGGGTCGAAGCCGGCTCGGAAGCCGAACTCGGCCTCGACGAGGAGCAGGTCGCCGATCTCCCCGGCGTCGAGGACCGAGCGCAGCGCGCGGTAACCCGGAGTGAACCGGCTCCAGACGGCCTCCATCAGGAATCGCCCGGCCTGGCGCGCGGCGGCGGCCATCGCGGCGGCCTGCGCCGCGTTCACGGCGAGCGGCTTCTCGCACAGCACGTGCCTGCCGGCGCCGAGGAACCGCAGCGTGTGAGCCAGGTGCCCGGTGTGCGGCGAGGCCACGTAGACGACGTCGACCTCGGGGTCGTCGGCCAGCGCCGCGTACGAGGCGTGCCGGCGAGGTATGCCGAGCTCGGCGCCGAACGCCTCGGCGCTCGCCGCGGCCCGCGAGCCCACGGCGACCAGCTCCGCGTCCTTGACGAGGGCGAGGTCACGGGCGAAGTCCCGCGCGATCATTCCCGTGCCGGCGATGCCCCACCGGATCCGCTCTGCCACGCCAGCCATCCTGCTCCGCCCGGCGGCCGGCCGGCAGGTGGTTCGCCCGGGGCCGGCCGGCAGGCGGCCCGCGCCTCCGCTGCTACCCGCAGGCGCCCGGACCAGGACGCGGCGACGTCCAGCACCGGTCACGGCAAAAACCGGCCGTCGCGAAAAAACTAGAACGGGTTCCATTTGAGGGCGAAAGATGCTTGTATGCCCTCACTACCTGGCCACCGGGGCACAACCGCCGACGGGGCTGCCGGCGCCTGCGCGCCCTCGGCGCCGCCCATCCCCGGCGACATCCACCGACCGACATTCACCGACAAGGGGCCGTGGTGCGAACACCCATCTGTGACCAGCTCGGCATCGAGTTCCCGATCTTCGCGTTCTCCCACTGCCGGGACGTCGTGGCGGCCGTGAGCCGCGCGGGCGGGTTCGGGGTGCTCGGCGCGCTCGCGTTCAACGCCGAGGAGCTCGAGGTCGAGCTGTCCTGGATCGACGATCACGTCGACGGCAGGCCCTACGGGGTCGACATCGTCATGCCCAACGCGTACATGGGCAAGGGCGAGGGCTTCACCCGGGAGAAGATCTCCGGCCTGGTGCCCCCGGAGCACCGGGCTTTCGTGGACGGTGTCCTCGCCGAGTACGGCGTGCCGCCGCTGCCGGACGAGGCGGAGGACGGCCGGGACATCAAGGCCGCCGGGCTCGCCGTCGACCTGGAAGGCCCCGGCCAGGTCGAGGTGGCGCTCAAGCACCCGATCCGGCTGCTCGTCAACGCGCTGGGCCCGCCGCCGAAGGAGATCGTCGACCGGGCCCATGAGCACGGCATCCTGGTCGGCGCGCTCGTCGGCAGCCCTCGGCACGCCGTCAAGCAGGTCGAGCAGGGCGTCGACATCATCGTCGCCCAGGGCACCGAGGCCGGCGGGCACACCGGCGAGATCTCGACGATGGTGCTCATCCCGGACGTCGTCGACGCGGTCGGGCCGGACGTGCCCGTGCTCGCCGCCGGCGGGATCGGCTCAGGCCGGCAGATGGCGGCGGCGCTGGCCCTGGGCGCCCAGGGCGCCTGGACCGGCTCGATCTGGCTGACGGTCGCCGAGGCGGACACGAACCCGGTCGTGGTCGACAACCTGTTGCGGGCCGGCTCGCGGGACACCGTCCGGTCGCGCTCGATGACCGGCAAGCCGGCCCGGCTGCTGCGCAACGCCTGGACCGACGCCTGGGAGCGGCCGGACGCGCCGAAGACGCTGCCGATGCCGCTGCAGGGCGTGGTCTGGGCCGAGGCGGCCCGCCGGTTCACCCGGGCCGGCACGCCGGAGCTCAACGGCTTCCCGGTCGGGCAGATCGTCGGCCGGATGAACGCGCGCCGGCCCGCCGACGAGGTCGTGCACGGCCTCGTCGAGGAATGGGTCGCGACCACCCAGCGCCTGTCCGGCCTGATCGAGGACTGAGGCGGGGCTCGACATCCGGTTGGAGGCACCTCGCCATGACATCGCAACCGTCGAACGACGCGAGACCAGTCGCCACGGCCTCCGGGCCGCCTCGGCCGGTCATGATCGACCCAGGGCTCTTCCGCCGGGTGCTTGGGAACTTCCCAACCGGCGTCGCGGTCATCACCGGCCTCGACGCCGGCGGTGCGCCGGTCGGGCTCGCCGTCGGGTCGTTCGTTTCGGCGTCGCTCGACCCACCGCTGGTCGCCTTCTTCCCGGACCGCTCCTCGTCGAGCTGGCCGCGGATCGCCGCCACCGGCCGGTTCTGCGTCAACATCCTCGGCTTCGACCAGGAGGCGGTCTGCCGGACGTTCGCCGTCCGGGGCGGCGACAAGTTCACCGAGCTGTCCTGGCGCTCGGCGCCGTCGGGGGCACCCGTCGTCGACGGCGTCGTCGCCTGGATCGACTGTGACCTGGAGGCGGTGCATCCCGCCGGCGACCACGACCTCGTGCTCGGGCGGGTCAGGACCCTCGACGTCGGGCGCTCCGTGCTGCCGCTGGTGTTCTTCCAGGGTGGCTATGGCCGGTTCTCGCCGCTGTCGCTCGCGGCCTGGGAAGGCGACCTGGCCGTCCAGCTGCGCACCGCCGACCTGGCCCGGCCGCAGTTCGAGGACCTGGCCGCCCGGTTCGCCGCCGAGTGCGTCGCCAGCGCCGCGGTCGGGGACGAGATGGTCCTGGTCGCGAACGCCAGCGCCGGGTCGTCGGGGGAGCTCGCGCCCCGGGTCGGGCAGCGCATCCCGTTCCTGCCGCCGTTGGGCACCGCGTTCGTCGCCTGGGCCGGCCCGCTGGCGCGCCGGGCCTGGCTGGACCGGGCCGGCAAGGACAGCCCGCCCGGCACCGTCGCCGCGCTGGAGGAGACGCTCGCGCAGGTACGCGCGGCGGGCTACTCGGTCGGCCGTGGTCGCGACTGGCACGGCGCGCTGAACACGGTCCTCGCGAAGGCCGACCCGACCGACCCCGCCGACCCGGGCCACGACGCCATCCGCCGGCTGATCCGGTCGCTGCCGCCCGGCTACGAGTCGCCCGCGGCGGCGTCGCCCGCGGCGGACGGGGCACGCCAGCACGCGGACGAGCTGCGCACCCTGTCCGCGCCGGTCTTCGGCCGGGACGGCACCGCCGTCCTCGTCCTCACCCTGATCGGCGTCCACCGCCCGCTCGACGGCGGCGCCGGCGACCCGGTCGCCGCGCTGCGCGCTGCCGCCGCGACCGTCACCGCCGCTCTCGGCGGCACCCAGCCGGCCTGACGCCAGGCCGCTAGCCGGTCAGCTCGGCCCGCGCCTGGCGGTGCGGACGGTCGGCCCGCAGCAGGAAGATGACCGTCGCGACCACCAGCAGCGGGCCGCAGACCAGGAGGCCGGCCTTCGGCCCGACCAGCGTCCACAGACCGCCGGCCGTGAGCGTCGCGAGCACCCGGCCGGCGCTCTGGATGCCGGCGAGCGCCCCGAACGCGGCCCGGCAGCTCTCCGGCCCGGCGAGCCGGGCCACGCCGGTGTACTCGGCGGTGTCGACCGCGCCGGCCGCCGCGCCCGCGAGCAGGAAGCAGACGGCGAGCGTGACGTTGTGGTCGGCCGTGATGGTGGCCAGGCCCAGGTAGGCCAGCAGCAGGCTCACCCCGCCGGCGGCGAGCACGAGGCCGGTCCCGGCGCGGTCCACCAGCCGCCCCACCCAGGCCGCGCAGACGGCGGCGGTCAACTGGTAGAGCCCATAGCACAGCGCCACCCGCTGGGCGGTCACGAGCGTGCCACTGGAGCCGACGACCTTGGACGCCCGCAGCAGGAGCAGGACCACCGCGATGTTGGACGCCTCGTAGCACGCGACTCCGACGAGCAGGGTGCCCAGCGCCCGGCCGCGCAGCTGGGTGATCGTGATCTGGGTCGGCGCCGTGGGCGCCTCCGGTGCGTTGGAGCGACCTCGGACCATGGCCACGGCGCTCACCACCACTGCCAGCGCGATCGGGATCGCGGCGAAGCCGATGACACCGCGCGGGCTGGTGAAACTGAGGAGAGCCACCGTGACCAGCGCGCCCACGGCCCCACCGAGGGCCCCGACCGAACGCTCGAAACCCAGCCGGCGGCCGAGCCGGGCCGGGCCGGCCGCGCTCGCCTGCTCCTCCAGCGCCGGCGTGCCCAGCCCGCGCGCCGCCCACGAGCCGGCCCGGCAGGCACCGGCCTGCCACAACGCACCGCTGGCCGCGAGGAACCCGGCGGCCAGGGCCAGCCCGGCGCTGGCCGCCAGGTCCAGCGCGCCCCGCAGGCCGGGACGCCGGTCGGCGAGCTGGTTGCGGCCATACCGGGCGGCCGCGCCGCCGGCCCGGCCGGCCGCCTCGACGCCCGCGAGCGCGAACGGCGCGGCCCGCAGCGTGCGGGAGAAGAACGGAGCGGCCACCGCCGTCATGCACGCCAGCCCGACCGTCGACAGCAGGTAGGGCAGCCGCACGGGGTCGCGGTAGCGAATCTGGTTCCGTGCGGGCACTGCGGCGGGAGCCCCGGCCGACCGTGCGGATCCCGGCGGCCGGGCCGTTCCCGCCGGCTGGGCGGTGCCGGCCGGCTGGGTGGCCACCGCGCGGCCGTCGTCGGTGCTGTCCCGCGCGTCGGCGGGTGGGGCTGACATGGCGTGATCGTAGAGCCGCCGCCCCGGTCCCGAGCACGAAAGCCCCAGCCAGGACATCCGGGACGCCCAGGCTCATGATCATTGAACGACGCCAGTGGGACCGGAGGTCTGGGCCTAAGGCGTGACGACGGCGCGGCCGCGCAGGGTGGCCTCGTCGAGGGCGCGGTAGGCGTCGGCGACCTGGTCGAGCGTGAAGACCTCGACCAGGCTGCGGATCCGGCCGGCGGCGGCCAGCGCGATCACGGCGTGCGCGTCGGCGATCGTCGAGCCCTGGAAGGTGAAGACCTCCGCCTCGCGGGGCAGGCCGCCGTACCAGCCGGCCCGCAGCCTGCCGCCGGCGGAGCCGACCAGGCCGAACGCGCCGCAGGGGCGGACTGCGCCGATGCCTGCCGCGATCGTCGCGTCGGTGCCGACGAAGTCGAGCACGGCGGCCGCGCCGCCGCCGGTCAGCTCCTTGATCGCACCTGTGGTCATGCCCGGGTCGTCGCCGACGCCCGGCACTGTCTCGTCCGCGCCCAGTTCCGCCGCCGTGACGAGCCGGGCGGGGGAGACGTCGACGGCGACGACGCGGGCCGGGGAACAGGCCTTCAGGTGCTGGATCGCGAACCCGCCGAGCCCGCCCGCGCCCAGCACGACCGCGGTGCTGCCCGGTTCCAGCACCGGCAGCACCCGGCGGACCGCGTGGTACGACGTGGCGCCGGCGTCGGTCAGTGGCGCGGCGGCGACCGGGTCGAGCCCGTTCAGCGGGATCAGCCCACGCACCGGCGCGACCACGTACGGCGCGAGACCCCCGTCGCGGCCGTAGCCCCGGCCGGCGAGGCCATTCGGGCAGGCGCTGTCCCGGCCGGCCAGACAGTAGGCGCACCGGCCGCAGGACGTCGGCGAGACCAGCGCCACGGCGGTGCCGACGTCCGGCACGTCCGGCACGTCCGGCGCGTCCGGCGCGTCCGGTCCGGCCTCGACGACGGTGCCGGCGATCTCGTGCCCGAGGGTGAACGGCATCCGCCAGCCGATCAGCTCGCCGATCTCGCCGGGAATCTGGCACATCGTCAGGTCGGAGTGGCACAGCCCGCTGGCCGCGACCGCGACCAGCACCTCGCCGGGGCCAGGCTTCGGAACCTGCGTGTCGACCAGGTGCGGCGACTGTAGCCAGGCGGTGATCCGGTAGGCCGGCATGTCGCCGGTACGGGTCATGGGACCTCCTGCGCGCGAGACGACCTGACGGTCCGTCAGGTCTGATGTTAGCGTCGGGGCGCGCCGAGCGGACCAGCCGCGCCGCGCGTCCGTCGGCGCTGGTCGGCACGGAAGGACCTGGTCGGCACGGAAGGACCTGGTCGGCACGGAAGGACCTGGCGATGACGACGGACGGCGGGCACTCGTTCGGCGAGCTGCCGAGGATCATCAGCGTGGACGACCACGTCGTGGAGCCCGCGCACCTGTGGCGGACCGCTGCCGGCCCGGTTCCGTGACGCCGGCCCGCGGATGGAGCGGCGCCATCCGGATGCTCGGGCTCGACCTGGCCACTGGATAGAACAGGTTCTATATTGCTGCCGGGAGCGAGGACTGGAGGGCACGCGGATGGCGAGCACCCCGACGGCGGCACCGGCCACGGGCGCGGCCGAGGCGGCGGGCATGATCACTGGCGCCGACGTGAAGACGCTGTGGGACCTGCTCGCGCGCCGCGCGGCGCTCACCCCGGACGCGCCGCTGCTACTCGCCGACGGCGACGACGGTCCGGTGCGGGTCGGCTGTGCCGAGCTGGCCGCCCGAGCCGAGCGGGTCGCGGCCGGGCTGCTCGACGAGTACGCCGTCGGGCCGGGCGCCCGGGTCTGCTGGCAGCTCCCGACCCGGGTCGAGACGGTCGTGCTGTCGATGGCGCTCGCCCGCCTCGGCGCCGTCCAGGTGCCGATCATCCACATCTACCGGGAGCGCGAGGTCGCCGTCGCGCTGCGCCAGACCGGCGCGCGGCTGTTCTGCGTCCCCGGGACCTGGCGCGGGACCGACTACGTCGAGCTGGCCGCCGCGGCGAGCGCGGACCTGGTCTACCGGCCGCGGGTGCTGGTGGTCGGCACCGGCGCGGACGCCCTCCCGCAGGGCGACCCGGCGCTGCTGCCCGCGCCGCCCACCGACGGCGAGAAGATCCGCTGGATCTACTACACCTCCGGCACGACCTCGCAGCCCAAGGGCGTGCGGCACCGGGACTCCTCGCTGATCGCGGCCGGCGTCGGCCTCGCGCTGGCGCTGGGCGCCCGTCCGGACGACGTGGGCTCGATCGCCTTCCCGGTGGCGCACATCGGCGGGCCGGACTACCTGGCGATGATGCTGTCCGTCGGGTTCCCGGCGCTGCTGCTCGAGGCGTTCGTCCCGGCCGACGCGATCGCCGCCTTCCGCCGCCACGGGGTCACCCTCGCGGGCGGTTCGACCACTTTCTACACCGCGCTTCTCGCCGCGAGCCGGCAGTCGCCGACGCCCGGCGAGCCGCTGGTCCCGACGCTGCGCCTGCTCGCCGGCGGCGGCGCGCCCAAGCCACCGGAGCTGTTCACCGACGTGCGGCGGGCGCTCGGCATCCCGATCGCCCACGGCTACGGAATGACCGAGATCCCGATGATCACCCAGGGCTCGCCGACCGACAGCGACGACGCGCTGATGTACTCCGAAGGCGCCCCGCTGCCCGGCGTCGAGGTGCGTGTCGTCGGCGCCGACGGTGTGGTCACGCCCGTCGGCGTGGAGGGCGAGGTCCGGGTCCGCGGCTCGACTGTCTGCGCCGGCTACACCGACGCCGAGGCGACCGCCGCCGCGTTCGACGAGGACGGCTGGTTCCGGACCGGAGACCTGGGCGTCATCCGCCCGGACGGGCACGTGACCCTGACCGGCCGGCTCAAGGATGTGATCATCCGCAAGGGCGAGAACGTCTCGGCCAAGGAGGTCGAGGACCTGCTCTACCAGCACCCGAAGGTCGGCGCGGTCGCGGTCGTCGGGCTGCCGGACGCTGAGCGTGGCGAGCTGGTCTGCGCCGTCGTCGAGCCTGTGGCAGGTGGGCCGGAACCCTCGCTGGCCGAGCTGGTGGCGTTCCTGCGTGCCGCCGGGCTGATGACGCAGAAGATTCCAGAGCGCCTGGAGATCCTCGACGCGCTGCCCAGAAACGCGACGCTTAAGATTCTCAAGCACGAGCTGCGCGCCCGCTACACGGCCTGAGCGAGGCCCTCACCCGCAAAACAGAACGGGCCCGGACGGCGAATACCGTCCGGGCCCGTCAAATGTCGTGCTCAGACCACTCGGGTGCTCAGCGCAGTTTGGCCACGTTCGACGCGTTGATGATGCCGTACCCGTAGAAACCGTTGTCCTTCACTGTCCCCTGGCAGACCGGCGCGTAGCCGGCATGGTCGGGCTCGGGGTACTGGTTGGCGGTCGGGCAGGCCACCGGAGTCGCCGTCTGCTCGAGCGCCCGCATCACGACCTTCGGGTCGAGCGTCAGCCCGCCATGGGCCCGGTCGGGGCGCCCGAGCTGGCTGACGATCAGCGCCGCGACCCCGACCGCGTGCGGTGAGGCCATCGACGTGCCCTGCAGGTACTGGTAGTACGACGTGACGCCCTTGCTGTCGTCACGGATCACGAAGGGCGTCGTCGGGTTGCCGGCGGCGTCGATGTCGCCGACCGCGGCCGCGACGTTCTTCGGGTAGGCGGCGAGGATCAGGTTCCCCGGGGTGTGGAACGCGGCCGTGCCGTACTGGTCGTAGTAGTCACCGCCGGGCGCCGCCACGGTGGTGTGGGTCAGGCCGTAGTTGCTGAAGTACGACAGCCGCTTGGACGGCCCGATCGCGTTGACGGACAGGACGCCCTTGGCCTCCGACGGCATCGACAGGCACGAGTTGTCGATGACGCGCGAGTGCGCGGCGGTGCCGGACTGCGGGTACGGGTAGTCCGGGCTGGTGTCGTCCGAGGAGATGTGGTCGAGGTCGGTCGACTCGTTGCCCGAGGCCGCGATCAGCGTGACGTTACGGGCGGACGCGTAGGCGACCGCGCGCTGGGTGGCCGCGATGATCGTGCGCTGCTCGGCCTGCTGCTGCGGGGTGTCCGCCGCGTTGGCCGTGCAGTTGAACAGCCACGGGTCGGTGTAGAACGACATGTTGACCACGTCGACGCCGATGTCACCGGCGTAGGTGATCGCGTCGATCGTCGGCTTCAGGAAGAAGAAGCCGGCGTCCTGACCAGCCCGGATGTTCACCAGCTGCACGTTCGGCGCGACGCCGGCGATTCCCAGGCCGTTGACCGGCGAGGCGATGGTGGAGGCGACGTGAGTGCCGTGGCCGTCGTCGTCCTCGTTCACCGGGTCGACGCAGGACGGGTGCTCACACGGCCCGTCCATCTCCTCGCCGGAGACCGGGTCGGTCGGGATGTCGGTGACGAAGTTGCGGGACAGCTTGGCGTTGAAGTTCGGCGCGATGTCCGGGTGGGTGCCGTCGATGCCGGTGTCGATGACGCCGACCAGCACGCCCTTGTTGCCCGGCTGGGACTTGTAGGAACCGGCCTGGGTGGCGCCGATCATCTGCATGTCCCACTGCGCGCCGGCGAGTGGCTCGTCCGCCGGTGTCCTGGGCTTGACGGGTGGGCCCCAGTGGCTCGGCGAGCCGCCCGACCGGGAGGAGCTGCGTTCCTTCTGGGTGAACGAGTCGCCGGGATCGGTCGAGGAGCCGCCGGCCGCGTCCGGGACCGCGTAGCCGATCGGGGAGTTGGGAGCGGCACCGACGAGGGCCGCGCTGCGGTCGGCCTTCGCCTCGAAGGCCGGGTCGGTCGAGGTGATGGTCGCCAGGCCCACCTTGGCGTTCTCGGACACCACGGTCCCGCCGAGCGAGGCGACCGCCGCGCGGCCGGACTCGGCCGAGCCGGCGTAGACGACGACGTAGGTCCGCGCCGCGGCGGCGTTTGCCGGGCCTGGCAGCGCGACAGCGGCCGGGACGGCGAGGAGCGCCGCGACCAGCGCTGCCTGCTTGGCCCGGCGCCCTCGGCCGGTACGACGGTCCTGGGGGAGGGATGAGGAGGAGCTGCGCATGAACACGGTCACCTTTTTGGGGGCGGAATGCGCTTGATCCGACGGATCCGCGTTCGACACCGTAGTAGAAGCATCGTGGCATGGCTACCAGATGTGGCGGGTTTTGAGGATCCGTCGTGCGTATACCACTCTGAGCACACCATCAGCACGCCCCACGAAGGCAGGGTAGTTGCGGCGATGTTTCCGCGGTTTCCCGGTGGCTGATTTCCGCGCTGGAACGGTGAACCGGTTGGAATTGTGAGGTCCCCGTCGACTCGGTCTTGGGACACCGGTTTGCGCCGCCGGCGCGAGGGCCGGCCGGGTGCCTCGTCCTTGGTCGACTGTCTCTGGGGCGAGTGTCCCTGGGCCGCCGCCGTCCCCGGGTCGCCAGCCCCGGCGGGTGACGTCAGCCCACGAGGGCGCCGGTCTCGACCGAGCCGGCACTGGCGTGGACCGCCTCGGCCAGCAGCGCGACCGCGGTCGGGATGTCCTGCTCGCCGATCCCGGCGACGCACAGGCGCAGGTGGCTGGAGTCCTGCTCGCCGACCACGAAGTACCGCCCCGGCACCACCGACACCCCCAGGCGCGCCGCCCGGCTCGCGACCACCTGGTCGTCGGTGCCGCGCGGCAGCCGCAGCCACAGGCTGATGCCGCCGCGCGGGTTCTCGAAGGTGCAGTCCGGCAGCTCGGCCGCGAGTGCCGCCGCCAGCGCCGCCATCCGCACCCGCAGCGCCGCCGAGACGGTCCGCAGCTGGGCCGCCCAGCCGGGGCCGGTCACCATCTCGATGGCGGTGTGCTGCAACGGCGTCGGCACGAAGAAGTCGTCGACCTGGCGCATCGCGGCCAGCCGGTTCATCACAGGCCCACGCGCCACCAGCGCACCGACCCGCAGGCTCGGCGCGAGGATCTTCGTCAGTGAGCAGATGGTGATGACGTGCCCTGAGTCGTCGTCACGCCACAGCGGTGGCGGCGGGAGCTGGCCATGACCGAGCCAACGGGAGAAGTCGTCCTCGACGATGAAGGCGCCGGCCTTCTCGCAGATGTCGAGGACGGTGCGACGGCGGTCATGCGCGAGCACCGCGCCGGTCGGGTTGGCGTACGTGGGCTGCAGGAACAGCAGCCGGGCCGAGGTGGCCGCGAACGCCCGCTCCAGCAGCTCAGGACGCACCCCGTCCGCGTCGGTGGGCACCGGCACGGGAACGAGGCCCGCGCTGCGCGCGACGGCGAGCGCGCCGTGGTAGGTCGGGACCGCGAACAGCAGTGGACTGCCCGCCGGCAGCAGCGCGCGGAACGCGGCCGACAGCGCGCCCTGAGCGCCCGGGGTGATCAGCACCTCGCTGGGGTCGGCACCGATCTGCCGGCCGAACCAGCTGCGCAGCTCGGCGACCCCCATCGCGGGGGGAGCGGCCCAGGCGTCCGGGCGCCGTACCGCGCGGGTCGCCGCGGCCGCGAGCCTGCTGTCGGCCCGCAGTGACGCGTCCAGGTAGCCCGAACCCAGCTCGAACCCGTGGACGCTCGCGCGGCCCAGCACCAGCTCGACCCCGCCGGACCCGGCGACCGGGCTCGCGCCCAGCGCCACCTGCTGCCAGTCGGTGTCCCCGAAGCGGGGAGCGCGGCGCGCCGCGACGAACGTGCCGGCGCCTGGCCGGGTGACCAGCACCCCTTCGGTCACCAGCCGGGCGAGCGCGCGCTGCACGGTGACCGGCCCGACGCCGAGGCGCTGCTGCAGCTCGCGGGTGCTGGGCAGCCGCGCCCCCACGGCGCGGGCGTCCGCCAGCGCGCGCAGCTCGTCGGCGACCTTCTCGGCACTGCCGGTGTCGCTGCGGCCGGTGCTACTATATTTCATGAGAAGACAAGATAGCGCTTTCGGTACGGTCCCGTCAGCTGCTTTCCGCCGACCGGTCTGGACGCCTGTCGGGCCGCCCGCGATGGGCGTCAGCGTCGGCGACGCGCGGTGACCGCCGCCGCGACCGCTGCCGTGGTCGTCGGTCTGCTCGTGCTGGGCAGCGTTCTGTCCTGGCTGTTCGGGCCTGACACCAGGGATCCGGACTTCGGGCCGCGCCCGTCCAGCCCCCGTGACGAGTTCTTCGGATCCCGCTTCCCGTGACCGGCGGCGCTGAGCGCCCCGCGACCTGCCGTACATCGAAAACGACTGAGGGGCCGGAAGCGATAGCGCTTCCGGCCGCGTCGACGCGGTGCGCTTCCTGCGGTTCGGAGAGGCGCGCGGCGACTACCCGCAGGTCGTCGCCGCGCTCAACGGATCCGGGCATTGAGACGAGCCGGCGGCGAAGAGTCGGCAACTCCCTGGGGTTCTGGCGTGTTTGCGCCTGGGCGCCCGACGCCGCCAACGTGCCCACGAAACCGGCAATCGACAAGGCCGGCGACCGACTTCCACGCCCTGCCGAAGCAGGGTAGGGAGGGCGCTCAGCGCCCGACAGGCGCATAGTCCCGCGGGCGCTCCGCGCCCGTTCGGGATGATTCGCCCTACTTGATGGCGACCGGTGCCACGATTCCGCCGAGTCCGTTGGCCAACGGTTCCGGGGTCGCCGACAGCAGGAAGGTGTAGATCCCGTCGTCGGCGCAGTCGGCCGCGAGCGTCTCCAGATCGAAGTTCTGCCCCTGGGTCAGGCCCATCTCGACCAGGTGCAGCAGGTGCACCGGCAGCGGCGCGTCGTCCCGCTCCCAGGGGAAGACCTCGAAGACCACCGTGTCGGTGGCCGCGGCGGCGACGTCCTGCGCGCGCATCCACTCCACCGAGCGCAGCGACAGCCCCGCCACCGGCGCCAGGTAGCCCATCTTGTCGCCGGCTTGCAGCAGCCGCATCTGGCCGGTGCGGACCAGCACCAGGTCGCCCGGCTCGACGGCGACCCCGGCGAGGCCGACGGCCGCGGCCAGATCGTCGCTGGTGATCGCGTAGCCCGAGTCCAGCCGTTCGACGCCGCGGGCCCGGGCGACGTCGAGCAGCACGCCGCGCCCGACGATCGGCCCCGCCTTGTCGATGCCGCAGCGGGCCGCCCCGGCCGCGGTGACCGTGGCCGCGCCGAAGCCGTTGTAGATCCGCCCGTCATAGGACGCGTGCGCCAGCGCGTCCCAGTGCGTCGCCGCCTGCACACCCATGACGACCATGTCGTCGGAGAAGCAGACCTGCGACGGGTCGCCGGTCAGCGGCTCGTTCAACGAGATCATCGTGCGGATCGGGTTGATCCGGCCGGGGATGAACCCGAGCTGGGGACCGTCCTGGGACAGCGGCAGCGCGAGCGAGAAGCGCTTCCCGGTGCGTGCGGCGGCCACGCCCCGGCGGACCGCCTCGTCGGTCAGCAGATTCAGCGTGCCGCGCTCGTCGTCGGATCCCCAGCGGCCCCAGTTGTTGACCTTCCTGGCGAGCGCGTGGAACTCCTCGGGCAACGCCACCGGCGATCTCCTCCGATCGGGCGTCGGGCACACCGGGCTACAGCGAGGATCGGACGATCCACATCGCGAAGTACTGGGCGCCACCGCCGTAGGCGTGGCCCAGCGCGGTGCGGGCGCCGTCGACCTGGTGCTCCCCGGCCCGGCCGCGTACCTGCAGCGCGGCCTCGGCGAACCGCAGCATCCCGGACGCGCCGATCGGGTTCGACGACAGGACGCCGCCGGACGGGTTGACCGGGAACGACCCGCCGATCTCCGTCTCGCCCGCCTCGACCAGCTTCCACCCGTCGCCCGGGCCGGTGATGTCGTGGCCCTCCAGCCACATCGGCTCGTACCAGCTGAACGGGACGTAGAGCTCGGCGACGTCGATCTCGGTGAGCGGGTTGGTGATCCCGGCGGCCCGGTACAGGTCGTGGGCGCAGTCGACGCCGGCCTGCGGGCGGACCGGGTCACGGCTCGGGAACGACGTCGGCTCGCTGCGCATCGCCGTCGCCGCGACCCAGGCGGGCGGGTTCCCCCGGGCCGCCGCGTCGCGACCGCCGGCCTCGTCGGTCAGCACCAGCGCGCACGCGCCGTCGGAGGACGGGCAGGACTCCAGGAAGTGCAGTGGGTCCCACAGCACGAACGAGTCGCGGACCTTCTCCATCGAGATGTCGGCGATCCTGAGGTGTGCGTAGGGGTTCTTCAGCGCGTTGCGCCGATCCTTGACGGCCACCTGCCAGCCGATGTGCTCCGGCGCGCCGGAGCGGCGGATGTAGGAGCGGATCCACGGCGCGAAGATGCCACCCGCCCCCATCGAGCCCGACTTCCCGCCGGACAGCCCCCACTGGGCGTTGCCCTCGGACTGCTTCTCGAACGCGACGGCTAGCACCCGGCGATGCCGGCGGGCGTGGATCAGGTGCGAGGCGACGATGGCCGTCGAGCCACCGACGCTGCCGGCCGTGTGCACCCGCATGATCGACTTTCCGGCCGCGCCGAGCGCGTCGGCGAGGTACAGCTCGGGCATCATGACGCCCTCGAAGGCGTCCGGCGCCTTGCCGAGGACGACGGCGTCGATGTCGGGCCAGTCGAGGCCCGCGTCCTGCAGGGCCCGGCTCGCCGCCTCCCGGACCAGACCCGCGAGCGAGACGTCGAGACGCTTGCTCTTGTGGTGGGTCTGGCCGATCCCGATGATCGCGCACGGCTCGCCGCTCATCGCGTCTCTCCTTGCGGCTCGCGCTCACCCGGTTCGCGGCTGAGCAGGCAGACGAGGTTCTGCTGCAGGCACGGACCGGAGGTCGCGTGCGCCAGCGCCCGGCCGTGGCCCTGCTCGCGGATCGCCCGGGCGGCCTCGACGACCCGGACCAGCCCGGTGGCCATCACCGGGTTCGCGGCCAGCGCCCCACCCGAGGGGTTGACGACGCAGTCCGCCGGCAGGCCGAGCGCGTCCCGCAGGATGATCTCTTCGTGGCTGTAGGTGGCGGACAGCTCCGCGACCTCGACCGGCCCACCGCAGCCGAGGCCGGCGGCCTGCGCGGCCTTCCGGGTCGACACCGAGTCGGTGAGGTCCCGCATGCCAGGCTGGTGCGGCTCGATGAAGTGCTCCAGGCCGGTGATCCACACCGGCCTGATCCCGTGCTTGGCGGCCAGCCGGTTCGCCACGGACGCGGTCGCGAGCACGAGCGCGCACGCCCCGTCCGTCACCGGCGGCGCGTCATGCACCCGCAGCGGGGAGCGCACGTACTCAGCCGCCAGCAGCGCGTCGATCTCGGCGTCCGAGGGCGCGTCCGGGCGCTCGGTCAGGCCGCGGCCGGCCGCCGCGACCGCAGGGACCGCGTGGGGGTTGGCGGCGGCGGCCTGCCGGGCCCGCGCGGCGACAGCGGCCAGGTCACGCTCGGTCGCCGTCCCGGTGTCCAGCAGCGCCCGTGCCTGCAGCGCGGCCAGCGACAGCGGGTCGACCCCGAGCGGCGCCAGGTAGTACGGGTCGGTCTGCAGGTTCAGCACCCGGGCGAGGTCGCCGCTCGAGGACTTGCCGGAGCCGAAGACCAGCGCCGTGCGTTCGTCGCCGATCAGCAGCCGCACCCAGGCCTCGTGCAGCGCCCAGGCCCCGTCCATCTCGACGTGCGACTCGCGGATCGGCGGCCAGGCGCCGACCGCGTCGAGGTTCGCGACGAAGGTGAAGGTGCCGCCCGACAGGTAGTCAGCGCTGCCGGAGCAGGTGAAGTCGATCTCCTTGCGCTCCAGTCCCGCGCTGACCAGGGCCCGGGTGACGACGTCCAGGCACAGCTGCACCTCGGTCGACTCGGCGAACTCGCTCATCGGCGACAGGGCGTAGCCGACGATCGCGACCGGCTCGCCGAATACCCGTTCGTTGTCTGTCATGTCTGCACCCCTGCTGAGCTCGGTCGCGCGCGGAATGACTGCTGAGCTCCGTCGGCAGCGAGCTCCGGCCCCGTCCTTGCTGCCCGACCTCCCAAATCGGCTTCGCCGATTCGGCAGGGACCCTGCCGACGGGACCTCCACTCGCTGCCTGCCGCGCTCAGAAGACCCGGTCCAGGTAGCGCTCGACGGGCAGGTCCGGCTCGCCGGTCGGGCGCCAGCCGGCGATCGCGCCGGTGGTGGCGCCCCAGCCGCGGTTGCCGAACTCGTCGGCGCTGCGCTCGGCCTCGGGCAGCCAGACCGCCTCGACCCGCATGCCCGGCCGTACGTCCTCGTTGGCGACGTCGACGACGGGCTGGAGGCCCAGCAGCGCCTCGACCTCGTCGAGCAGCACCGAGACCCGCACGAACGGCTCGGTCTCCTTCTGGCCCGGATACGCCACCGGGGTGACGATCGTGAAGTTCGTGACGACGCCCCGGTCGGGCAGCACCAGGTCCTGGCTCTCGTCGAGCGGGATCCCGTCGATCGGGCAGAAGTCGCGGGGCGGCGCGTAGACCTTCGCGCAGGTCGGGCAGCGCTGGCCGATCAGCCTGCCGGCCATCATCGAGCGGGCGTACCGCTCGCCGGCCGGGGCGAGCGCCTCCTTGTAGGTCAGCGACGACCAGAACTCCATCGTGGCCACCGGCTCGCCCGGTCCGGCCGCGGCTCGGGCCGCCGCGTCGACGATGCCGGGGACGGCCTCGGCGCAACCGGCGGTCTCCTCGGGAACGAAGTACGCGAGGTCGTCCGGGCGGCCCTTCGGCTCGGCCCGGAACCGGGCGACCACCCGCAGCCCGCTACGCAGCGCGCCCTCGGGGGCGTCGACGACATGCATCAGGCTGGTATCGGCCCCGTCGAGCTGGATCAGCGCGAAGGCGAACGGCCGGTCGAGCGGGTGGCGCGCGTCCGGAACCGGCACCCAGGTCCAGGTCCAGACCGTGCCGGCCGGGCCGACGTCGACCAGCTCGCCGGACGTGGCCGCTCCGGTGTCCGGGTCATACTCCAACGGCGGGCAGAGCACCCGCGCGCCGCTGCGGACACCGGTGATCCGGCCGGCGGCGAGCGCGATGAAGTACCCGCCGACGACCGGGCCGAGGCTGCGGCGGTACGGGAACTCGACGGTGTTGGTGACGATCCTGGGCACGGTCGCTGCCGCGGAGGTCTCAGGGCTTTCGACCTCGGATGCCCCAGCTGACACAGGCAAGGCTGCCTCCTGGCATCGCGTCCGCCCGGGGCACGCGCCGGCCGGGCGGGGGAGCGACGGATGAACGTGTCGACGGACGAGTCGCGACGAGAACGTGTTGCTGTTCTACCGCAAAATAAGAACAGGTTCTAGGGTGAGCGCCCCGAACGGACGCGGAGCGACCGCGGGGCGCTCCGCCTCGGGGTCCCTCCCGGATCGACGGAAGCGATCTGGGAGGTCGGCGATCTGGGAGGTCCGGCGCGCCCTCCCGGCGCTTACGGCCCCGCGGTGTGAATGTCGGTGGTCAGAGTTGATCTGGGGTCGGTTTCGTGGTTGCGTCCGGCCACTCGCCGTCGCCCTGGTTGCGATTAGCCCGCCCGTGAAAACGTTGCATGATCGATTGAGAATGTGTTCTATGTCTTCACGTGTGGCTGTGGCGTAGGCCACAATGATCGACGGCCGGGATCGTCCGAGCGGGCTGCGGCCGGCCGACAGAGGAGACGGGAGGTCGGCGCATGCACGAGTTCCTGGTCTTCACGATCAGTGGCCTGACGACGGCCGGGATCTACGCGATCAGCGCGTCCGGGCTGACCCTCACCTACGTCACCACCGGCGTGTTCAACATCGCCCACGGCGCGACCGGCATGCTCGCCGCGTTCGTCTACTGGCAGTTGCGCTACGGCTGGGGCTGGCCGACACCGGTGGCGCTGCTGCTCTGCGTCTGCGTAGCCGCCCCGCTGTTCGGGCTGCTGCTGGAACGGGTGGTGATGCGCCGGCTCGCCGGCGCCCCCGAGACCACCAGGCTGGTCGTCACCGTGGCGGTGCTCGTCGTCCTGGTCTCGGTCGACCAGTGGATCTGGGACCCCAGCGAGTTCCGCGGCTCGCGGGAGCTGTTCGCCGGCCGGGGCGTCCATCTCGGCGACATCCAGGTGCCGTACAACGATCTGATCGTCCTGCTGGTCGCGGCGGCGGTCGCCGGCGCGCTGTGGCTGTTGCTGCACCGCAGCCGGGCCGGCATCGCGATGCGGGCCCGGGTCGACGACCCGGCGCTCGCGACGCTGAACGGTGCCCGGCCGCGGACGTCGGCGCGGCTGGCCTGGATGATCGGCACCGCACTGGCGGCGCTCGCCGGCATCCTGATCGCGCCCAAGCTGACCATGTCGGCCATCCCGCTCACGCTGCTCATCGTCAACGCCTACGCGGCCGCCGTCATCGGGAGGCTGCGCAGCCTTCCGATGACGTTCGCCGGCGCGCTCGTCGTCGGGCTGCTGTCCGACTTCGCCGTCGGCTACCTGCCGAAGATCAGCTACGGCCAGCAGTACCTGCGCGGCGTGCTGCCGGTGGTGCCGGTCCTGGTGCTGCTGGTGGCGTTGCTGGTGCTGCGGGCCTCCCGGCTGCGCGGCCGGCCGTCGCTGGCCGTCCGGGAGATCACCCCGACGCCGACCTGGGCCGGTGGGCTGTGGTTCTGCACCGCGGTCCTGTTCGCCGCGCTGATCGCCGCGACGACGATGCGCCCGGCCGACCTGTTCGCCTCCACCTCGATGTGGGGGCTCGCGATCGTCGGCCTGTCGATGGTGCCACTGGTCGGCTACGCGGGCCGCATCTCGCTGTGCCAGCTGAGCTTCGCCGGGATCGGCGGCGCGGTCGTCGCGCACGCCGGGCACGGCGGCGATCCGGCGGCCCTGCTGCTGGCCGCCGCCGTCGCGGCCGTCGTCGGCGCCGTCGTCTCACTGCCGGCGCTGCGGCTGTCCGGGATCTACCTGGCGCTGCTGACCGGCGCGTTCGCCGTCACACTGGACAACTGGATCTTCCAGCTGCCGTCGTTCACCGTCGCCGGCCACCGCTTCGACTTCTTCGAGGGCGGCACGCTGTCCGTCGACCGGTTCCGGCTCGGGTCCTTCCACACCGACTCCTCGAAGGCGTTCTTCTTCACCGGCGCGGTGCTGTTCGTCGCCGCGGCCCTCGTCGTCATCGCGGTGCGGCGCAGCGAGCTCGGCCAGCGGCTGATCGCGGTCAAGGAGAGCCCGGCGGCGTCGGCCACGCTCGGGATGAACGTCCGGCTGACGACGTTGGTCGTGTTCACCCTCTCGGCCGCGATCGCCGGGCTCGGCGGCGGTGTCTACGCCTCGGCGGTGCGCTCGACCACCGCGGACGCGTTCAGCTTCTTCACCGGGCTGACGCTGCTGCTGCTCGTCGTGGTCGGCGGGGTGAGCTCGATCGGCAGCGGGCTGGCCGCCGGCGTGCTGCTCGGCAGCGCCGCCGTCAGCAGCGCCGCCGGGGACTCGGCGGGCAGGGTCACCGCGACCGTCACCGGACTGGCCGCGCTCGCGCTGGCCGCCAACCCGAACGGCCTGATCCCCTCGGTGCTGCGGCCCGCCTACGAGCCGGTGCGCCGGGCGCCCGTCGTGCTCGTCGGCGCGGTCGGCGTCGTGGCCGCGTTCTGGGCGCTGGAGCTGGCCCACCTGGTCACCGGCGGGCTGTTCCTCGTGGTCGTCGCGGTGGTCGCGGCCGCGGCGCCGCTGGTCGCGCGGGCCGTCGTCGGCGGCTCCTGGGCGGCGGCCGCGCCGAACCCGGCGCTGGCCGCCGTCAGCGCCCGGGCGCCGGCCGAGGGGCCGGACGCCGGGCTGTCGGGCCCGCTGGAGTGGCTCGGCTTCGACGCGCCGGTGAGCCGGGCCGACCTCGACGTGCTCGACGCCCGGCTCGCGCTGGACACCGTCGATCCCGGTCTGCCGCGGGAGGTCCGCGTTGGTGTTGCTTGAGGTCCGCGACGTGACGGTTCGCTACGGCGGGCACGTGGCGCTGAACGGGGTCAGCCTCGGGGTCGAGGCCGGCCGGGTCACCGGGCTGATCGGGCCGAACGGTGCGGGGAAGACCAGCCTGTTCAACGTCCTGACCGGCCTGCTCACTCCCAGCTCGGGGCAGGTGCTGCTCGACGGCGAGGACGTCACCGGCCTCGCTCCCTACCGGCGGGCCCGGCGGGGCATGGCCAGGACCTTCCAGATCCTGGAGCTGTTCGGCCAGCTCACCGTGCTGGAGAACGTGCAGCTCGCGGCCAGGCTGCGCCGCCGCATGCCGGGCCGC
Source organism: Pseudofrankia sp. DC12 (assembly GCF_000966285.1). NCBI lineage: Bacteria > Bacillati > Actinomycetota > Actinomycetes > Frankiales > Frankiaceae > Pseudofrankia > Pseudofrankia sp. DC12. Next base: position 5,469,856 of record NZ_KQ031391.1, read on the forward strand.
CACTCGCGGACCGGCGTGGCATGGCAGCGCGGTCCCGGCACGGTCGACCCGCGTGCCCTGCTCGACCGGGTCGGCCTGGCCGCGATGGCCGACCGGCGGGCCGACACCCTGCCGACCGGGCAGGGCCGGCGCCTCGAGCTCGCCAGGGCGCTGGCCGTCCGGCCCCGGGTGCTGCTGCTCGACGAGCCCGCGAGCGGGCAGGACGAGGCGGAGACGGCCGCTTTCGGCGACCTGCTCGGCGACCTCGCCGACGAGGGCCTGGCGATCCTGCTCGTCGAGCACGACATGACGCTGGTCATGGGCGTGTGCGCACACTTGTACGTGCTGGACTTCGGCAGCCTGATGGCCGAGGGTGACCCGGCCGGCGTGCGGGCCGACCCGCGCGTGCGCGAGGCCTATCTCGGCACCGTTCCCGAGCCGGGCGGCCCAGCCGACGGGCTGACGCTCACGGGGCTGGCCGCGCCGGCCGGGCACGCCGCCGGGGAGCCGCGATGATCGCCGGGCTGCGGCAGCGCCGGCCCGTGGACGCGCCGGACGTGGCGCCGGCCGCTGCTCCTGGAGCGCCGCTCGTCGAGGTCCGCGGGCTGCGGGCCGGCTACGGCCGGGTCGAGGTCCTCCACGGCGTGGACCTCTCCGTCCGGGCGGGTCAGGTGCTGGCGATCCTCGGTCCGAACGGGGCCGGCAAGTCGACGCTGCTGCGGGTGCTGGCCGGCCTGCACCCGTGCGCCGGCGGCGACGTCGTGCTCGGCGGGCGGCGGGTCACGGGCGCGGACCCGGTCGACCTCGCCCGCCGCGGGCTGTGCCTGATCCCGGAGGGGCGGGGCGTGTTCCCGAGTCTCACGGTCCGGGAGAACCTGCGGATGATGACGCACCGGCGGGCCGGGATGTCGGTGGCCGAGGTGGAGGAGCGGGCGGTCGCGCGGTTCCCGCGGCTCGGCCAGCGGCTGCACCAGCCGGCCGGCACGATGAGCGGCGGCGAGCAGCAGATGCTCGCCCTGGCCCGGGCGATCGTGGCCGAGCCAGCGGTGCTGCTGCTCGACGAGCTGTCGATGGGACTCGCACCCCGGGTCGTGGCCGAGCTGTACGAGACCGTGCGGGCTGTCGCCGCCGAGAACGTGACGATCATCGTGGTCGAGCAGTTCGCGGCGACGGTCCTGGCGGTCGCCGACATCGCCGCGGTGCTGGTCGAGGGACGGGTCGCCGTGGCCGGCCCGCCCGCCGAGATCGCGGGCCGGCTGTCGAGCGCCTACCTGCTCGGCCAGCGCCCGCCTGACGACTCCGGCGTGGCGGCCCCGCGCGCCGCCGCGCCATGAGACGCCCCGGACGGCCACCCGCCGTGACCACACGAAGGCCCGCCCGCCGGGCCACCACGACGATCGACGAGGTGAGATCGTGACGACCGAGACCACCAGCACCCCGACCGCCGTGGCCGGCCCGCCTGGCACCGGGGGCGACGCCGCCCAGGTCGGCGGCACCGGTCCCGCCGGCCCCGGGCCGGGGAGCCGGGCCGAGGCGTTCCGCGCGGAGATGGCGACACTGCGCATCCGTGACCCGCGAGGCCGCCTCGACGGGCTGTTGCTGCGCGCCGGCGCCCTGCTGCTCGTGCTGGGGCCGGTGCTCGGGATCGTCGCCTACTTCCTGTCGCACTCGACGACGAACCCGCTGCAGCAGCGGGACGCGGTCGTGCTCGGCACGGTCGGCGTCTCCGTGACCGTCGTGGGCGCCGCGCTGTTCGTGCGCTACTCGATGGCCGCGTTCCTGCGCTTCTGGCTCGCGCGCATCCTGTTCGACCGCGAACACCCGCCGACCTGAGCCGGAGCGCCCGCGCCGAGCTGGCGGTCAGGCCGCTCGGGTTGTCGGTGGGCGCGCCGGCCGTGGCAGGGTGGGGGCATGGTTGCGATGGGTGCGGGAGAGTGGCAGGCGTTCGCGGGGGCCGGGACGCGGACCGGGAAGCTCGCGACGGTGCGGGCGGACGGGCGGCCGCATCTGGCCCCGATCTGGTTCGTGCTCGACAGGGAGGACATCCTCTTCAACACCGGCGCCGACACGGTCAAGGGACGCAACCTGCGCCGGGACGGTCGGGCGAGCCTGTGCGTCGACGACGACACGCCGCCCTACGCGTTCGTGATCGTCAACGGCACTGTGACGCTCTCGGAGGATCTCGCCGAGGTGCGCCGGTGGGCCGCGGTGATCGGCGGGCGCTACATGGGCGCGGACCGAGCCGAGGAGTTCGGCCGCCGCAACGGCGTGCCCGGCGAGCTTCTGGTCCGTCTCACCCCGACCAGCGTCCTGGCCGAGCGCGCCGTCGCGGACTAGCGCGTCGCCGAGTGGTCCGTCGCGGGCCGGTCTGGACCCGCGTGGCTCAGGGCCCGAACTGGTCCTCGACGGTCAGGGCGATCCGCAACGGGGTGTGGACGTCGTAAACGATGTTGCCGGCCCACAGGCAGGAGCTCAGCGACAGGATCGCGGGGATGGTGACCAGCATCCGGTGCCTGCTGCTCGGCAGCGGCCGCAGCAGGGCGCTGACGCGGCGCGGGACCGGGCCGGGCTGAGCCGGGCGCAGCCGGGCGTAACGGGGCCGCCACCTGCTGGGGGTGCGCCGCGGGCGGTCGACCAGCCAGGCGGGCGAGGTGATCCGCAGCGCGTGCGGCTCGACCGGATGACGGCCGGACTGGTGCGTCGGGCACCAGGAGGCGCCGGGCGCCGGCGCGGCCGCTCGGGCCGACAGCCGCCGGGCCGGGGCCGGCTTCCCGGAGGACGGTGACGCGGACGCCGACCGGGCCGGGGCCGCCGAGCCAGCGGCGGCGGTGGCCAGCGCGACGGCACCGATGGTCCGGGCGACCAGAGCCCGGTCCCCGATCTCGAGCGCGGCCCGTTCGTCGGCCCAGCGCTCGACGCCGTACTCGACCAGCCGGGCGACCGGGCGCAGCAGTGGCTGGCCGGCGGCGGCGAGCCGGGCCGCGTCGACGTAGCGGTGGTGGTGACAGGCGAGGTGTGCCCGCTCGTGCGCCAGCACGACCTTGAGCTCGTCGCTGCTCAACGCGTCCCGCAGCGCCTCGGTGACCACGATCCGGCCGCGAACGCCGGGCAGCGTGAACGCGTCCGGCGCCGTGCCGGGCACGACGACCACGAGGTCCTCACCTGGCAGCGCCGCGGCCTCGTCCTCGGCGGCCCGCAGGGCCGCCCGCTGCCGGTGGAAGGCGCGGATCGCGGATACCGCCGCGACGATCGCGACGATCGCGAACGGACCGGACAGCCACGCGTCTCGGCCGGCGTCGGCCCACGCCTCGGTGGTCCAGCCGCGCTTGCCTGTCTTCACGATCGCCGTCGTCGTGTGGATGCCGCTGGCGAACAGCACCAGCGCCGTGGCGAGTGCCAGCAGGCAGGCTGACACGGTGAACGCCACGACGGCGACTCCGGCCGCCACCCGGTCGGCGAGCAGCCGCATCACGAGCGTGCCCAGCAGCGGCGCGACGAGCGCGCACAGGACCAGCTCGCGGACCATTCAGTGTCCGGCCGGTATGCCGCCGAAGCCTGAACCGTGCCCGCGCCGCCCGTCTCGGGCGTCAGGAGGTCGAGCCGCGCCGTCCCAGCCTCGGTCTGGGGCGTTGCCGCGGTCGGACGACCCTTCGGCGAGCAGCTGACGGATCAGCGCCTCGTCGCCAGGCGAGAGGGCGGCGACGAAGTGGGTCAGCGCTGGGCGGTGGTCGGCCTGCTCGTCGAGCAGCCGGTTCATCCGCCAGGCGACCAGGCTCGCGGCGTCGGACTTCGCGACATAGAGGAACGCGCGACCGGCTCGTCGGCGCGTCACGACGCCCTTGCCATGCAGCCGGGTGAGCGTCGTCACGACGGCGCTGTAGGACAGCGCGGGGCCGCCGTTGAGCCGCTCCCGTACCTGTGCGGGCGAGAGCTCGCGGCGCGCGGTGTGCAGCACCGTGAGAATCTCGGCCTCCAGGGACCCCGGTGACCGGCGCCGGCCGCGTCCAGCGGCGGCGGCCAGCCCCACTCCGGTCATCGCTCCGGCGTGGTCGTCGAGGTCGTCAGCGCCGTAGGCGCCGGCCTCGGTGAGGGCCCCGTCCAGCAGGCCGGTCCCACCCAGGCGGTCGTCACGGGCATCGTCCGCGTTTGCGTCGGCATCGGATACCACGCCTATGACCATACGGACCCCGGCGACCTCTATGCGAGGGGTGGGGTGGCTACGGCGCGTCGAGGCCGGACCGCGCCGGCATGTGGCGGACGCCGCGCACCCGCTCGGGCACGATTCGCGCACCTTCTCCCTAGGCTGGCCCCTGAACCGGGCCTGGATCGGCGCCCGCTGCGGGCGGCCCGGCGATCCGCCCGACCAAGCGCTTGGTTGACAGGCGATAATCCTGCCGTGAGCACCTCGTCAACCCGCGCCGGCGGGCCGGGCCGTGGCGGCCGTCTCGGGCGGCCGACCGCCGCGGGGGAGTCGGAGCGGCGGGCGGCCATCGTCGAGATCGCCGCCGGGCTGTTCGCCGAGCGCGGGTACCGGGCCACCACGGTCCGCGAGATCGCCGACGCCGCCGGCATGCTCTCCGGCAGCCTGTACCACCATTTCGACTCCAAGGAGTCGATCATCGATGAGCTGCTGTCGAGCTTCCTCACCGAGCTGCAGGCCGAGTACGCCGCGATCGCGGCTGTCCCGGCGCCGGCGACCGACACGATCGCCGCACTGGTCCGGTCGGCGTTCGCGGCGATCGCGCGGCACCGGGCCGCCGTCACCGTCTTCCAGAACGAGCGCGGCTACCTCGCGACGCTGCCGCGGTTCGGCTACCTGCGCACCTCCGAGGAGGCCAGCCAGCGGCTGTGGCTGGACGCCCTGCGGGCCGGGATCGCCGCCGGTGAGCTGCGTGCGGACCTCGACCCGAAGCTCACCCACCGGTTCCTGCGGGACGCGATCTGGGTGTCCGTGCACTGGTATCGCCCGGATGGGCGGCTGGCACCGGGCGAGCTGGCCGAGCATTTCCTCGCGACCGTCTTCGACGGCATCCGCGCCCGGCCCGCGTAGCCGGTACCGGCCCGGCCGCACCAGCGGGCACTGGTCGCCGTTTTCGGAGGTGGTCCTGGTCCGGCTCCGACCGCGCTCCGACGCCGAACCTGCGATCCACAGGCCGCGCGGCGACGCGGACTCGGCCGTGACAGGGCTGGACCGGAGACCAAAACCAAGCGCTAGCTTGGGTGAGCGGCTAGCCTGGCTGTCGTGGTGTCGACGGTGCGGCCCGCGGCCGCCAGGACAGCCGCCGGCCGGGGTGAGGCTGGCGAGTCGGCCGGGTTCCGGGCCGAGGTGCGGGGCTGGCTCGCGGACGCCCTGACCGGCGAGTTCGGGGCGGCGCGCGGGCTGGGCGGCCCAGGGCGCGAGCACGAGGCCTTCGAGCTGCGGGCAGCCTGGGAGCGGCACCTCGCCGCGGCCGGCTGGACCTGTCTGAGCTGGCCGAAGGCCTACGGCGGGCGTGAGCTTTCGCTGGCCGACCAGGTGGTCTTCCACGAGGAGTACGCCCGAGCCGACGCGCCGGCCCGGGTCGGGCTGATCGGCGACGGCATGGTCGGCCCGACGCTGATTGCGTTCGGCACCGACGACCAGCGTCGCCGGTTCCTGCCGCCGATCCGCGCCGGCGCGGCCCTGTGGTGCCAGCTGTACTCCGAGCCCGGCGCCGGATCCGACCTCGCCGGGCTCAAGACCCGCGCGCACCGCGACGGCGACAACTTCGTGATCAACGGCCAGAAGGTCTGGTCGTCGCTGGCCCACCAGTCCGACTGGGGCTTCGCCCTGGTCCGCACCGAGCCCGGCTCGCAGCGTCACAAGGGCCTGTCCTACCTGCTCGTACCGATGCGCCAGCCCGGCATCGACATCCGCCCGATCGTCTCGATGACCGGGACCTCGGAGTTCAACGAGGTCTTCTTCGACGATGCCCGCACCGACGCGGTGAACCTGGTCGGAGCCGAGGGGGATGGCTGGACGGTCGGGATGGCCACCCTCGGCTTCGAGCGCGGCACGTTCACTGTCGGCCAGCAGATCGGCTTCAAGCGCGAACTGGAGCGGGTGATCGCGCTGGCCAGGAGCAACGGCGCCTGGGAACGGCCCGACCTGCGCGACCGGCTCGTCCGGGCCTGGATCGGGGTCGAGATCATGCGGTTCACCGCGCTGCGGACGCTCGCCGACTCGGCGGCCGACACCCCGCCTGGCCCGGCGGCGTCGATCGGCAAGCTCTACTGGTCCACCTGGCACCAGCAGCTCGGCGAGCTGGCGATGGACGTGCTCGGCGCCGCCGGCATGCTCGTCGAGGGCGAGCCGTACGAGCTGCGGCCCGAGCAGTCGCTGTTCCTGTTCAGCCGGGCCGACACGATCTACGCCGGGTCGAGCGAGATCCAGCGCAACATCATCGCCGAGCGAACGCTGGGGCTGCCGCGTGCCTGACCCGAAGCTGACCAGGAGCCCCGCCGCGCCGCCGGTTGTGCTGGCCGCGCCCGAGCCGCCGCCCGGGCGGGACCTGCTGCGCGGCAAGGTCGTGCTGGTGACGGCCGCCGCGGGAACCGGCATCGGGTTCGCGACCGCCTGGCGGGCGGCGCTGGAGGGGGCGACGGTGGTCGTCTCCGACCATCACGTCCGACGCCTCGGCGAGGCCGCGGCCAGGCTCAAGGACATCGCCGGTGAGGAGCCGCTCGCCGTCGCGTGCGACGTGCGCAGCGAGGAGCAGGTCGGCGCACTGTTCGACGCCGTCCACGCCACCCACGGTCGGCTCGACGTCCTGGTCAACAACGCGGGCCTGGGCGGCGATGTGCCGCTCACCGAGATGACCGACGAGCAGTGGGCGACCGTCCTCGACGTGACGCTCACCGGCACCATGCGGGCGACGAGGGCCGCGCTGCGCCGAATGCTGCCGGCCGGCGCCGGGGTGATCGTCAACAACGCCTCCGTGGTCGGCTGGCGGGCGCAGGCCGGCCAGGCTCACTACGCCGCGGCCAAGGCCGGCGTGATGGCGCTGACCAGGTGCGCCGCGATGGAGGCCGCGCCCTACGGGGTCCGGGTGAACGCCGTGGCGCCGAGCCTCGCCATGCACCCGTTCCTGGCGAAGGTCAGCGACCCGGACTTCCTCGCCGAGCTCGCCAGCCGGGAGGCGTTCGGTCGTCCCGCCGAGCCCTGGGAGGTCGCGACCGTCATCGCCTTCCTGGCCAGCGACTACTCCACCTATCTGACCGGCGAGGTCGTCTCCGTCAGCAGCCAGCACCCGTAGCGCCCGGCGAGGTGCCCGGTCACGGGTCTCACCACGTCCAGTCGTGTTCGGCTACGCGTCCGGTCAGGTCCGGCAGCGAAACGCGAGAGCGGTCCCTACGACCTGATCGCCGCTCGGATGACCGTGGCCTGTGCCGCAGCCAGATCGCATACCCAGACGGGGATCTTCGGCCGGTTCGAGCCAGTTGACTGGCCATGATCGCGAACTACGTATGGAGAGATGTCGCAAATCGGGCATGGGCTGCCAGTTTCCATACCAAGTCCGCGATCATCGAGCGCCGGAGCGGAGACGCGGGCCGTTGATCGCCAGTTGGGTACGGATTTCGGCCTCGCGCGAGGCTCCCCAAGCCGGAACTGGCCGCCCGCCACGCGCCTAGCCCGGCGTTCGGCCGGTGGTCGGCATTGGTTGGGCCGCCGGGGCGTAGGCGCGGACGAAGAGGTCCACGTTGGCGCGGATCGCCGTGTCGAGTTCCGGGGAGCCGAAGGCTGGGGGTGCGGCGAGGGCGAAGGTGCCGAGCTCGGTCATCTGCCACGAGGCTCCGGTGACCAGGGTGACGAACTGACCGGCCGCGCGGGCCGGGTCGTCGATGGACAGCGCGCCGGCATGGGCGAGGCGGGCCAGGCAGCCGATGAGCGCGGGCCAGACCGGCGTCGCCACGCGCTTCTGCCATAGCGCCAGCAGCTTCGGGTGGCGGGGGGCCTCGGTCTGTACGAGCAGCCGCAGCGACGCGGTGTCCGGGCTCGCGAAGACCTCGGTGATCCGGCCCGCCAGCTCGACCAGGTAACGGGCCGCGTCGTCGACGCCGTCGAGCCGGTCGGGGAAGGCGTGCGTCGCGCCGCGTAGCGCCTCGAGGTTCACCGTGATCCGGTCGTCCACGACGGCGAGGAACAGGGTCTCCTTGTCGCCGAAGTGGTTGTAGAGCGTCTGGCGGGAGACCGGGGTGGCGGAGGCGATGTCGTCGAGGCTGGTCGCGGCGTAGCCCTGCCGCGCGAAGACCTCGAACGCGGCCCCCATGATCGCGTCGCGTTTCGCCTGCCGGCCACGGCCTGGCGTCGTGACGACCCCCGTCGCGTCTGAACCCCCCGCGCCCGTGGTCACCGGCACAGGGTACTCTCCTGGACTCACGCGCCCAGAATTTTAGACTTCACTGTCTAGATTTATGGACAGGTGTGTCCGTCTGGTCGCCCTTCGTCCTCGACCAAGGAGAGGGAGACGTGAGTTCCCCCCAGGTTCCGCACACGGTGGTCATCGGCGCCGGTCCCGCCGGCCTGACCGCCGCCTTCCAGTTGGCCGCCCGCGCCGCGGCCGTCACGGTGTTCGAGGCCGACGACGTGGTCGGCGGCATCAGCCGGACCGTCGAACGCGACGGCTGGCGGTTCGACATCGGCGGCCACCGGTTCTTCACCAAGGTCGCCGCCGTCGACGCGCTGTGGCACGAGATCCTGCCGGCCGAGGATTTCCTGCTCCGGCCCCGGATGAGCCGGATCTACTACCAGGGAAAGCTCTACGACTACCCGCTGCGGGCGATGAACGCGTTGCGCAATCTCGGGCCGGGGCAGGCGGCGCTCGCCATCGGGTCCTACGCCCGCGCGAGGCTGCGGCCTCCCAGGGACCAGAGCAACTACGAGGCCTGGCTGGTCGCGCGTTTCGGGTGGCGGCTTTACCGCACGTTCTTCAAAACGTACACCGAGAAGCTCTGGGGAATCCCGGTCATCGAGATGCCGGCGGACTGGGCCGCGCAGCGGGTCAAGAACCTCTCACTGTCGTCCGCGATCGTCAACGCCGTGTTGCCGAGGCGGAACCAGAAGGACATCACCAGCCTGATCGAGGAGTTCCACTATCCGAAATTCGGCCCCGGAATGATGTGGGAGACCTGCCGCGACAAGGTCGAGAAGATGGGGGGCACGGTCACGATGAACACCTCCGTCACCGCGGTGCACCACGCGGGTGGCCGGGCCACGGCGGTCACCGTCCGCTCGGGAGACGGCGGCCGAACCCGCGTGCCGGCCGACCAGGTGATCTCCTCGACGCCGCTGTCGACCCTGGTACTGAGCCTGGACCCACCGGCGCCGCCGGAGGTCGTCGAGGCGGCGAAGGACCTGCGCTACCGCGACTACCTGACCGTCGCCCTCGTCGTGCCGGCGGAGTTCAGCTTCCCGGACAACTGGATCTACATCCACGACCCGGGCGTGCGGGTCGGTCGCATTCAGAACTACGGCTCCTGGTCGCCCTACCTGGTCAAGGAGGGGCGGACCTGCCTGGGCCTGGAGTTCTTCGTCTTCGAGGGCGACGACATGTGGTCCAGCCCCGATGGAGACCTGGTCGCGCTCGCGACGCGCGAACTGGAGATGCTGGGCCTGGTGCGCCCTGGCGCGGTAGAACGAGGCTACGTCGTCCGTGTGCCGAAGGCCTACCCGACCTACGACCAGTTCTATCGGCGCAACGTCGAGATCATGCGTGAATGGCTCGCCGAGAACGTCCCGAACGTTCACCCGGTCGGCCGCAACGGCATGCACCGGTACAACAACGCCGACCATTCCATGCTGACGGCGATGCTGACGGTCGAGAACATCCTCGACGGCACCCGTCATGACGTCTGGACCGTCAACGTCGAAGAGGAATATCACGAGGAGAAAAGGTCCGGCGGTGGGACGGTCGGTACCGGACGGGACGCGCCGGTTCTGCCCCGGCGGGAGCGGCGGTGACGGGGCCGTGGCAGGCTTGTGTGGTGGCGACTCCGGTCTGACGAGAACGGGGCGTGCCCGCTGGCCGGATGGTCCACGGGCGCGCCACGCCGGGGTGTGGTAGCGGGGCCAGCTGGCCCGGGACCGTTAGCCTGCCGACCGATGGTTACTATGAGTAGTCGACGTGGCCGGCTTGGGGTCATCCGTTCCCTCGTGGTCACGCTGGCCGCGGCCGGCTGCGTCGGCGCCGCGGGACTGGTCGGCCCACCGGCGTCGGCGGCGACTCCGGCGGTGGCACTGCCGTCCGGGGTGGCACTGCCGTTGGGGGCGAGGCTGCCGTCCGGGGTGACGCTTCCGTTGGGAGTGGGCGTGCCGGTGCCGGTCGCGTCCGACGCGGGGCGGCTGCCGCCGTTCGGGCCGATTGGGCTGGAACGGGAGACCATCCCGCTCGGCACGCTCGACGTCCCCGGCTTCCTGAGCACCGGGCCGCTCGTCGCCGCGCTCGACCAGGTGCCCGCCGGACCGGGCGAGCTATACACGGTCGGGCGTCTGCAGGCCTACGGGATTCACACACTTGACGGCCAGGTGAACATCAGGACCGCGATCGCCGAGATCGCCCATGTGGGGCCGACGTACGAGCTGGCGCCGTACCTGCCGGGGGTCGGGCACCTGGTGCCCGGCGACGGCTCCTGGGAGGCCATCCCACCGGGCACGCCTGGCCTGCTGTACTCCAGGCCGCAGTACCGGATCGCGGTCTTCCCGTGGTTCGGCGCCGTGGAGGTGACCGCGCACGTCCCGGCCGCGCTGGCCCCGCGCACCGCCGTGCGCGGGCTCTTCACCGGGCTGAGCGCGGCCCAGCTCGCGCTGATCATCCATGCGATGTGGCCGAACGTGCTGCCGCCGCTGGTCACCTACGCGGCGAACGACCCGTGGCTGGGCCTGCTCGACCCCGGGGCGGCCGAGTGGCCCGGCGCGGACGTCGGGGTCAGCCTGCTCGACGTAGTCAAGCCCGCGCTCGGCCCGATCTTCCAGCCGATGCTGAACTCGATGGCCGGCGGCGGGGTGGGCGCTCCGTCACTCGACACGCTCGGCTCCGCGTTGATGGCCAAGCTCGCGCCGCTGTCGAGCACGCTCGGGCCGCTCCTGAGCAAGATCGGGCCGCTGCTGGCGCCCCGGTCCGCGTCGCCGGCCCCGAAGTGACCTCGGGCCCTGGGACCTGGCGGCGGCGGTCAACGTCTGCCCGCCGCCCTGACGCTGTTCTGGTCCTCTCATGGATCCTGCTGGCCAATTACACGCAGCTACTTACACGCAGCTACGATTCGGCCGGGACTGGCCGCCGATCAGGGGGCGAGCGGTCGCTCCGGCGTCCGTTATGCGGCGTATGTCTGGGCGCCTCTTCTAGATCACCGAGGCTCTCCCGAATTGGCCAGCAGGGTCCTCGTGGCTACGAAACAGAACCGGTTACGACCATCGGAGGGTTGAAACAGCGGTCATGGGGACGCCGGAAGCGGCGAACCTCGTCGGACGCGGCACCAGCGGCGCCTGCGACGTGCCCAGCCACTGATCCGCGCGAAGGGCGTGCCGGGGAGACCCCGTCGCCGTCCCGCCAGGGAACGTCAGTCCACTCCTACGCCGTGGTTACGAGCTGGCCCAGTCTCGTGATCACGGCGTAGGACTGGGCCGACGCAGGATTCAGGCGGCCCCGCGCCTGGAGCGCGGGGCCGCCGGATGATGGCTGGTGGGGCTCAGACCGTCGCGAGGTAGGCGGCCGTCTTCGCCGGGTCCATGAACCACTCGAAGTAGTCCGGCGGGTTGTCGAAGCCGTTGACGAACCGGCGGGCGACCGCGTCCTTGGCCTGCGCGGTGCCGAGGATCTGCAGGACGTGCTCCGGTGGCGGCCCGAGCAGCGCGTTGGTCCAGGTGGTGACGAACTGGGCGTAGGACCAGTAGGTCTCGAACGCGGCGGTCATCCATTCCCGGTCGAACGGCTTGTCGCCGTGAGCCAGGATGCTGTCCAGGTAGGAGACCGCGCACTTGGCGGCGTTGTTCGAGCCCTGCCCGGTGATCGGGTCGTTGGCGACGACGACGTCGGCCATGCCGAGCACGATGCCACCCGACGGCAGCTCGCCGACCGGCTGGCGGACCACCGGGGTGTACCCGCCGGCGAGGGTCGCCCGCGCGTCGGTGAGCTCCACGTCCGCGCAGCGCTCGTACTCCCACGGCACGTACGTCTTCACCAGCTCCAGCAGCCGGCGCAGGTGCTCATCGGGGTCGGGCTGGTCGGCGAAGACGTCCAGCGGCCCGCCGGGGACGCCCTCGAAGAACAGGATGTCGCAGTTCCCGCTCAGCGTGTACGACGGGATCACGAACAGCTCGCCGGCGCCGGGGGCGATGTTGAACCGGACCCCCGGGTTGTCCGGGTGCTCCGGGCGCGGCGCGAGGCCGTGCACGTACGCCAGCGACAGCGCGCGCTGCGGGGCGGTGAACGGCGAGCGCTCCGGGTTCCGGTCGAACAGCCCGACCAGCTCGCCCTTGCCCGCCGCGACGACGACGAGGTCGTAGTGGTTGGTCAGGGAGTCCAGGTCGCCGGTGGTGACGCCGTGGATGATGAGCTTCCCGCCGCGCTGTTCGAACAGCTCGATCCAGCCGGCCATCTTCACCCGCTGGTCGATGGACTGGCAGTAGTGGTCGAGCCTGCCGAAGAAGTCCAGCGCCCGGCTGCCATCCGGGGCCAGCACGGAGACGCCGAGGCCCTCGATCTTGACGGCGTCGGACTCCCAGAGGTTCAGCTGGTGGTCACGCTCGTGCTGCAGCGAGGTGTGGAACATCGCCTGCGTCGACATGACCCGCCCGCCGCGGATCTCCTCCGGCGTCCGCGCCGACATCACGGTGACGTCGTATTCATGTTCCTGGAGCATCAGGGCAAGCTGCAGCCCGGACTGGCCAGCCCCAACGACCAGCACTTTACGCATGTGTTCGTGCCTTTCTTAGCTCCGGCGTCTCGGTCAGCGACAACGTGTACAGCACGAGCTCACGCAGGGTTTGCACAGTGGACGCCGGATCGCGGGCGTCACAGGTGACCAGCGGTGTTCCCGGCCTGAGAGCCAGTGCGTCGCGCACTTCGTCCAGGTCGTGCCAGAGCTCTCCGTCGAATCGGTTCACAGCGACGATGAAGGGCACGTCGGCGTCGTTCTCGAAATAGTTGATCGCCGCGAATGACTGGTCGATCCGGCGGGTGTCCACCAGGACGATGGCGCCCAGCGCGCCGCGCGACAGGTCGTCCCACATGAACCAGAACCGCGCCTGCCCCGGCGTGCCGAACAGGTACAGCACGAGATCCGAGTACAGCGTGATCCGGCCGAAGTCCATCGCGACGGTGGTCGTCAGCTTGCCGTTCGGCGGCAGGTCGTCGACGCGCTCGCTGGCCTCGGTCATCCACGCCTCGGTGTTGATGGGCGGCACCTCGGACACCGAGCCGACGAAGGTGGTCTTCCCGACGCCGAACCCACCCGCGACGACGATCTTCGCCGAGATGGTGAGCGGGCCGGCGGAACCGCCGTCGGCTGGCTGGCCACCCTGGTACGACCCGTTGCGCTGGCTCATCTCGGCAGGGCTCACGTCCGTGTTCCTAGTTTCATGGCGCCTGATTTCCTGGCGTGGGTCTCGAAGTAGCTCTCACACAGTGCCCGGACCGGCCCGGGAGATAACAGGAAACGGTACTCCGGTGATCCGTCCGGTGCTTCTCAGACGGGAAGTTCCCGCAGGCCACGCAGGATTCGCTCCAGCACGTTGCGGTCGTCCCGGAACGCGTGTGCCGTTGGATGGATGAGCACGGCGCCCTGTGTTGCCAGGTCGCTGATCAGCACACGAACCACCCCGAGCGGAATGGAAAGCAACGCGGACAGCTCGGCGATCGACATCTGCCCCCGGGCCCGTTCGTAGAGCGCCTTCGACTCCGGCATGAGCGCCTCGCTCAGCATCGGGTCGTAGCGTGGGACGGACACCAGCGTCTCGACCAGCAGGTGATAGCGAGACCGGGTGCGCCCGCCCGTCAGCGCATAGGGCCGGACCCGCTTGCTGCGAGCCTGGTGCGCCGGCTTGCCGCGCGGCTCGTCCACCTGCGGCTCCTTTCCCTTGCTCACCTGCGGCACCATCACGATCCTCTGGTCGTCTCGACGCGAGCGGCCGGCCGGGGCTCAGTCACTGGGCCGGCGCCCGACCAGCACCCGCCGCAGGTCGGCACGCAGCTCGGGCGTCAGGGCGTGCCCGGCGTGCATGACGAACTGGGTCATCTCGTAGGCGACGACCTTCATGTCGCAGTCGGGGCTGGTGAGCACCGCCAGGCCCGCGCCGGCGTCGATCCCCATGAACAGGAAGTACCCCTGCGAGAGCCGCACGATGATCTGTTCGCAGGTTCCCTTGCCGAACAGGGCCGCGCTGTTGCGGGCGAGGCTGAGCATCCCGCTGGCGATGGCGGCGAGCCGCTCTGCCTCCTCGGTGGTCATCTCCTGGGACGAGGTCAGCGAGAGCCCGTCCGAGGACATGATCAGCGCGTGGGTGACACCGTGCACCTTGCGGACGAAGTCGTCGATCAGCCAGGTGAAGTCGGTTTCGGGGTGGCCGTTGTGCTCCTGCGTCACGTGGGGTCCTCAGTCCGCTCGCTCGTCGCGGGCGGCGCGCTCGCCTTCGGAGAACGCGCCCAGATCCGCCAGTAGTTTCCTGTGGCCGACCGTCGGGTCGGCGGCCTCGGCCGCGCCCTCGGGTGATCCCGCCCCGGCACGCGCGCCGATGGCGTCCCCGTACGTGTCCCGCAGGCTGTGCGAAACCCGGCGTGGCAGTCCGCTGGCGGTGGTACCCGCCGACGCCGCTGCCGGCGGCGGCGGGCTGGCCGGCGCCGGCTCGGCGCGCCGGGCGGCCGGTCGCCCGGCGTTTCGCGTGCTCACGGCGGTGGGCCGGGAGCCGGCATGCCCGTTCAGCGGGGTGGTCGCCTGGACGTCCTCGACGTCGCCGGACCGGCCGGGACTGTCGGTGCCCGCCGGCACCGACACGGTCTGCAGGCCGGACCAGCCGGCGTCCGGCAGCTCACAGACCAGCGGCGCAGGCAGCAGCACCGAGCCGGTGGTGCCGTGCGGATGCCGGTGATCCAGCCACACCTTGATCCCGTGCCGGGTGGCGAGCCGGCGGACCACGGCGAGCCCCATGTGCCGGACCGCGTCGTCGTCGAGTACGGGATCCGCCGTGAGCCGCTGGTTGATCTGGCGCAGCCGGTCGGCCGGCAGCCCGATGCCCTCGTCCTCGATCCGCAGCAGCGCGCTGCCGGTCTCGGTGAGGTGGGCGCCGACCCGGACCGGCGAGTGCGGTGGGGACGACTTCGTCGCGTTGTCGAGCAGCTCCGCGAGCAGGCGGCTGACGTCCTCGGCGGCGAACCCGACGACCCCGAGGTTGACGACCCGCCCGACGGTGACCCGCTGGTAGTGGTCGATCGACGACATCGCGCCGCGGATCACGTCGATCAGCGAGGACGTCTGGGAGCCCTGCTCGCCGGCGTCCCGGCCGGCGAGCACCCGCAGGTTCTCGGCGTTGCGGCGCAGCCGGGCGGCCAGGTGGTCGAGTCGGTAGAGCTCGGCCAGTCGGTCGGCGTCCTCCTCGCGCGACTCCATCTCCTCCAGCTGCGCGAGCAGCGTGTCGACCAGGTTGAGGTCCCGCAGCGCGAGGTCGGCGCAGATCGCCGACAGGGCCTCCTCCGCCGGACTGGGCGTGGCCGCCGCGCGGGCGCCGGGCACCCGCGACCCCGCGGGTGCCTGCGTTCGGCCGGATCGCGCGGGCGTCGAGCGGGTGGGCGGTGGCGCGAGCAGCTGCGCGGCCGCCTCGCGGGAGCCGCCCAGCAGCGCACGTGACCGGTTCAGGAGTTCCCGAGCGCGCGTCGTCATACCAGCCTGGATGCTCCTCGTCGTGCGGGGCTTTTTTTCCACGCGGACCGGTGTGCGGCCGGTGTGCCACGAGCGGACGCGTCACACCGGGGAGTCGCCTCCCGGCCCGTTCGCTCGCTGGCCTCGCCGACTTTCTGCCGGTGATGACGATCCGGAGATTCGCGGCCCGCGGGGGCGTTCGGGGGCCGTTAACTGGGGATTGCCGTCCAACATGGGGTGGTTTGAGCGTACCGTCCCGGCCGCACCGCGTATCGCGGGCAGCCGGAGGACCACGCGAGACAACACGCACTGTAATCGCCCACGGCTCGCGGGCCGGGTCAGCTCCGAACAGTCAGCCCGTGCTGGCTGACAACTCCAGCACGACGAGCAGGCCCCGGTGTGACTTTCGGGCCAAAAGCGAGAGGAGAAGGTCCCGAGTCTGGGCGTGTAAAAGCTCACCGCTCCGGCTTCGGCCCAAAGGCGCCTCTACAGCCGGTAGCCGGCCTCGGTCAGCCAGTGGGAGCGGCCTCGGCGGCGACGCGGGGAAGCACGTTCTCGGCGAAGAGGCGCAGGCTTTCCCAGCCGCGCTCGGGCGGCATTCCGCCGCACAGCGGATGCAGCACGGTCACCGGCCCCAGCTCGCCGGGCCCGGCGGACAGTCCCCGCCGCACGCATTCGTCCGGCGTCAGAATCCGGTAGCGGCCCTCGGCACGCAGCTCGTTGACGGTCGTCGCGTGCGAATGCGCGGCCGAGGTCTGTCCCTCCGGCTGCCAGGACGAATACAGCGTCGCCTCCGCGAGAAAGTGCTCGCCGAGCTCCGCCCACGCCTTGTCAGGGTCTTCGGCGACGTGCACGAACGCCGTTTCGGTCGGCGGCATCACGACGAAACCGGACGTGCCCTGCTGGGTGCACTGCTCGTAGTAATAGGCCTCCAGCTCGGGCAGGTTGTTCGCCGGGCACAACGGCAGCCCCAGCCGGGCCGCCCGGCGCGCCGAGACCTTCGCCGAGCCGCCGACCCACAGCAGCTGCGCGGGCGGGCTCGCCGGTGGTGGCGTCACCCGGACCGTCCGGCCGCGGTACTCGAACGGCTCCCCGGTCCACGCGGCCAGCACCGCGGTCAGCGACTCGTCCATCAGGGCCCCACGCCTCGACCAGTCCAGCCCCGCGTCCGCGTACTCGAGAGGGCGGTAGCCGAGGCCGGCGACCGCGGTGATGCGCCCCCGGCCGGCCAGGTCGAGCACCGCGAGCTGCTCGGCCAGCCGCAGCGGGTCGCTCAACGGCACCAGCAGGGCCTGCACGATGACGTGGACCCGCTTCGTCGCACCGAGGATGAGGCCCGCGTTGACCAGTGGCGCCGGGCTCCAGCCGTTGTCGGCGCCGTGGTGCTCCTCCAGCGACACCATCGGGATCCCGGCCGCGTCGGCGTAGCCGGCCATCTTGATGCCGGCCTGGTAGGCCGCGGCGAGCCCGCCCCGGTCGAGCCCGGGCACCGCGAAGTTGAACCGCAGCACAGAAAGCATGGCTGATCTCCCATTCCCTGGCGGCGGCGCGTCAGGCGCCGTAGACCGGTTCGGCCGGGGGAGCGGTGGCGAGCAGCTTGTCGACGGCGGCCCCGACCTGGGCCGTCTCCCAGCGGGCGCCGCGGTCGATCGGCACCCCGTGCCGCCAGCCGCTCGCGACGGCGAGCTTCCCGCCCTCGACCTCGAAGACCTGTCCGGTGACGTGCGCGGAGCGCTCGCTGCCCAGCCACACCACCAGCGGCGCGATATTCGCCGGGTCCATCGCGTCGAAGCCGGACTCGACCGGCGCCATCGTGTCGAAGACGCCCTCGGTCATCCGGGTCCGTGCCGACGGCGCGATGGCGTTCGCCGTCACCCCGTAGCGGGCCAGCTCGGTCGCGGCGATCAGCGTCAGCGCGGCGATCCCGGCCTTCGCCGCGCCGTAGTTGCCCTGTCCGACGCTGCCCTGAAGGCCCGCGCCGGAGCTGGTGTTGATGATCCTGGCGTCCGGGCGCCGCCCGGCCTTCGCCTCGTCGCGCCAGTAGGCGGCGGCGTGCCGCAGCGGCGCCGCGTGCCCCTTGAGGTGGACGCGCACGACCGCGTCCCACTCCGGCTCGGTCATCGAGACGAGCATCCGGTCGCGCACGAAGCCGGCGTTGTTGACCAGCACGTCGAGCCGGCCGAACGCGTCCAGGGCGGTGCGCACCAGTGCCTGGGCCCCGGCCCAGGCGGCGACGTCGTCGGTGTTCGCGACCGCCTCGCCGCCGAGGGCCCTGATCTCCTCGACGACGCCTTGCGCGACGGGCTCGCCGGCGGCGGCGCCGTCAGCGGCCACCCCGACGTCGTTGACGACCACCCGGGCGCCCTGGCGGGCGAACTCCAGCGCGTGCGCCCGGCCGATGCCCCGCCCCGCGCCGGTGACGATCACGACCCGTCCGGCACAGACCCCGTCCTCGCTCACGGCATCCCGAGTTCGCTCCGTCGCTTCGCTCTTGGCGCGGCTGTCCTCCGGGGTTCCTGCGGGATCGGCGAAGCCGATCTCGTAGGTCCGCCTCGGACGTCCGCTCCGCTCGCTCACTCCTGCGCTCACGGTGCGGCCACCCCTTCGCTCTCGGCTGCGTCGCGGCCCGTGGCCGCGTGGTCCGCCGGCCCGTCATCTCCGCGCGGTGGCCGTCGACGGCTGGTAACTTACCCGACCAAGCAAGCGCTTGTGTTACGTACGCCGTGCGGTCCGGACACCGGCCGCACGCTCGGCTGAGGGGCGGTTGATGGGTGCGAAGCTGACGACGATGAATGCCGCCGTCGCGGCGGTCGAGAGCGGGATGACCGTCGGCATCGGCGGCTGGGGCTCGCGCCGCAAGCCGATGGCCCTGATCCGGGCGCTCGCCCGCGGCCCGGCCACCGACCTGACTGTCGTCACCTACGGCGGCCCCGACGTCGGCCTGCTCGCTGCCGCTGGGAAGATCCGCGTGCTGGTCAGCGGGTTCGTCTCGCTCGACTCGATCGCGCTGGAGCCGCACTTCCGCGCCGCCCGTCAGCGCGGCGAGATCGAGTTCCGCGAGCTGGACGAGGGCATGCTGCAGTGGGGCCTGCTCGCCGCCGCGCACCGGCTCCCGTTCCTGCCGATCCGGGCCGGCCTCGGCTCGGACGTCCCGACGACCTTCCCCGGCCTGCGGACCGTCACGTCGCCCTACCCGGACGGCGAGGAGCTCGTCGCCGTGCCGGCGCTTACGCTCGACGTCACGTTCGTGCACGCCAACCGGGCTGATGCCGCCGGTAACGCGGCGTTCCTCGGCCCCGACCCGTACTTCGACGACCTGTTCTGCCTCGCCGCGCGCCACCGGGTGCTGTCCTGCGAGCGGGTGGTCGAGACCGCCCAGCTGACGAAGGAAGCCCCGGTCCAGGCGTTGCGCATCAACCGGATGATGGTCGACGCGGTTGTCGAGACGCCGAACGGCGCCCACTTCACCAGCTGCGTGCCCGACTACGGCCGCGACGAGGCGTTCCAGCGTGCCTACGCGGCCGCGGCGGGCGGCGGCTCGGACTGGGCCGCCTTCCACGAGCGGTACCTCTCCGGCGACGAGGCCGCGTACCAGGCCGCGGTCCAGGCCCAGCGGCCGCTTAGGGGCGAGAAGGAGACCGCTCGATGACGCGGCCCGACGCGGCCCCGGCGCGGCCGGTGCAAGGACCTGGCGGGCTGGTGGCCCGCCGGGCCGACGTCTGCGCGCTGGCGTGTGCCGAGGCCTTCCGCGGCGCCGGCGAGATCCTCGCCAGTGCCTTCGGGACCGCGCCCACGCTCGGGGCCCGGCTCGCCCGCCTGCTGTTCGCCCCCGAGCTGTTGCTCTCCGACGGCGAGGCCATGCTTCTGGCCAACACGCCGCCGCTGGGCGCGCCACCGTCGGACGCGGTGGTGGAGGGCTGGCTGCCGTTCCGGTCCGTGTTCGACGTCGTGGCCGCCGGCCGCCGCCACGTCATCATGATCCCGTCGCAGCTCGACGCCTACGGCAACATGAACATCTCCGTGGTCGGCCCGCACGCCCGGCCGAGGGCCCAGCTCATCGGCACCCGTGGCGCCCCGGGCAACACCGTCAACCACCGCACCAGCTACTGGGTGCCCAGGCACGGGCCGCGGGTGTTCGTCGAGCGCGTCGACGTCGTCTGCGGCGTCGGCTACGACCGGGCCCGCGCGGCCGGGCCGTCCGCCGTCCGCTTCCACGGCCTGGGCCGGGTGGTCACGGACCTCGCCGTCCTCGACTTCGCGAGCCCCGACAACCGGCTGCGGCTGGCCTCCGTGCACCCGGGCGTGACCGTCGACGAGGTCCTCGCCGCGACCGGTTTCCCGCTTGTCCTGCCGGCTGCTGGCCAGGCGGCCGTACTGGTGACGCCGACGCCGACGCGTGCCGAGCTGGACCTGCTCGACCTCCTCGACCCCAGGGGCCTGCGTTACCGCGAGGTGGCCGCGTGAGTGGTGACCCGCGCCTCGAGACGGCGTTCACCCAGCTGACCGGGGCGCGGTACCCGATCGTCCAGACCGGGATGGGGTGGGTGTCCGGCGCCCGGCTGACCGCGGCCACCGCCGCCGCCGGCGGGCTGGGGATCCTCGGCTCGGCGACGATGACGCTCGACGAGCTGGCCACCGCCATCCGGACGGTGAAGGAACGCACCGACGCGCCGTTCGGCGTCAACCTGCGGTCCGACGCCGAGGACGTCGAGGACCGGGTCGCGCTCATGGTCTCCGAAGGAGTGCGCGTCGCGTCGTTCGCGCTCGCGCCGCGCAAGGACCTGTTCGCCCGGCTGCGCGAGGCCGGGATCGTGACGATGCCCTCCGTCGGGGCCCGCCGGCACGCCGAGAAGGTCGCGTCCTGGGGTGCCGACGCGCTGCTCGTCCAGGGCGCGGAGGGCGGCGGGCACACCGGCGCGGTCCCGACGTCGCTGCTCGTCCCGCAGGTCGTCGACGCCGTCGACATCCCGGTGATCGCCGCTGGCGGCTACCTCGACGGCCGCGGCCTCGTCGCCGCGCTCGCCTACGGCGCAGCCGGCATCGGGATGGGCACCCGGTTCCTGCTCACCGCGGACAGCACGGTCGCCGACACCGTCAAGGCGCACTACCTGGCCGCCGGGGTCGACGGCACGATCGTCACCACGCGGGTCGACGGAGTGCCGCACCGGGTGCTGCGGACCCCGCTCGTCGATGGGCTGAACTCGGCCGGTCCGCTCACCCGGCTCCCGCGCGCGATCCGCAACGCGGCCGCGTTGCGCCGGGCCTCGGGCGCGACCTGGCGCGGGCTGATGCGCGAGGGCCGGGCGCTGCGCTCCCACGGCGGGCTGACCTGGAGCCAGGTGCTGATGAGTGCCAACACCCCGATGCTGTTGCGCGCCTCCATGGTCGAGGGCCGCGACGATCTCGGGCTGATGACGTCCGGCCAGGTGGTGGGCCTGATCGACGATCTGCCGACTGTCGACGAGCTGGTCGGCCGGATCGTCGCGGAGGCGGCCGCCGTCCTCGACCGGCTCGCGGCTCCCGGTGCCGGCGCGCCGCTGCGGCCGGCGCGGCCGATCACCGTGGCGCCGGAGCCCGGATGAGCGAGTCGGCGCCGTCAGCGGCAGCCGGAGTCCCGATGAGCGAGCCGGCGCCGCTCGTCCTGACCGGCGCGGACGCGGTGCGCGCGGCGGTCGGCCGCGAGCTCGGCCCGGCCGGGCCGGTGCTCGTCGGCCCCGACCGAGTCGAGGCATTCGAGACCGCCACCGGCCGGTCCGCCCGGCCGGCCGGCCCGCCGTCGACCTGTGCCGGGCCGACGACCGGTCGGGCGGTGCCGAAGCTGCTGCTGCTGTCGCTGGTGAACGACGTGCTGCCCCGGCTCGTCGACGTCCGCGGCTTCGCGATGGGTGTCAACTACGGCACCGGCCCGGTGTACTTCCCGGCCGCACTGCCGGTCGGCGCCGCCTTCCTCGGCCGCCTGGTGATCGTCGACGTTGCCGACGTCCCCGGCGGCCTCCAGGCCACCTTCCGGGTCACTCTCACCACTGGCGGCACCGGCCATCAGGTGTGTGTCGCGGACAGTCTCGCGCGCTACCTGTTCTAGCGGCCGCGCGCGCACCCGCCCGGCTGCGACGGCGGGCGTCGTCAACGCCCGCGGGGCCGCGCGCTGGCCTGGATGCCGCTGCGCCCGAGCTGGCGGGTCGTGTCCGCGTTCGTCGTGGGACCTTGCCGTCTGGAGCGTGCTGGTCAACCTGTGTCTTGGCCTCGCGAATCCTTTTCGCCGTGGGCCCACTCTTATGGGGGTGTCGTACGCATCGAGCCGGACGGGAGGGCGGGGCATGAGCGGTGCCGAGTGGGCCAGCGCGCAGCTGATCGCCGCCGCCCGGGACGGCCACGTCGAGCCGCTGACCGCGCTGGTCGCGAACACTCATCCGCATGCACGTGTTGCTGTACTTCATGCGCGCCGCGACCTGCGCGGTGTGCGTCCGGCACGTCCGCGACCTGGCTCGGCACGCCGACGACTACGCCGCCCTCGGGGCCAGCATCCTGGTGGCGGTACCGGAGGGGCTGCCGACCGCCCGCGAGTGGGCAGCCTGGCAGCGCCTGCCGTTCCCGGTCGTGACCGGGGCGCATGGCAGCCCCCACGAGGCGGTCGGCCTACCGCGCGCGATGTTCGGGGCCGTGCAGCGGTCCGGCACGGTCCTGGTCGACCGGGCCGGACTCGTCCGGTACGCGAAGGCCGCGACGATGCCGACGGCCGGCTACGACCGCCCGGCGGTCCTGCGCGCCCTGGACGCGCTGTGGTAGCCACCATCGCCAAGGCGGCCGGTGTGGCCCTCCGTCACCGCCAGGAGCGGCCCTCCGGGCAGCCCCGCCACGCCAGGACGGCGCTCCCGGGGGCGTCATGCCCTGGGTGCGGGCTCGCGGCCGCACGCATCCGAGCGACTTAGGCAACAGATTGGACCAGTATGCCCGTCACTCTGCGAAGCTGGACCGGGCGGCGGAACGTGCTCCAAGGCACCGGACCGGCGGACGGCGGGCGGGGGCCCGCCGGCCCGGCGCGACACGGCGCGCGGCTGCGGAGTGGGCCGGGTGGCCTAGAGTAGAACAGGATCTAATTTTTTGGGGTCGGCGGTTGCGCCGAGCGCCAGTGAGGAGGCCCCGGTGAGCGAGGCGGTGGCCGCGGCGGCCACGCCGCCGGCGAAGGGCGTGCCCGCGACGACGGCGACTCCCTCCCAGCAGGCGCGCCGGGAACGCATGCTTTCCGCGGCGCTCGCCCTGGCCAGCCGCGGTGGCTACGACGAGGTGCAGATGCGCGAGGTGGCCGAACAGGCCGGGGTCGCGCTGGGCACCCTGTACCGGTACTTCCCGTCAAAGGTGCACCTGCTCGCCTCGGCGCTGGCCCGTCACCTGGCCGGCCTTCGCGACGCGGTGCTCGACCAGCCGTCCGGCTCCGACGACCCGGCGACCAGGGTGCTGGCGATGATGAACCGCCTGGTCGACGAGCTCAGCCGGGACCGGCTGGTCGCCGAGGCCCTCATCCAGGCGATGACGCTGGCGTCAGCGACCATCGGCACCGAGATCGACGACGTCGACGAGGCGATGATCGGTCTGATCGGGGTCGCCGCGTTCGGGTCCGACCACGTCGTCGACGAGCGGGACAGGCTGATAACCAACATCATCGGCAAGGTCTTCCTCAGCGACCTGCGCTACTGGCTTGGGGACCGGATGACCCTCGACGGCGTCCGCGCCTCCCTCGGCGACACCGTCGCCGTCGTCCTCGCCGGTCAGCAGGCCCTCGTCAGGTAGCCGAAACACGACGTACTGGTCCGGGCCCGGTGGCGCGGGAACCGGCCGGTCGGCCATCGCGGAACCCCGGCGACCGGCGTCGTCCGCCGTCCAGCTGCCGACAAAGCGGACGCATTGGCTCGCCGTGAGTGTCGTCACCCGCGTTGACGCAGCGCGCCGGACGGGTCGACGGGGCGCGTCCGATGTGAGTGGCCTGGTCACCCACCGGCGCGGCCGGCGGGCCGAGAGAGCGCCCAGTGACGGTGCGTCGGCACTGCCGAAGAACGTGTCGGCATATGTCCGGCCGCGCCAGCCCCACTCCTTGACGTGTGACTCGCGTCACCCAGTTCCGGTCGTTTGCCACGGCCGCTCGTGGGCTGTCATGGTGGTTCTCGTGCCGCGCTGGACGGTGGGGCACACGCCGGGCGGGACGCCTTTTCTTTGCCCCCGCGTTACGGCGTTTTTCTTCGGACCTGTTTGGCAGGGACCGGGGGTGGGCGCGTCACCGAGGTGGCGCCTGGCATCGTAGTGTCGATGCCCTTTCCGAGGTACGGATTCCGGACCGGGTTTTCGCCGGGTTGGAGTGCGCGCGGATTTCTGCCTGTCTTCGGAGGCGTGGGAAAGGATTTCAATCTTGCTTCGTGGCCTCTCCACCCGTGCCCGTGCGATGATCGCCACCCCGGCGTTGGCCGCGGCGGTGGTCGGGACCGGTCTGGTCGCCACCCAGCCCGCCTCCGCCTCGGCCCGTCCGTCGGCGGCGCATTTCCTCTCGGCCGTGGTGCCGTGTGAGTCCGGGGGAAACCCGCGTGCGGTGAACTCGATCGGTGCCGGTGGGCTGTTCCAGTTCCTGCCCTCGACCTGGCACTCGCTCGGCGGCCGTGGTCTGCCGCAGAACGCCTCGGTGTCCGAGCAGTGGGCCAAGGCCTACAAGCTGTACGCCACGTCCGGCACCAGCCCGTGGTACGCCTCGAAGGGCTGCTGGGGCCACAAGATCTGAGCCGGTGTCCGGCCGGCCGGACACCCGAGAACAACGAAGGAAACGGGCCCCGCGCCATCATGGCGCGGGGCTTCGTGCGTTTCTCGGGCCCGGTCCGGGCCGGAAGTCCGGACGGCGGCTTGGGCGGTTCAGGCCTTCGCGGCGAGCTGGGCCTCGCGCTGGCGGGTGGTGCTGTGGACCGGGTCCTTGTCGAACTTCGGCAGGACGTGGCGCCCGAACATGTCCACTGCCTCGACGGCGATGTCGATCGGCATCGTGGTCGAGAGCATGCCGAAGGCGAGCTGGTCGGCGCCGATGTTGACGTACGTCTGGACCGCGCGCTCGACCTCGTCCGGGTCGCCGATGCAGATCGTGCCGGCCCGG
The DNA here is from genome assembly GCF_000966285.1 of Pseudofrankia sp. DC12. Taxonomy (NCBI): domain Bacteria; kingdom Bacillati; phylum Actinomycetota; class Actinomycetes; order Frankiales; family Frankiaceae; genus Pseudofrankia; species Pseudofrankia sp. DC12. Next base: position 5,494,829 of record NZ_KQ031391.1, read on the forward strand.
ACGCCGAGCTGGAGGATCTCGGCGGTCGGCTCCGGCAGGGTCGCGGGCCAGTCGGGCACCCAGTTCGGCTTCGGGAACGTGTCCAGGTACCGGAAGACCAGGCTGTGCTGGTAGCTCATGGTGATGTCGGTGGCGATCTGCCGGGCCCGGTCGCCGTCCGCCAGGCAGAGCATCTGGCTGGTCACCATGACGTTGTTGTTGATGTAACCGCCGATGGGTTCGGCCTTCTCGATGTTCTTCTTGTAGGTCTCGATGAGCGGCGCCAGCTCGTCAGGCGAGCTGTTGGCGAAGCACAGCACGCCCAGGCCCATCTTGGCGGCTTTCTCGAAAGTTCCCGGGTTTCCGGCGGCGACCCACAGCGGCGGGTGGGGCCGGGTGTACGGCTTCGGCAGGACGTTGCGTTCGGGCATGGTGAAGAACTGGCCGTCATGTGTGTACGGCTCGTCCTTCCACATCTTCGGCAGCTCGGCGACGACCTCGTCGAACATAAGCTTGGTGAGCGCCGGATCCTCGATGCCGAAGCCCTTCTGCTCCGTGCTCGAGGAGCCCCTTCCCATGCCCAGCTCGAACCGGCCGCCGGAAAGATGGTCGAGCATCGCGGCTCGTTCGGCGATCCGGGCCGGGTGGTTCACCGGCGGGGTGATGTTGAAGATGCCGCTGCCGATGTGGATATTGCTGGTGGTTCCGGCGACGTAGGCGAGGAAGACCTCGTTCGCCGACAGGTGTGAGTACTCCTCGAGGAAATGGTGCTCCGTCGCCCAGGTGTACTTGAATCCGGCGCGGTCCGCGGCCTGGGTCCAGGCGACCTCGTCCATCAGCCGGCTGTGTTCCGCGCCGATCGGGTCGCGGTCTGACAGCCGCTTGGGCAGGTAGAGCGAGTTGAAGATCCCGAACTCCATGAACGAGGCCACCCTTCGCCTGCTGTCTGGTGGTTGGTGGTGCGCCGGCGGCGGCGGGCACGCGCGCCCTGGCCCGCGGGGCCAGGCGCCCGGCGTGCGCCTGGCCGCCGGCGCCTGCGCCGGCCTGCGCCGGCCTGCGCCGGAGCTGCCCGGGTGACGAGCCCTCTCTCCCGCCCCTCGGGCTGAGGGCCACCTCGACCGCTGACGGTGTGAGGGGAAAGCTCGTTGTCGGCTTCGAGGTAGAACCTGTTCTACACTCTAGCCGCGACAGGCCGCCACGCAAGGGGCCTGATGCTCCGTCAGAAACCGTCATCCTCGTCGGTCCTTCACGCCGGACGGCTGAAGAGCCCGAGGACACGGACCCGGGGGAACGCGAGGAACCACGGCCCTCGGTCGGGCGGCCCGGCGACGGGCGCGCCGCCCGCGGCCACTTCAGCGGACGAGGGGGCACACGCCATGGGCGTCCCGAGCAGCCGGATCTACCTGGCCGGCGAGTGGGTGGAACCGGCCGGCGGCCACTACGACGTAGTCAACCCGGCCACCGAGGAGGTCGTCGGCGTGGCGCCGGAGGCGAGCGCGGCGCAGGCCGAGCAGGCCGCGGCGGCGGCGAGGGCGGCGTTCGAGGGCTGGGCGACCGCGAGCCCGGCGCGCCGGTCGGAGGTGCTCGGCCGGGTCGCCGACCTCCTGACGAAGTACAACGACGACCTGGTCCCGCTGGTGCAGGCCGAGACCGGCGCGACCATGCGGGTCGCGTCGACGATGCAGGTGCCGGTGGCCGTCGAGCGGTTCAGCCGGTACGCGCGGCATGCGCTGGAGCCGTCGCTGGTGGCGCTGCCGCCGCAGGCGATCGATGCGACCCCGCTGGCCCCGGGCGGGCTTGTCGGCGCGGTCGCCCGCCGCGCGCCGGTCGGCGTGGTCGCCTGCATCACCCCGTACAATTTCCCGCTGGTGAACATGGCCGGCAAGGTCGCGCCGGCACTCGCGATGGGGAATACCGTCGTGATCAAACCGGCTCCGCAGGATCCGCTGCAGGTGCTGCGGTTCGCCGAGATCGTCCACGAGGCCGGGGTGCCGGCCGGGGTGGTCAACGTCGTCACCGGGTCCGCCGTGGACACCGGCGCCGCGCTGGTGGCCTCGCCCGACGTCGACATGATCAGCTTCACCGGCAGCACCGCCGTCGGCCGCAGGATCGGCGCGGCGGCGGGCCAGGACATGAAGCGCCAGCTCATGGAGCTCGGCGGCAAGGGTGCCGCGATCGTGTTCGAGGACGCCGACCTCGACCGGGCCGCGGCCGGCATCGGCAGCACCTGGGCCTTCCACTCCGGCCAGATCTGCACCGCCCCGACCCGCGCACTGGTGCACCGCTCGGTGCACGACCAGCTGGTCGAGAAGCTCGTCGGCTACGCGAACTTCTGCCCGGTCGGCGATCCGATGCTGGCCTCGACGGTCGTCGGCCCGCTCATCTCGGCCAGCCAGCGCGACCGGGTCGAGGCCCTGGTCGCCGAGGGCGCCGGGGCCGGTGCGACCGTCGCCGTCGGCGGTACGCGTCCCGAGCTGGACCGCGGCTTCTACGCGGCGCCGACGCTGCTGACCGGCGTGACGCCGGACATGACCGTCGCGCAGGAGGAGTTCTTCGGGCCGGTTGTCGTCGTGCTCGCCTTCGGCGACGAGGACGAGGCGGTCCAGATCGCGAACGGGACCCCGTTCGGCCTGTACGACTACGTCTTCTCCGGGGACACCGCGCGCGCCTACCGCGTCGCGACGCGGCTGCGCAGCGGCAACGTCGGGATCAACACCGTCGCCCGCAACCACGAGACGCCGTTCGGCGGCTTCAAGCACAGCGGAGTGGGCCGCGACTGCGGCGTCTTCGCGCTGCAGGCGTACAGCGAGCTGCAGAGCATCGTCTGGCCCGGCTGAGCGCCACCACCCGACAGCCGCCCGAGAGACCAAGGGGAGATCATGCGCGGTGTTGTGTTCGACGGCCAGAAGGCCGAGCTGGTCGACGACCTGACCGTCCGTGGCCCGGGGCCGGGCGAGGCGCTGGTGCGCATCGTGGCCGCGGGCTTGTGTCACAGCGACGTGTCGGTGATCAACGGGACGATCCCGTTCCCGACCCCGGTCGTGCTGGGCCACGAGGGCGCGGGTGTCGTCGCCGCGGCCGGCGACGCCGTCGGCCACGTCCGGCCCGGCGACCACGTGGTGCTCTCCACGCTGGGCAACTGCGGCGCCTGCCAGCACTGCGACGCGGGCCGCCCGACGATGTGCCGCTCGACGTTCGGCGCCCGGCCGCAGCCGTTCACCTGGCGGGGCGAGCCGGCGTACAACTTCGCGAACCTCTCCTGCTTCGCCGAGGAGATCGTGGTGAAGGCCAACCAGTGTGTGCCGATCCCGAAGGACGTCGCGCTGACGTCGGCGGCTCTCGTCGGCTGCGGCGTGGTCACCGGCGTCGGCGCGGTCCTGCAGCGGGCGAAGGTCCACCCTGGCTCGACCGTCGCGGTGCTCGGTGTCGGTGGTGTCGGGCTCAACGTGCTGCAGGGAGCCCGGATCGCCGGGGCGGCCCGGATCGTCGCCGTCGACGTGAACCCGGCGAAGGAGCCTCTCGCCCGCGCGTTCGGGGCCACGGACTTCGTCAATCCGACCGGCGCCGACGCCACCACGGTCATCAAGGAGGCCATCCAGGACACCGAGCCGACCGGCTACGACTACGTCTTCGAGTGCGTCGGCCACCCGGCCCTCATCCGGGCCGCCATCGACGCGCTCGCCTGGTCCGGCTCGGCGGTCCTGCTCGGGGTGCCGGCGGCGGCGACGGAGGCGTCGTTCAACGTCGCGGGCATGTTCCTGGACAAGTCGATCCTCGGCTGCCGGTACGGCTCGGCCCAGCCCCAGCGCGACATCCGCCGCTACGTCGACCTGTACCGCGGCGGCCGGCTGCTGCTCGACGAGCTGGTCACCCGCACCTACCCGCTCGCCGACTTCCACCGCGCGGTCGAGGACCTCGAACACGGCGACCTCGCTCGCGGCGTCCTCACTCTGGACGCCTAGGGCGCTTCCCGTGGATCTTCGGCCGCGACCAGGATCCGCGGGAAGCGCCCTAGCGGCCGGCTGGAGACGGCCGGCACGCGGCGCGGTCCGTTACCTTTGGTAGCTGATCGTCGGTTCTCGACCCAGCCCCCAGTCCCCGGCGGTCGTGGAGGCCGCCATGCCCGCCCAGCCGCCGTCCGGACCGCGCGAACAGTGTGACCTGATCATGCAGGGCGGCATCACCAGCGGCATCGTCTATCCCGCCGCCGTCGCCGAGCTGCACGAGCGCTACGACTTCCGTTCCATCGGCGGCGCGTCCGCCGGCGCGATCGGGGCCGCGCTCACCGCCGCCGCCCAGTTCGGCGACTACGCCCGGCGGCGCGAGCCGACCAGCCCCGGCGGGTTCGGCCCGCTGACCGAGGCGGCCGAGCAGGTCGCCGCGCCAGGCCTGCTCGTCGGTCTGTTCCAGCCCAGCCGGGCGGCCGGGTGGGCGTTCGGCCTGCTGTTCGGCCTGCAGCGGGCCGGCTCGTCCTGGCCGGCGCGGCTGCGGGTGCTGGGCGGCTGGGCCGCCCGGTACTTCGCCGCGCAGGTGCTGATCGCCGGCGGGATCTCGTTCGGCGCGATGGTCGGCGTCCTCTACGGCTTCGGCGGCAGCCTGGCCGGGCAGCGCTGGTACGGCTGGCTGGTGGTCGCGGTGGTCCTGCTCGTCACGTCGCTGCTCGGCCTGCTCGCGGCGGTCCTGGTGCGCGCCCTGCGGACCGTCCGCCGCCTGCCCGGCGACTTCTTCGGCGCCTGTTCCGGCATGCCGGCCGGGCGCGGCGAGCAGCCCGCGCTGACACCGTGGCTGCACGGTCAGATCCAGCGCTGCGCCGGCCGTGTCGACGGCGCGCCGCTGACGTTTCGCGACCTCGCCGGCGGCCGGCGGGCCGACGAGAAGATCGCGCTGGAGATGATGACGACGGACCTCAGCGCCGCGCAGCCGCTGAGCCTGCCGTTCGCCGAGGGGCAGTTCCTTTACTCACCCGGTGAGTTCGCCCGGCTCTTCCCGGGCGACGTGCTGGCGCACCTGGAGCAGGTCAGCACGCCGGTGCCGACACCGGAGGGCGTTCTCGGGCCGACCGACCTGCGGACGTTCCCCGGGCTGGACCTGCCGGTCATCGTCGGCACCCGGATGAGCCTGAGCTTCCCGGCCCTGATCTGCGCAGTGCCGTTGTGGGCCCAGGGCGTGGGCCGCACCGGCCCGGTCCGGCACTGGTTCTCCGACGGCGGGATCTCCAGCAACTTCCCGATGCACTTCTTCGACACCTGGCTGCCGACCCGGCCCACCTTCGGCCTCGACCTGGTCCCCACGCCCCGGGCCGCGGGCAAGCGTGAGCCGGTCCGCGAGCCCGGCGACCCCGTCGCGACGGCGACGGTCGCGCCGCCGGCGGCGCTGCGCACCGAGAAGCTGCGCAGAGTGGCCCAGATCGGCAGCTTCTTCGGGTTCCTCGGCCAGATCCTCGACACGACGCTGAACTGGCGGGACACCCTGCTCGCCGAACTGCCCGGCTTCTCCGACCGCATCCGCTCGATCCGCCTGCCCGAGGGCACCGGCGGCATCCAGCTGACGATGACGCCGGACCAGATCAACGCCCTGGCCGCCAGCGGCGCGGCCGCCGGCGAGAGTCTCCTCACCACGTTCGACTGGGACGAGCATCTGTTCGCCCGCTACACCCTGCTCATGCGCCAGCTCCAGCAGAACCTCGTCGGCGGCCGCAACGCGGACCCGAGCACAGTGGCGAAGGCGTTCACCCCCGAGCTCCAGCAGCTGCTCGCCAGTCTCGGCGAGGCGGCCGTGCCCGGCGACGGCGCGACGACCTACGACGCGCAGTGGGGCGTGTCCGCCCGCGACCGCACCCTCGCGCTGCTCGGGCTCGCGACCGGCTGGGCCGCGGCCCCGTCCCTGAGCTTCATCCAGGGCCCCGCACCCACCCCGCCCCCCGTCATGCGCATGCGTCCCAAGGTCTGAAGCCGAGGCGCCGACTGGCCTGCGCGGACGCCGATCATCCGGCAAGCGGCTACACCTTGATCGAGAACTGCGCAGGGGAAAGGCGGACAAACCGGGGCGTCACACGCCGTTTTGCCTGCACAACGAGTGATCAAGGCGTCTCGATGGGGCGTGAGACCGCCTTGATCGCTGGCTGCGCAGGGGAAAGCGCTACCTGGTCGGGACCGTGCCGGTGTCCCGGCCGGAGCGCAGCAGCGTGCCAGGGGTGGCGCCGGTCGCCCGGCCGTCGGTGACGATGCGGGTGCCGTTGACGAAGACCGCCTCAATGCCCACCGGCCCGGCGGTCAGCCGGGCGGCCCCGGCCGGCAGGTCGCGCACCAACCTGGCTGGTTCGCTGTCGACGGTCGCGGGATCGAAAACCACCAGGTCGGCGGCGTAGCCGGTGGCGACCATCCCGCGCCCGCGCAGGCCGAACGCGGCGGCCGGCTCGCCGGTCATCATCGCGACGGCCCGCTCCAACCCGACGAGCCTGCGGCCGCGCAGGCAGTCGCCGAGAAACCGGGTCGGGTAGGGGGCGCCGGCCATCCGGTCGAGGTGGGCACCCGCGTCCGAGCCGCCGAGCAGCACGTCCTCGTGCTCCCAGGTCCGCGCGCGCAGGGCCCAGGACTCGGGGTTGTCGTCCGTCGGCATCGGCCACAGGACGGTACGCAGGTCGTCGGCCGCGGTGATCTCGACCAGCGTGGCGAACGGGTCCTGGCCACGCTCGGCCGCGATGTCCGCGACGACCCGGCCGGACAAGCCCTCGTTCGCGGGGGAGTAGGTGTCCCCGATGACGTAGCGGCCGAAGCTCGTCAGCCGCAGCAGCACCCCGGCCGCCGGGTCGTGGGCCGCCGCCAGCAGCCGGGCCTGGACCGTCGGGTCGCGCAGAGCGTCGACCCGCGCCGGGGTCGGCAGCCGCATGACCTCGCCCCAGCCGGGGATCAGGTGCAGGGCGCAGAAGGTACCCAGGCTCATGTTCATCGGGACGAGCGTCGGCATGGTCAGCGCGATCACCCGGCCGCCCAGCTCGCGGGCCCGCCGGGACGCCTCCAGCTGGCGCGGCACCCGCAGCGGCGCCGCCGAGCCGATCGTGAGCACGTTCCAGTTCAGCGGCCGGCCGGCCGCGGCGGACAACTCGCCGAGCAGCTCGATCTCGTCGTCGCTGAACATGTCCAGGCAGCCCGGGACGATGCCCTCCAGGAACGTCCCCTCGTGCTCACCGACCGCCCGCGCCAGCGCCAGCAGCTCGTCCCGGCTGGCCCAGCGGGACGCGACCGGCTGGCCGTCGCCGTCGCTGTGCGTCCCGGAGAGGGTGGTGGACAGGCCCAGCGCCCCGGCGTCCAGCGCGGCGTGCAGGCCCGCGGCCATCGCGGCGACGGCGCCGTCGTCCGCCGCCGAGCCGATCGCCGCCGGGCCCATGACGTAGCGGCGCAGCGCGCAGTGCCCGAGCAGGAAGCCCGCGTTCACGGCAATCCGCCCGTCGAGCCCGTCGAGGTACTCGGCGAACGACTCCCAGCCCCAGGCGACGCCCGACTCCAGCGCCTCCAACGGCATCCCCTCGACTCTGGCCATCATCCGGCGCAGGTAGTCGGCCTCGTCGGGGCCGGGCCGCCCGTCACGCGGGCGCAGCGGGGCGAGCGTGAAACCGCAGTTGCCGCCCAGCACGGTCGTCACGCCGTGCTGGCTGGAGGGGCTGGCGCTGGGGTCCCACCAGAGCTGCGCGTCGTAGTGGGTGTGCACGTCGATGAAGCCGGGGCAGACGACCTTGCCGGCGGCGTCGACGGTCAGTGCCGCGTCGCCGGCCGGCAGGGTGCCGGGAGCGCCGACCGCCACGATCCGGCCGTCCCGCACGCCCACGTCCGCGGCGCGCGCCGGCGCCCCGGTCCCGTCGACGAGCTGCCCGCCCTGAACGACCAGATCGAGCATTGTCGCCTCCTCCCGCTCCAGGTCCGACAGTAGCCCGGTACCTGACGGGTCGTCAGGTTCTTCACCGCGCCGCCGCGGCGGCCGTGCGGACGGCCGGCCTGGCGCCCCGCCGCGTGCTGACGAGCGGCCAGGACTTCGCCAGATTCACTTTCGCCAAAGATGCAACCTGTTCTAGTCTGTGGCCGCGCTCGCGTCGCTACGACATCTGTCGTGACCGCCGCCGGCCCCGCGCGTCGGCGCCGCTCGCGGCTGTGGCTGGCGGATTGTCAACCGGACGGCGCACGTCCCGGCCGCCGCGCGACCGGTCCCGTGCCGACCGCAGGACTGACCACGGACGACGACCCCACGGAGAGGTCCGATGGCCCGCAGAAGCTCCCGCCCGTGTCTCGAGAGGCCGCGACCGCGCCTCGGCGCCCGCCGCGGCCTGGTCCGGTTGCCGGTGCTCGCGGCAGCCAGCGCGCTGCTGCTCGTCGTCGTGGGCTGCACCAGGTCCACGAACGAGACCGAGACCGGTGGTGGCGACGCCGTCGGGTCACCCACCGCCGCGGCGCCGGCCACGGCCGGCGCAGGCGACTTCGGTACCGAGAAGGGCATCTGCGGCCCGGGCTCCGCCCGCACCGCGACCGGCCGCGGCGTGACCGCGTCGTCGATCACGATCGGCACCATGGGCGACCCGGGCAGCACCGTCACCCCGGGCCTGGGGCAGGAGTTCTTCGACGTCGCCGACGCCTTCGCCGCCTGGTGCAACAAGGCTGGCGGCATCAACGGGCGCAAGATCGTGGTCAAAAGGCACGACGCCAAGCTCACCGACGTCGCGGCCCGCACCCTCGACGCCTGCCAGACCGACTTCATGCTGGTCGGCGGCGGCAACGTCCTCGACGCGCCCGGCGTGCGGCCGAGGATCGACTGCAAGCTCGGCGCGGTCCCGGCCTACGGCGTGTCGCCACAGTCGCTGAACGCCCCGCTTCAGCTGCGGGCGGCGCCGAACACCGCGAACCGCTACCCGGTCGCCGGGTTCCTCGCGATGGCCCGGATGTTCCCCGACGCGATGAACGCGATCGGCATCAGCGGCAGCTCGCTCGCGGACATCCGCCCGCAGGGCCTGCGGCTGCAGGAGGCGCTCACCCAGCTCGGCTACAAGGTGACCGACTACCAGGAGCCGCCGGCGCTGGTGACGAACTGGCGCCCGTACGTCGAGGAGCTCAAGGGCAAGGGAGTCCAGGGCTACGAGGCGATCGGCGTCCAGGACCTGACCCCGGTGGTCACGGCGATGAACGACGTCGGCCTGAACCTCAAGTACATGATCATTGAGAACCAGCTCTACGACCCAAAGACCATCGCGGGCGCGAAGAGCACGAAGTTCCCGCCGACGTGGCTGGTCATGGACCATCTGCCGTTCGAGCTGGCCGCGCAGAGCCCGGTCACCCAGGAGGCGGTCGATCTCGTCCACGCGACGGTCCCGAACGCGAAACTAACCGCCTTCACCGCGCTCGCGCTGAGCTCCTGGGTGCTGTGGGCCAAGTCGGCGACGGCATGCGGCGACACCCTGACCGTCGACTGCGTCCTCGCGAAGGCGGGCACGCAGACCGCGTGGACCGCCGGCGGCCTCTACCCGAAGATCGACCTCAGGCCAGGTGAGCAGGAGGTCTCGCACTGCTACCTGCTGATGAAGGTCACGCCGACCGGCTTCGTCTACGACAAGACCGCGACGGCGCCCAACCAGGGCTTCTTCAACTGCTCCGACAACAACGTCGTCACGCTCGCCAACCCGTTCACGACATGACCGCGGCCCCCCAGACCCGGGCCGCGGACGACCGCACGGGAGTGGCGTGGTGAGCGGCGAGACGGCGGGAGCGTTACCCGGGGCGGCGAGCCGGCCGGTCAACTTCGCGGACATGCCGGAGCTGGTCGCCGACGCGGTACCCGACCGGCTCGCGCCGCCGCAGGCCGGCGACCTGTACCGCCCGTCCTTCCTGCCGGATCTGCTGATCGCCGCGCTCGGGCGCAACCCCGACCGACCAGCGGTCTACATCGGCGACGTCGCGCTCACCGCCGCCGAGGTCGCCGCCGAGATCAGCCGGTACGCGCAGGCATACGCGTCGGTCGGCCTGCGGGTCGGCAGCCGGACCGCGATGCTGTCGCCGAACCGGCCCGAGGTGCTGTTCGCGATGGGCGCGAACATGATCACCGGCTGCCGTTCAACCTCGCTGCACCCGCTCGGCTCGCTTGACGACCACGTCTACGTCCTCACCGACGCCGAGGTCGAGACGCTCGTCGTGGACGAGAAGTTCGCCGAGCGGGCGGCCGAGTACGTCCGCCGGGTGCCGACCCTGCGCCAGGTGGTCACCTTCGGGTCGACCGATCTCGGCCCCAACCTGCTGGAGCTCGCCGCCAGGTTCGGCCCGAAGCCGCTGAAGGCGCCGGATGTCGGCCCCGACGACGTCGGCGGCCTCACCTACACCGGTGGCACGACTGGCAAGCCCAAGGGCGTCATGGGCACCTACCGTGGCGCCGCCGCCATGACGAACATCCAGCTCACCGAGTGGCAGTGGCCCGACGAGCCGCGGTTCCTGATGTGCACCCCGCTCAGCCACGCGGGGGCCGCCTTCTTCATCCCGGTGCTGCTGCGCGGCGGCTGCCTGGTCGTGCTGCCCGGCTTCGACCCCGGCCTGGTGATCGAGGCCATCGAGAAATACAAGATCAACTCGACCATGCTGGTACCGACGATGATCTACGTGCTGCTCGACCACCCGAAGCTCGCGACCACCGATGTCTCCAGCCTGAAGACGATCTACTACGGTGCCGCCGCGATGGCGCCGGCCCGGCTCGTCGAGGCGATCGGCCGGTTCGGCCCGATCTTCTTCCAGTACTACGGCCAGTCCGAGTCGCCGATGACGATCACCGTGCTGCGCAAGGAGGAGCACGACCTCTCCCGGCCCGAGCGGCTGGCCAGCTGCGGCCGGCCGGTGCCGTGGGTGCGGGTCGCGCTGCTCGACGAGGACGGCAACGAGGTCCCCGACGGCGAGCCGGGGGAGATCTGCGTGCGAGGCCCGCTGAACTGCGGCGGCTACTGGAAGCTGCCCGAGCAGACGGCCGAGCTGTTCCGGCACGGCTGGCTGCACACCGGTGACATCGCCCGGCGCGACGCCGAGGGGTTCCTCTACATCGTCGACCGCAAGAAGGACATGGTGATCTCCGGCGGGTTCAACATCTTCCCGCGTGAGGTCGAGGACGTGCTCGCCACTCACCCGGCGGTGGCCGCCGCGGCCGTCATCGGCGTGCCGGACGAGAAGTGGGGCGAGGCCGTGAAGGCCGTCGTCGTGCGCCGCCCCGGCGTCACCACCCCCGAGGACGTGCTCACCGGCGAGCTGACCGCGCTGGTCCGGGACCGCAAGGGTTCCCACCACGCGCCGAAGACCGTCGACTACGCCGACTCCATCCCGGTAAGCCCGCTGGGCAAGCCCGACAAGAAGGCCCTACGCGCCCGGTACTGGTCAGACACGACCCGCCAGGTGAACTGACCCGGCCCTCACCGTGGTGCGCGGGCGGCTGGGCCGGGCGACGCGGCCAAAGGGCGTGCGCCGGCTAGCTGCCCACGTAAGGATCTGAGAAACGGGCGCCGCGAGCGGCCCCGACGTCCGCCCGCCGGTCCATCCGCCCCTGTTGGACAGCGGTTCCACGCAACTGTGGTGAGGAGTAGCCATGCCCGTCATCGTCGCGACCATGACCCCGAAGCCGGACCAGGTCGACGAGGTCCGCGCGATCCTGGTGGACCTCATCCCCGAGATGCACCAGGAACCGGGCTGCAAGCTGTACTCGTTGCACGAGGCCCCCGGCAAGTTCGTCTTCGTCGAAGAGTGGGCCGACGACGCCGCGATGGCCGCGCATGGCGCCGGTCCCGCGATCGGCAAGATGTTCAGCGCGTTGGACGGCCGTCTCGACGGCCCGCCCGATCTCGTCTTCCTCACCCCCGTTCCCGCCGGTGACCCGGCCCTGGGCCAGCTGCGCCCCTGAGCGGCTTCGGCTGATCCCGCGCGCACACTCCTACCGCTCGGGGCGGCGAAGCGGCGCGCGGAGCCGGCGGACGCCATAGGTCCTGGCGTACCGCGGATGGTCGCCGAAGCGCCGCAGCGGCCACAGCGCGTTGGTCCCGTCGGTCACGCTCGCGTGCAGGAGCAGGTGGTCGCCGCCGGCTCGGCTGCCGGTGTGAATGGCCACGTGGTTGACCGCGAAATCGCGGAAGTTGAGCAGCTCACCGTCCCGGAAACGCGGCACGAACTCGTCCGGCGGCACCGGCGGGTCGGCGGCCCCGAACCAGACGAGGTCGCCGGCCCGGGGCTCGGCCTGGCCGGGGACCGGCTCGAAATGCGTGCGGTCGCGGAACATCTCCAGCGACCGCAGCGAAGCGGGCAGCCGGTGGCCGAACAGGTCCGCGATCACCAGGTGTGCGAGCGCGACACAGTTCAGCCCGTCACGCAGGGCCTCGGCGCGGCTGGTGACCTCGGTCGGCCCCCGCGACCAGGCATACCGGAAGGCCGGGTCGAGGTAGGCCAGGAGCTCGTCGTCCATGCTGGGTCACCTCCTGGCCGATCCGACCGGGATCCGGGGCAGTGGACCCGCCGCCGCTCCGGATGGAGTTGTTCGTCCCGTCCCGGATTCCAGCCGGGTGTGGTTCGCTTGTCAGACCGGTTTCCCTGCTCCGAGGCCACAGGAGGCAACGTCGTGACCGTCGACGTGACGAAGGGTCGCAGCGTCGCGCTCAGTAAGGATGGCGGCCTTACCAGGGTGACTGTCGGCCTCGGCTGGGACCCGGCGCCCCGGGGCGCCGAGGAGGACTTCGACCTCGACGCGAGCGTACTCGCGCTGGGCGCGGACGATCTGATCATCTCACCGTCGTACTTCGTCTTCTTCAACAACCTGGCCAGCCCCCGCAACGAGATCGTCCATCTGGGCGACAGCCTGACCGGCGAGGGCAGCGGCGACGACGAGCAGATCGAGGTGCACCTCGACGGCCTGTCGACGTCGGTCGTCCGGATCGTCTTCGCGGTGACGATCCACAACGCCGACTACCGGCACCAGAGCTTCGGCGACGTGCGCAACGCCTTCATCCGGGTCGCCGACAGCGGCCACGGGCTTGAGCTGGCCCGTTACAACCTCTCGACCGACGCGGCCACCGAGACCTCCATGCTGTTCGGCGAGCTCTACCGGGCCGACGGTGGCTGGCGGTTCCGGGCGCTCGGCCAGGGCAGGACCGACGGTCTGGCCGGCATCGCCCGGCAGTTCGGCTTCGCCGTCTGAGCGACGCGCAGGCGTGTTCCGGGCCGGACGGCGCCCGATGGTTCGTCTGCCTGTCCCGTACGCGTCTTCGTGGGACGGTTTGGGGGCAATGACGGGTGGTACACACCGGATGATCTCCTGTTCCCCTAGCTGGGAGGCATTCCAGTGCTACTCGTCATCATCTCCTGGATCGTGCTCGGCCTGATCGCCGGCGCCGTCGCCCGCCTGCTGGTTCCGGGCCCGGACCCGATGAGCATCCCGATGACGGCGCTGCTCGGCATCGGCGGCTCGTTCGTCGGCGGTTTCCTCGGTTACGTCCTGTTCCACAAGGACCTGGGCGAGGGCGCGCTGCAGCCGTCCGGCATCCTCGGGTCGATCATCGGTGCGATCGTGCTGCTGCTGGTCTACCGTGCCGTCGGCGGCCGCCGTCGCGTGCGGCGCTGATGGTGCGCCGCCCCCGGCGCGCCGAGGACGCGGGCGCGGCCTCACCCTGGTGAGACCGGCGCCCGCGTCCCTCATGAACCGCCCCCGCGGCCGGGGGAGTCGCGAGCCCAGGCCGGCCCACGACCGGCGGAAGGCGGGTCAGACCGGGATGCCGGCGGCGCGCGCCGCACGCAGCCAGGCCGGGAACTCCGACAGCAGCCGCTGGTAGAGCACCGCGTCGTCGATCTCGTCGAGGTCGTCCACGGCGAAGAAGCCGGCGTTGTCGACCACCCGCCCGGACAGCGTGTCGAGCTTCTCCAGAATCCCGTACTGCGCCTTGCCGACACCGACGAACTGCCAGAAGATCGGCAGCTTCGACGCCTGCCGCAGCAGGTCCGCGATCATCCGGTCTCGATACAGGCCGCCGTCGGTGAGCACCAGCACCAGGGCTGGCGGCGGGGCGGGCATCCGGCCGAAATGGTCGATGATGGCCGCGATGACCTTCTGCTCCTCGTTCTGGCCGCCGATGCCCTCCCAGTTCGGGATCGGCCAGCCGGCGCGCCGGGCGGCCTCCTCACGAGCGAGCGTCGCCTCCGCGCCGCCCTGGCCGGTGGTCGCCTTCCGCTGCCGCACGTACAGCGGAATCCAGTCGGCCAGGTAGTCGACCCGCAGCGGCGGCAGCGCCAGGGCCTCGGTCGCGTACGACCAGACGTCCAGGGTGCCGTCGTCGTCCATGGTCGCGGCGACGGCCGCGATCCGCTCGACGACCCGGCCCACCGTGCCCCGTTTGTACAGCGGGCGCATCGACCCGGACGCGTCGAGGGCGAGCGCGACCCGCGCCTGCTTGCCGCTCAGGCCCTGCTTGGTCAGCACCACCTTCACGGCCTGCTTGCGCAGGTCCAGGCGCTTCCGCATGTCGATCTTCGGGTCGCCGGTGGGCGGGAGGTCGGAGGCCTTGGCCAGGGCGGGTACGGCGGCGGGCGCCGGGGGCGCCGGGGCCTGACGCGTCTGGGCGGGTGCCTCGGCGGGCCCGCGGCCCGTGAATCCAGGCGCCGGACCGACCACGGGACGGGGCGCGGGAGCCGTCGCCACGGCGGGTGGCGTGACATCCTCGTCGCCGCCGACATCCACGCCGTAGTCGGTGGCGAGGCCGGCGAGGCCCGAGGCGTAGCCCTGGCCGACGGCCCGCACCTTCCAGGCGTCGCCGCGCCGGTAGAGCTCGACGACGACCAGCGCCTTCTCCGGCCCCAGCGGCGGCGGGGCGAAGCTGGCGAGTTCCTGGCCGGTGGACAGGTCCTTCACCGTGGCCCGCACGTCGAGGCCGCCGAAGGTCAGCTGCGGGGTGACCACGTCGATCGTCGCCGTCACGACGATCGCCTGGACATCCGCGGGCTGGCGGGCCGGGTCGATCGTGACGACCTCGGCCTGGCCGTCGGGTGCGCGCCCGATGTGGCGGACCGTGCCGTCCGGGCTGCTCGGCGCGTTGAAGAAGACCAGGTCCGCGTCCTCGCGGACCTTGCCGTTCGACCCAAGCCGCAGCGCGCAGACGTCGAGTGACGTCTGTGATCCGGCGGCGCCGGCCGTCCGCCAGCCCACGGTGATCTCGACAGGTCGATCCCCAAGCGCGGTGTTCGCGCCTTTTGTCAGCTCCACGCGCCGTAGTATGGCGCGCCTTCGCCGCCGGCCGCGTAACTGGCGCCGTACGCGCGGCCAGGCGTTTCGCCACGGCCCGCGGCAGGCCGGACGGGAGCCGACCCGGCCAGGACCAACGTCAACGGCGGTGCGGCCGCCGCCGATCTCTCAGGCGTCCGCCAGCGTCTCGGCCCACTCGGCGGCGATGGCGCCGAAGACGGACGGGTCGCCGTCGTGGTTCCAGTACGCCGTCGCGACCTGGACGGCGGTCGCACCCGCCCGCAGGAAGTCGGCGACGTCGCGGCCGGTCGTCACCCCGCCGGCGCCGACGATCTCCACCGGCGCGGGCAGCAGCCGGCGCAGCTGGCGGACCTGGCCGAGCGCGACCGGGCGCAGCGCCGGCCCGGCGAGGCCGGCCAGCTCGACCCCGATCACCGGCCGGCCGGCGTCGTCGAACGCGAGCCCGTTCGGGAAGGTGTTGGTCGCGCAGACGTAGCCCGGGCCACCGCCGGCCGCGACCGCTGTGGCGAGCACCCCGGCGAGCCCGGCGAGTGCCTCCGGGTCCGAGAACGGCGAGATCTTCACGCCGTACGGGACGCGCGTCGGGGCGTCGCGCAAAACCGCGTCGACCGCCGCGAGAATCGCCGCGGTCTGGCCCTCGTCGAAGCAGGCGATCCGTTTCTGGGTGCCACCGTCCCAGACGTTCGGGCAGGCGAGGTTGAGCTCGAGCAGGTCCACGCCCGTCGGGGCCGTGGCGGCCGCGGCGCGCGCGTAGTCGTCCACGCCGAAGCCGGCCACGCTCAGGATGAGCGGCTTGCCCGCGTCGTGGGCCGACCGGGCCATCGCAGGGAGCTGCTCGACGTAGTACTCGAGCCCGCGGTTGGGCAGGCCGAGGGCGTTCAGCGAGAAGCCGTCGCCGGCGTGGTAGGTCGCGCCGGAGTTGCCGGTGCGCGCGGCGACGGTGATCGAGCCGACGACGATCGCCGCCGCCGCCGACCGGGCGAGGTCACGGACGTCGTCGAGTGACTTGCAGGTCCCGGCCGCGTTCATCACGGGGTGCTCGAGCTCGGTCCCGCACAGCAGCGGCATGCCGTCCCCTTCCCGCCGGGCCCGCGCGGCCGGCGTCGCCAACCCCATCTTGCCTGGCGGGGCAGGCCGGGATGTCAGGCAGGCCGACACCCCGGGCCTGACAGTTGAGGCGGCGCGGAAGACGCCGCGGGCCGGCGGCGTGGCTGGGCGTCCAGGCCGCCGGCCCGCGCGGCCGGACGAAAAGGAGGTACGACGAAACGGGTGACGGAGCGTGGGTCAGCCGAGCAGGCCGGTCAGCGGGACTGAGCCGGTCTGGGACTGGCCGAGCGCGAAGCACTTCTTGACGTCGTGCGTGTACCCGGTGATGAAGGCGGCCGCACGCTGGTCCGGCGTGCCGTGGGCGTCCGGGTCGGACGGCGACTCCTTGTGGAACCAGCTGTCGCCCAGGCTGAAGAAGAGCACCGAGCCCTTGGCCACGTCGACGCCGGGCAGCCGCTTGGCGTCGTGGGTGAACTTCGCCTCCGTGCCGGCGAGGCAGTCGGCCTGGTTCTCCTCCGAGCGGGACACGACCCCGACCCGGTTGGTCAGCCGGGTCACCCGGTGGCCGAGCTCGTGCATGAGCACGAACATCGGGTAGGACGGGCCGCCCTGCTTGTAGAGGCGCGCCATGAAGTCCTGGCTGTACGCGACGGTGTCGTCGAGCCGGCAGTAGAACGCGTTGCCCTTGAAGTCGTCGGCGTTCTTGTCCTGCGCACCGCACTGGTCGGCGGGGATCTCGCCGTCGCGGTAGACGATGAACCGCGGGGTGGTCCAGACACTGCCCAGCTGCTGTGACCAGAACGTGTTCACCCCGCCGGGGCAGCCGACCGCCCCGGTGATGACCTTGAGCGCGTCAGCCTCGGTCGTGGCGGGGCCACCGCAGGAGGGGTCGGCCGTCGTGCCGCCGGTGGAGGCTGGCGACGTCGTCGAGGCGACGGTGGTGGAGTCGACCGGGTTGCAGCCGGTAAGCATTCCCACGGACAACGCCACCGAAACAGAGATAGCGGCCAATGCCGCCCATTTCGTTCGCACGCCGCGACCGTACTCGTTCCTGCCCCGGGCCGAACCGGCCCCGTCGGCACGGCGACAGTCTGCCGTCGTACCGGTGTCGTGCCCTGACCGGGCGCTATCTGGTCTGCGGCGGAGCGGCGCGGGCCCCGGTGAGGGGACGACGCGAGGCAAGAACCGGGGGATGCCAGACTCATGCGGGATCGGGGGTGTAGGACGGTCGATTGTGGGTAATTTTCGGCCTGAACCCAACACGGGGTTTTTCTCACAGGAGAACCGGTGGCCGAAACGCGTACCTACCAGAGGACGACCGTCGCTGCGCTTATCTACTTCGTCGTCGGCGTGATCATCACGGTGAACCAGGGCTACTGGCACCCGGACCGCTGGGACGGTCACTTCCTGGCGAGCCTGCTGACCGCGATTGTCGCGAGCCTCCTCTGGCCGCTCGCGCTCTTCTACACGTTCATCCTGACCAGCACCTGACACTCACCGCTCTCGCTGGGCGGTCCGTCCGAAATCCCACTCGTCCACCTGGCCAGGATGACGCGGATATTTAGGGACGGACCGGCCCCGGTCTCCTGGATCCGTTCGTTCGACCGGTCAGCTGATGGTGACCGGTGTGCCTACCGGTAGCAGGTCCGCCAGCGCGGTGATGTCGGCGTTACGCAGCCGAATACATCCCATGCTGACATCCGTGCCGACCCGGTCGGGCTGGTTCGTGCCGTGCAGGCCGATGATGCCATTGCCGCCGTGGAAGTCCGTGATGACGTCAGAAAAGCCGGACAGCCCGAACGCATAAGGCCCGTAAGCGCCGGCCGGGTCCGCCGGTTTCAGCAACTCGGCCAGGTAGAAATGCCCGAGCGGAGTCGGCGTCGTACCGGTGCCGATGCCGACCGGATAGACGCCCGCACGCTTGCCGTCCTTGAAGACGGTGAGCTCGTGGCGTGCCTTGTCGACGGTGAGCGCGAACGGGGTCGCCGTCAGGCGGACATCCTTGGTCCGAATCCAGCCGGCCGTCCCGTTCGGGCGCACCGGCAGCGATACCTGTAGCCAGTCCGGCTGGTAGCGAGTGACCAGCAGTACCAGCGGGGCGCCCTCGGCGTTCGGGTTGGCAAGCGTGCTCGTCGGCTGGTCGGCGGCACGGCCGATCGGCGCGATGGCCGGCGGCTGCGGGGCCGTCCCGGCGGCGTCCGGCGCCGGCGCCGACTGGCCGAAGACCGGCACGGTGCCGAGCGCCGGCCACGCGACCAGACTCCACCCCGCCGGAAGGTGGGCCGGATCGAGGCCGGCCGGACGCGGCTTCGCCACGGGTCGGGTCGTGCTGGCCGAGACGCTCGGCTTCGTCCCGGCCGGCGGTGGATGGCCGCCGCCGCAGCCAGCCAGGGCGACGGCAATGGCCAGGCTGGCCGCGGCCGTCCCCGGGAAGGCCCTGGTTGACCCTCGGGCGGCCGCGCCGGTCGCCTTCGCCTCGTCCAGTCGGCTCGCCGTCGTTCGGTCGCGCCCGCGCACCTGTCCGCCCCCCGCCCGCCCCTCGCCGTCCGCCGCAGCCGGAAGGTTACTGGCTGTAGCAGCCGACGAGTGGCGGCGGTGGGGTTCGAGCGGGAACCGAGCGGACACGGCCACCCGTCCGCCTCGCGCGGGTATGGATGCTCCGGCCGCCGTGGCGGACCGGCCGCGGCGGAGTCAGCCCAGGCCGGTCCGTCGCGGGCCTACTTCCCGGTGCGGGGCACGCCGTTCTCGTCGACCAGACCGGCGCGCCGCAGCGCGTCGGCGATCGCACCGTTCGGCGGGGCGGACCGCCCGCCGCGCTGCCCGCCGGACCGGCCGCCGGCGCCACGCGGGCCGCCACCCCGCCCGTCGCGAGCATCGCCGCGGCCGCCGCCATCCCGGCGCGGGCCGCGGCCGTCGCCGCCCCGAGCCTCCCGGCCACTATCGCGGGCGCCGGCCTGACCGCCGCTGCTCGCCTGGCCGCCACCCGGCCGGCCGCCGCCGGCCTGGCTGGCGCCGCTCGGGCCGCCACCCGGCTGGCCGCCGCTGCGCGGGCCCGACCGTGGCGCGCGCCCCTCGCGGCCGCCACCGCCGCCACCGCCGCCACCACCGGCGCCGGCGGCATCGTCGTCGAGGCGCAGCGTCAGGGAGATGCGCTTGCGGGGGACATCGACGTCGAGGACCTTGACCTTGACGATGTCGCCCGGCTTCGCGACCTCGCGAGGGTCGCGCACGAAGGTCTTGGACATCGCCGACACGTGCACCAGGCCGTCCTGGTGGACGCCGACGTCCACGAAGGCGCCGAACGCGGCGACGTTGGTGACGACGCCCTCCAGCACCATGCCGGCGACCAGGTCGACGATCTCGTTCACCCCGTCGGCGAAGGTGGCCGTCTTGAAGGCCGGCCGTGGGTCGCGCCCGGGCTTCTCCAGCTCGGCGAGGATGTCGGTCACCGTCGGCAGGCCGAAGGTGCCATCGACGAAGTCGGTCGCCTTCACCGCCCGCAGCGCGCTGGAGTTGCCGATCAGCCCGCGGATGTCGCTGCTCGTCGCGGTCAATATGCGGCGCACCACCGGATACGACTCGGGGTGCACCGACGAGGCGTCGAGCGGGTCGTCGCCGCCGGGGATGCGCAGGAAGCCGGCGCACTGCTCGAACGCCTTCGGGCCGAGCCGGGGGACCTCGCGCAGCGCGGTCCTGGTCCGGAACGGTCCCATCGCGTCCCGGTGCGCGACGATGTTCTCGGCGAGAGTCGCCCCGATCCCGGACACCCGGGTCAGCAGCGGTGCCGACGCGGTGTTCACGTCGACGCCGACGGCGTTCACCGCGTCCTCGACGACCGCGTCCAGCGACCGGGAGAGCTTCAGCTCGCTCAGGTCGTGCTGGTACTGGCCGACGCCGATCGACTTCGGGTCGATCTTCACGAGCTCGGCGAGCGGGTCCTGCAGGCGCCGCGCGATCGAGACCGCGCCGCGCAGCGAGACGTCCATGCCGGGCAGTTCTTTGGACGCGAAGGCGCTGGCCGAGTAGACCGATGCCCCCGCCTCGGAGACGACGATCTTGGTGAGCTTCAGCTCGGCCGCCCCGCGGACCAGTTCCTCGGCGAGCTTGTCGGTCTCCCGGGACGCGGTGCCGTTGCCGATCGCGATCAGCTCGACCTGGTGCGCCGCGCACAGCTTGTGCAGCTTCACCAGGGCCTCGTCCCAGCGGCGCGCCGGCACGTGCGGGTAGATCGTGTCGGTCGCCACGACCTTCCCGGTGGCGTCGACGACGGCGACCTTGACGCCGGTCCGGTAGCCCGGGTCGAGCCCCATCGTGGCGCGGCTGCCGGCGGGCGCGGCCAGCAGCAGGTCGCGCAGGTTCGTGGCGAAGACCCGGACGGCCTCGTCCTCGGCGGCCTGGAACAGGCGCAGCCGCAGGTCGATGCCGAGGTGGACCAGGATGCGGGTCCGCCAGGCCCAGCGGACCGTGTCGCCCAGCCACCGGTCGGCCGGTCGGCCAGAGTTGGTGACGTTGAACCGGGCGGCGATCGCCGTCTCGTAGCCCGACGGCACCACCGGGGCGGTCGGGTCCGCGTCCTCGGGCTCCGGGTCGAGATCCAGGTCGAGGACCTCCTCCTTCTCGCCGCGCAGCAGCGCGAGTACGCGGTGCGACGGCAGCGAGGTGAACGGCTCGTCGAAGGCGAAGTAGTCGGCGAACTTGGCGCCGGCCTCCTCCCTGCCCTCTCGAACCTTGGAGACCAGCCGGCCGCGGCCCCACATCCGCTCGCGCAGCTCGCCGATCAGGTCGGCGTCCTCGGCGAAGCGCTCCACGAGGATCGACCGGGCGCCGTCGAGGGCCGCCGCGGCGTCCGCGACGCCCTTCTCGGCGTCGACGTAGCCGGCCGCCATGGCCGTCGGGTCCAGCGTCGGGTCAGCCAGCAGCGCGTCGGCCAGCGGCTCCAGGCCCGCCTCCCGGGCGATCTGGGCCTTCGTGCGCCGCTTCGGCTTGTAGGGGAGGTAGATGTCCTCCAGCCGGGCCTTCGAGTCGGCGGTGTTGATCTGCGCCTCAAGCGCGTCGTCGAGCTTGCCCTGGGAGCGGATCGACTCCAGGATGGCGGCCCGGCGCTCCTCCAGCTCCCGCAGGTAGCGCAGCCGCTCCTCCAGCGTGCGCAGCTGCGTGTCGTCGAGGGTGCCGGTCACCTCCTTGCGGTAGCGCGCGATGAACGGGACGGTCGAGCCGCCGTCGAGCAGGCCGACGGCCGCCACGACCTGTGTCTCGCGCACCCCGAGCTCGTCGGCGATCCGGCCCTCAATGGACCTCCCGGCAGCCGCTGTTGGCAGTGCGGCAACCTGGACGGTGGACGTCGTCGTCACAGCTTGATCTCCTCCGGTCCCTCCCGATTATGGCGATCGGCCAGAGACGGCGCTTCGCGCCTCTGGCCGATCCGCCTGGTTCGGGCGCTGAGCGCCCTCCCTTGGGTGGTTCTGGGGTGGGGAGAAGTACGGAGGCTGGCGCTGGTCCAGGGTCGGGATCTGGGGCGCGTCGCGCTGGGGACGGAGCCTGGGTCGCGTTGCGGCTGGGAGCGGGAGCTACGCCCGCCGGGCCTGCGGAGGGAGCTGTCCGGGCCTCCGCCGGATGGCGTCGGCGCTTACCCGGGGCCGGGCTCCGGGGTGTGTTGTGGCCAAGGAGATGAGAATCATGGTTGGATGCCGTCGTGCGTTGTTCTCGTGGAGATCGGACGTCCGGGGCCGGTGGCCTGGGCGTCAGGCCTGGGCGAGGCGGCCGGTGTCGGCGTGGTCGCGGATCAGGGTGGGGTCGATGCCCTTGCCGCGGGCGCAGTGGGCGCAGCAGAAGAAGTGGCCGTCGGCCTCGACGCCGTGGCCGCTGATCTTCACGCCGCAGTGCTCGCAGACCGGGCTCATCGCATGGATGGCGCATTCGAAGCTGTCGAAGACGTGCACGGCGCCCTGAGCGTGCACCTCGAAGCTCATCGCGTAGTCGTTTCCGCAGACCTCGCACGTGGCCACCGCCGCGCCTCCTTCGCCGGCCGGGTCCCCGCCACCAGGGCGGAGAGCTGTCGGCTACGGACGGTAACAGCCCGCCCGCCGGCCTGCTACCCGGCGGCCGGCGAAGCACCCGACCGAGGACAGGCGTCCCCGCCCGAACAGCCGATGCGCGACCAGTGAAACGCAACCCAGGACCCGACCTTGGACAGGCGCCTCCGCCCGAACAGCCGATGCGCGACCAGTGAAACGCAACCCAGGACCCGACCCTGGACAGGCGCCCACCTCCGCACTCCTCCTCACCCCAGAACCACCTAGGTGAGGGCGCCCAGCGCCCGAACCGGTGGAGCGGCCAGAGGCGCGAAGCGCCGTCTCTGGCCGCTCCACCCTCGGATCACGGGAGGCGGGCGAGGATTCGGTAGGCGTTCGCGCGGTCGCCTCGGGTCAGGAACGGGCGGCTCGCCGCCTCGGCGGCCGCGGCCACCGGCATCAGCGGCGCGAGGGCCGCGAACGCCGCCGCCCGCCGGGCGTAGCCCAGCACCGGGCGGCGAACGTCGCGCCAGGGCAGGTCGGGCGACGGCCCGAGCCGCTGGAACACCCCCCACCACGCGAGCGGCGCGTCACCGGAGATGTGGACCTGACCGAACTCCACGTCCTCGACGACGAAGCCGCGCGCCGCCAGCGCCTCGACGAGGTTGTCCGCCGGCAGCAGGTTCAGGTGCTGGGGGATCAGCAGGCCGGAGGCCAGCGGCCCGTAGGCGCGGAACGTCACGCTGTCCGGGTTCGGCACCTCGATGAGCAGATGGCCGCCCGGGCGCAGCGCGACCGCGGCGGCGTCGAGCTCGGCGCGCGGGTCGCCGGTGTGCTCCAGGTAGTGGAACATGCTGACCACGTCGTAGCGGCCGGCGAGCGACGGGGCGAGCTCGGGGAACTGGCCCAGGTAGGCGTTCTCGACCCAGCCGCGGCGGCCGGCCTCCTGGATCCCGTCGCCCAGGTCCAGGCCGTCGAACACGGTGCTCGGCCAGACATCCCGCGCCAGCAGGCAGAAATGCCCGTGGCCCGCGCCGACGTCGAGCCAGGTCCGTGGCGTCGGTGGCACTGACCGGGCCCGGGCCGGGTGCGCGCCGGGGCCGAATCCCAGCACCCGCTCCATCGACTCCCGGCCGAGGCCGCCGTAGAAGTCGCGGTAGTAGAAGTCGAGGCCGTCAGGCGTCAGCCGCGGGTTCTGGAAGACGTGCCGGCAGTCGGCGCACCGGTCGTAGCGGAACCGGCCCGGCTTCACCTGCATCGTGTCGACGCCGACCGTCATCCGGCGCAGCCGGGACCCGCCGCACCACGGGCACGTGGCCCGGGGATCCTCCAGGAACCGCTCGACCCCGGCAGCGAGATCGGCCCGGTAGGCCGCGCGGGCCGCCTCGAGGCGCGCGTCGTCGTCGGTCGTGTAGGCCAGCGGTAACGACACCCGCCAGCGGCCGAGCTGCCTGGCGGCCCGGGCCGGGACCAGGTCGGCGAGCAGCTCGGCGACGCCGCGACGGCGGACCAGCGGCGCGGCCAGCAGGTCAGCCCGGTCCAGCCGGACCGGCCCCCCGGCGGCGACCGCCGCCGGCTGCAGCCAGCTGAGCGCCGCCGCGGCCAGCGTCCAGCCGGGCGCCGCGCGCGCTCCCGTGGCGAGCAGCGCGTCGCGCACGGCCGGGGCGACCAGGCTCGTCGGCTCCCACTCGTGGGCGGCGCGCCGGACGGCGAACCGCTCGGCCCCGGTCCTGGGCACACCGCGCAGCCCCGGCAGGACCGCGAGGGCCGTGGTCGTCGGCGCGTGGCGCTTGAGCACGGCGGTGATCGCGACCAGGTCGGTCTCGCTGAGGTCCTTCGGGTCCAGCGCGGTGCGGGCGAGAATCTCCCGGTCGACCAGCAGCGCCTGGTAGGCGCCCCGGCCTGGGGTGAGCCGGTTGGCCTGGTAGCGCGTGGTGTCCACCAGCCGGGCCAGGTCGAGGAGGCGGTCCGGGGTCAGCTGCTCGGGCACCAGGTCCAGCACGTCCAGACCGTGCCGGCGGGCGTGGGCGCTCGCCGCGCGCCGCTGGGCGGCGTCGAGGTGGACACCGTCGGCGACGAGGAAGACGTGCGCGTGGTGCACCGGCTCGTCGGACGGCTCGATGGCCGGCAGCGCGGACAACCGGCGCCGCAGCCGGGCTGTGTTGAGGCCGACCCCGGCGGCCACGGCCGCCGACATCCAGGTCCGACGGTTCATGGAACCTCCAGGGAGCGACTCGGTGCGGTCCGGGGCCGGCCGGGCCCGGGATCCAGCGTCGGGAGGCGTCACGGCAGCCGGGCCAGTACCCGGTAGGCGTTCGACCGCCGCCCCCCGGTCAGGTACGGCCGGGCGGCCGCGTCGGCGAGGACCAAGGCCGGGAACAACGGCCCGAGCGCGGCCAGCGTCGCCATCCGCCGGGCCTGCCCGCCGGGCGAGCCGGACTGGGTTCGCCAGGGCAGGTCCAGCGAGGGGGCGAGCCGCTGGCACAGTGCCCACCAGGCATACATCCCGTCGCCGTCCAGGTGGGCCCGGCCGAACTCGACGTGCTCGACCCGCAGGCCGCGCGAGGTCAGCACGTCGACCAGGTTGTCCGCCGGGACCAGGTGCAGGTGCTGCGGAGCGAGCCAGCCCGACCACAGCGGCCCGTAGGCGCGGGCCGAGAGGCTCTCGGGGTTGGGCACCTCGACGAGCAGGTGGCCGCCCGGGCGCAGCGCGGTGATCGCGGCGTCCAGGTCCGCGCGCGGGTCACGGGTGTGCTCCAGGTAGTGGAACATGCTGACCACGTCGTAGCGGCCGGCGAGCGTCGGGGCCAGCTCGGGGAGCTGGCCGGCGTAGGCGCGGTCGATCCAGCCCCGCCGGGCCCCCTCCGCCAGTGCCTCGCCCTGGTCCAGGCCGTCGAAGACGGTGGTCGGCCACACATCGCGGGCCATCAGGCAGAAGTGGCCCATGCCGGTGCCGACGTCCAGCCAGTTCCGCGGCGTCGGGGGCACCGACCGGGCGCGGGCGAGGTAGCCCGCCCGGCCGGCGTCGCCGATCACCTCCATGATCGGTGCGCCCAGGCCGTCGTAGAAGTCCCGGTAATAGAAGTCCAGGCCCTCGTCGGTGGGGGACGGGTTCTGGAAGACGTGCCGGCAGTCGGCGCAGCGGTCGTAGCGGAAGCGGCCGGGCTTGGCCAGCGTCGCGTCGAAGGCGTCGGTGACCTTGCTCAGCCGGGCGCCGCCGCACCAGGGACAGGTCGGCCGCGGTTGGGCGAGGAAACGTTCGACTCCTCCCGCGAGCTCGGCCTGGTAGAGCGCGCGCAGCTCGGCGGCGTGCTCGGCGTCGTCGGCGGGGAACGCGTGCGGGCGCGAGAAGCCCCAGCGGGCGAGGGGGCCCGGGTCGTCCTGGGCCAGCTCGGCCGGCGTCCGCACCCGGGCGCTCCGCGCCGCGGCGGCGCCCAGGGCGGACACGTCGGCGACGAACTCGGCGGCGGCCCGCCGGCGCAGCAGTGGCGCTGTGAGCGCGTCGGCGGGGCGCAGCCGGACCGGCCCTCCGGCTGCGGCCGCCACCGGCTGAAGCCAGCTCGCGGCGGCCGCTGCCAGCGTCCAGCGCGGCGCGGGGGCCACCGAGCGCAGCAGCGCCAGGTCCCGCAGCATCGGGCCGAGCGGGCGCGCCGGGTCCCACCGGGAGGTCGCCTGCCGGACGGCCAGCCGCTGCTGGCCCGTCCTGGGTGCGGCGCGCAGCCCGGGCAGCACCGCGAGACCGGTGGTCGTCGGCGCGTACCGCTTGAGCGTCGCGGTGACCGCGACCAGGCCGACCTCGGTGACCTCCTTGGGGCGCAGCCCGGCCCGGGCCAACACGTCCCGGTCGATCAGCAGTGCCTGGTAGGCGCCGCGGCCGGCGGCCAGCCGGTCGGTCCGGTAGTGGGCCGGGCCTACCAGCCGCGCGAGGTCGAGCAGCCTGTCGGGGCTCAGCTCGTCGGGCACCAGGTCCAGGACGTCGAGGCCGTGGCGCAGGGCGTACGCGCTCGCGGCCCGCTGTTGGGCGTCATCGAGCCGGACGCCGTCGGCCGCCAGGAAGACGTGCTTGTGGTGGACCCGGTCGTCCGAGGGCTCGATCACCGGCAACGCGGCCAGCCGGCGGCGCAGCCGAGCCGTGTTGATCACAATCCCGGCGGCCAGCGCCGCCGGCAGCACGCCTCGGTTCATCAGACACCGTCTCCGTCCACCCGGTCATCCGGACTGATCGCGACCACGGCGAGGATCAGGCCCGCGGTCACCAGGTACCGGCCGCGTAGCAAGGTCAGCCGTTGCCCGTCCGGCAGGACCGGACCCGCCACCAGCAGCTTCGCGGTGAACGACCCGGTCCGTCGCGCGGTGCCCCCGGGACGCGCCGCGTCGCCCGTGGGCCTGTCGCCCGGCGGACCGCCGTCGGCCGGTCTGCCGGTGGCCGGGCCGTCGTCGAGTGTGACCAGCGCCTCCTCGAAGCCCAGCCAGCCGCCGGCCAGCGGGAACCAGGTCTTGTAGACGGACTCCTTGGCGCAGAACAACAGGCGGTCCCAGTGCACCTCGGGCTCGGCTCGCGCGGCGGCGCGGACCCAGGAACTCTCGGCCGGCAGGGAGATCCGCTCGAAGACCCCGTCCGGCGTCGGCCCGTTCGGTTCCGCGTCGATCCCGAGGGACAGCACGTGCTCGGCCCGGGCGGCGGCGGCGGCCCGGTACCCCTCGCAGTGGGTGATGCTGCCGACGACACCGGCGGGCCACAGGGGCTCCCGGTTCGGGCCCGCGAGCAGCGGCGTTGGTGCGATCCCGAGACGAGCCATCGCCCGTCGTGCGCATACCCGGCCGGCGGTGAACTCCCGGCGTCGCTTCGGCACGGCCCGCGCGATCAGCGCCTCCTCGGGGGGGAAGAGCTCCGACTCCGACTCGTCGACGCGGGTCTCGGCCGCGACGGCCTTCGCCGGCACAAGGCCGGCCAGCAGGCCCGCGGCTGCCCCCACTCCCACTTCCGGCATACCGCCAAGCTTCGCATCGTCGGCGACAAGCCTCCGGACCGGTCGCGCCACTGGATGTCACCACGGGGCCGGACCGAGCGCGGGCGGGGAGAAGATGACCAGACTGAAGGTCGGCCCACGGGTGCGACGCGCCTGAGGGGCGAGGCGGGGAGTGGCACGCAGGGCTGGTCCGACGGCGCCGTCGGACGCGGAAACCGCTGTGTCGCAATGAGAGCGGGTGACCGGGATCGAACCGGCATGGCCAGCTTGGAAGGCTGGGGCTCTGCCATTGAGCTACACCCGCGCAGTGATCGCGCCGAAGTTTACCCCAGCGGCGAGGCCCCGCCGCCCGTCGGCCCAGCCTTTGGTCCGACGTTGTGGTCGCTGATCAGGGCGAGACCGGCACCGTCACGTAGGACTGAAGCTGCGTTGATGGTCATGCCTGGGCGTGTGTGAGGGCATCGGCCGGTGGTTTGCCAGGCCCGGGCCGCGATCGAGGGCGCGCCAGCCCGTAGGATGAGGGCGCAACGCCTCGGGGCGTAGCGTAGTGGCTAGCGCGCCTGCTTTGGGTGCAGGAGATCGGGAGTTCGAGTCTCCCCGCCCCGACGTGCTGGCTCATCGTGTTTGCCGCACTTTGTGCGGCTGCCCGGGGGCCGCGATATTGCTCCGGGGGGCGACCCCCGGACCCCCGGTGTCGAGCTTCGCTCGACCGGGGGGTTGAGGTTGCTTCGCTTCTCGGTGTTGGCTTGCTCGGCGGGGGTGGTGGGGTGGCCTCTGGCCCGCTGGTGTCGAGTTCGCTCGACCGGGGGGTTGAGGTTGCTTCGCTTCTCGGTGTTGGCTTGCTCGGCGGGGGTGGTGGGGTGGCCTCTGGCCCGCTGGTGTCGAGTTCGCTCGACCGGGGGGTCGAGGTGCCTTCGCTTCTCGGTGTCGGGCTTGCTCGGCTGGGATGCCGGAGTGGCCTCGGCCCGCTGGTGTCGAGCTTGGCTTGACCGAGGGGCTGTCCGGGGTTGCCGTTTGCTGCACCTTCCCGGGGGGCCGTGAAGCGGTCCGGGGTCACCGCGTGGCGGTAATCTCGGCGCGTCCCCCGTCCGACGTCGTACCAGGAGACATCCGCGCCGTGAAGGCCACCAAGGAGACACTCAGCCCGACCAGGGTCAAACTCACCGTCGAGGTGCCCTTCGACGACCTGAAGCCCTCCCTGGACGCCACCTACAAGAAGCTGTCCCGGCAGATTCGGGTGTCCGGGTTCCGCCCGGGCAAGGTGCCGCCGAGGATTCTGGACCAGCGCCTCGGGCGCTCGACCATTCTCGACGAGGCCCTGCAGGAGGCGCTGCCCCAGTTCTACTCGGAGGCGGTCGAGGCCGAGGACGTCGACGTGCTGTCGCGGCCGGAGGTGGACATCACCGAGTTCGCCGAGGGCAGCCCGATCGTGTTCACCGCCGAGGTGGACGTCCGCCCGCGGCTCGCGCTGCCGGAGGCGGCCAGCATCAGGATCACGGTCGACAAGGCCGAGGTCACCGACGAGCAGATCGAGACCCAGCTCGGCTCGATGCGCGAGCGGTTCGCCGTGCTCACCCCGGTCGAGCGGCCGGTCGCCTCCGGCGACTACGTGTCCCTCGACCTGTCGGCCACGGTCGACGGCGAGCCCGTGGAGGACGCCACCGCGACCGGGATGTCCTACGAGGTCGGCAGCGGCAACCTGATCGAGGGCATCGACGAGGCGCTCGTCGGCGCGAGCGAGGGCGACAGCCGCACGTTCGACACCGAGCTGCTCGCCGGCGACCGGCAGGGCCAGACCGCGCAGGTCACCGCGGTCGTCCGCGGCGTCAAGGAGAAGGAGCTCCCGGCGCTCGACGACGACTTCGCGACGACCGCCAGCGAGTTCGACACCCTCGACGAGCTGAAGGCAGACCTGCGGGCGCGCCTGGAGCAGAATCGCAAGTTCGAGCAGGTCAACCAGGCCAGGGAGAAGCTGCTGGAGCAGCTGATCGAGTCCGTCGACGTCCCGGTCCCGGACTCGGTGCTGGCCTCGGAGATCGAGGCCCGGGAGCACCGCCTCGGCCACGACCTGGAGCGTTACGGCGTCGGCCGCGAGACCTACCTGAAGACCCTTGGGCAGGAGCCCGAGGAGTTCGACGTGCAGGTCCGCGACTCGGCCACGAAGGCGATCAAGTCGCAGTTCATCCTCGACACCGTGGTGCGCACCGAGTCGGTCGGGATCGACCAGGGCGACCTGATGGAGCAGATAGTCATGCTCGCGCAGCGTTCCGGCGTCGCGCCCGAGATGTACGCCCAGCAGCTCGCCGGGGGCAACGGTGCCGGGCTGACCGCGCTGATGGCGGACATCATGCGCAACAAGGCGCTGCTGCACCTGCTGCGCCAGGCCACCGTCGTGGACGACGACGACAACGCG
The DNA here is from genome assembly GCF_000966285.1 of Pseudofrankia sp. DC12. NCBI lineage: Bacteria > Bacillati > Actinomycetota > Actinomycetes > Frankiales > Frankiaceae > Pseudofrankia > Pseudofrankia sp. DC12. Next base: position 5,524,495 of record NZ_KQ031391.1, read on the forward strand.
GTGACCCTGGAGCTGCCCGAGCGTCCGGATCCGGCGGACCTCGAGGGCTTCGAGGGCGAGGTCCACGATCACGACCACGAGGGTCACGACCACGAGGGTCACGACCACGAGGGTCACGACCACGAGGGTCACGACCACGAGGGTCACGACCACGAGGGTCACGACCACTAGGGCGTGATCCCGGCTCCTGGGCTCGCCCGGATGTCCTGCGCTGCCGAGTTCGACCCGGCAGGACTATCGGCCCCCGCGGCATCCCCGCGGGGGCCGAACTGTTGGGGAGCCTCAGGCCATGGCCTCGGGCCGTGTGCGGAGGATCGCGCGGCCCTCTGCCCAGCGCGAACATCGAGCCGGATGGGCCGGAACTGGCTCGGGTCACAGATAGTGTCGAGCCGGTCAAGCTGTCGTCGCTCCTGGGCACGGTCCCGGCACGCAACCGTCGTTGGGGGCGTCCCGCGGGTACGGAAGCCAGGTCGGTGAAGCCAGCAGGTCAGTGAAGCCGAGGAGTCGAACGTGAGTGAGTTCGCAGTGCCGGGCCTGGCCGCGCCGGGTGGCCCCAGCCTCCGGTCGGCGGGCCAGAGCGGCCCGGGTTTCGACGAGCAGGTCTACAACCGGCTCCTGCGGGAGCGGATCATCTTCCTCGGTACCGTCGTCGAGGACAGCATCGCCAACGCGATCTGCGCGCAGCTGCTGCTGCTGAACGCCGAGGACCCGAACCGGGACATCTGGCTGTACATCAACTCGCCGGGTGGCTCGGTCAGCGCCGGCATGGCGATCTACGACACGATGCAGTTCGTCGAGAACGACGTCGCGACCGTCTCGCTGGGCCTGGCGGCGTCGATGGGCCAGTTCCTGCTGTGCGCCGGAGCCGCCGGTAAGCGGTACTCGTTGCCGCACGCGCGGATCATGATGCACCAGCCGTCTGGCGGCATCGGCGGCACCGCGTCCGACATCGCGATCCAGGCCGAGCAGATGCTCTACACCAAGCGGATGATGCAGGAGCGGATCGCTTTCCACACCGGTCAGCCGATCGACCAGATCGAGCGGGACTCCGACCGTGACCGTTGGTTCACCGCCGAGGAGGCGAAGGACTACGGCTTCGTTGACCACGTCGTCCAGCGGGTGCGCCAGGTGCCCGGCGGCACCCCGTCCGGCCTCTGACCGCGCCGGCGCTTCCACCCCCGTCGGCTCCGTACGACCGCTCCTTCCGGAGGGCATGATCATGTCCGTTCACCAGCAGACCGGCCGCTATGTGCTGCCGAACATCATCGAGAAGACGTCCCGTGGCGAGTACGGCATGGACCCGTACTCGAAGCTCCTCAAGGAGCGGATCGTCTTCCTCGGCGTCCAGATCGACGACGTCTCGGCCAACGACGTCATGGCGCAGCTGCTGTTCCTCGAGTCCGAGGACCCGGACCGCGACATCTCGATCTACATCAACTCGCCTGGCGGGTCGTTCACGTCGCTTACCGCGATCTACGACACGATGCAGTTCGTCCGCCCGGACATCCAGACCATCTGCATGGGCCAGGCGGCGTCCGCCGCGGCCGTGCTGCTGGCCGCCGGGACGCCGGGCAAGCGGTTCGCGCTGCAGAACAGCCGCATCCTGATCCACCAGCCGTCCGGCTCCGGTGAGGGCCAGTCGAGCGACATCGAGATCCAGGCGCGTGAGATCCTCCGGATGCGTTCGCTGTTGGAGAAAATGCTCGCGGACCACACCGGGAAGTCCGAAGAGGACATCCGCCGCGACATCGAGCGGGACAAGATTCTCTCTGCCGATGAGGCCAAGGAGTACGGCCTGATCGACGAGGTGATCAAGACGCGTAAGTCGTCTCGCCTGTCGGCCGCTCGCTGACAGGACAGACGACCGTAGGCTGACCCGTATGAGCCGCGCGATAGGGCTCTCACTGGGCGGCCGGGCGGGGTACCGTCCCCCGAAGGGGCGGTACGAGGCAGGACAGGCCAGGCACGGGAGGGCGACCTCCCGGCCCCGCCTGGTGGCGCCCGAGCTGGAGCGTCGGCCCTGGGGCCGGCCGCGGTGGGCGCCTGGCAAGGCCAGTGACAGTCTCGGCACGCGACGACCGGGCGGTGCGAGCCGCCCCCGACTTGCAGGCGACCCCATCGTCTGGACGAAGGGACTGAGTCCTCGGTGGCACGCATCGGTGATGGCGGCGACCTGCTGAAGTGTTCGTTCTGTGGGAAGTCGCAGAAGCAGGTGAAAAAGCTCATCGCCGGTCCCGGCGTGTACATCTGCGACGAGTGCATTGATCTCTGCAACGAGATCATTGAGGAGGAGCTCTCCGAGAGCTCCGAGCTCAAATGGGACGAGCTGCCCAAGCCCCGGGAGATCTACGAGTTCCTGGACGGCTACGTGGTCGGCCAGGAGACCGCGAAGAAGACCCTGTCGGTCGCGGTCTACAACCATTACAAGCGGATTCAGGCGGGCGGCTCGGCCCAGGGCGACAGCGCCAAAGCCGAGGTGGAGCTGGCGAAGAGCAACATCCTGCTGCTCGGGCCGACCGGCTGCGGCAAGACCCTGCTCGCGCAGACCCTCGCCCGGATGCTCAACGTCCCGTTCGCGATCGCCGACGCCACGGCGCTGACCGAGGCCGGCTACGTCGGCGAGGACGTCGAGAACATCCTGCTCAAGCTGATCCAGGCGGCCGACTACGACGTCAAGAAGGCCGAAACCGGGATCATCTACATCGACGAGGTCGACAAGATCGCCCGGAAGTCGGAGAACCCCAGCATCACCAGGGATGTCTCCGGTGAGGGCGTCCAGCAGGCGCTGCTGAAGATCCTGGAGGGGACGACCGCGAGCGTGCCGCCGCAGGGCGGCCGCAAGCACCCGCACCAGGAGTTCATCCAGATCGACACGACGAACGTGCTGTTCATCGTGGGTGGCGCGTTCGCCGGGCTCGACCGGATCATCGAGTCGCGGATCGGGAAGAAGTCGCTCGGCTTCCGCGCCGTGCTGCACGGCAAGGACGATCCGGACGCGGCCGACGTGTTCGGGGACGTCATGCCCGAAGACCTGCTCAAGTACGGCATGATCCCCGAGTTCATCGGCCGGCTCCCGGTCCTCACCAGTGTGCAGAACCTTGACCGGGAGGCGCTGATCCGCATCCTGACCGAGCCGAAGAACGCGCTGGTCCGGCAGTACAAGCGGCTGTTCGAGCTGGACAACGTCGACCTCGACTTCACCTCCGACGCCCTCGAGGCGATCGCCGACCAGGCGATCCTGCGCGGCACCGGCGCGCGCGGCCTGCGCGCGATCATGGAGGAGGTGCTGATGTCGGTCATGTACGACATCCCGAGCCGCAAGGACGTCGCCCGCGTCGTCGTCACGCGCGAGGTCGTCCTGGAGCACGTCAATCCCACGTTGGTGCCCCGCGACATCACCGCCGCCAAGCGCAGCACCCGCCAGGAGAAGTCTGCGTAAGGCGTCGCGGCCCGAACGGGCGCAGAGCGCCCGCGGGCCGCGACGCCGGGTCGGGCGCTGGGCGCCCTCCCCAACGCGGTTCTGTGTCAGGGGAGAGGCCCGCGGCGGAGGCTGGTCCAGGGTCGGGATCTGTGTTGGGTTCCGCTCGGGCGGTCGACCGGTCACGGCGCTGCGTGCCTTCCGTTAGCTTCCCGAGGGTCCCGGCTGTGACGGTCTTCTGATCAGGGGGATGACCCCCTGGAACCCCCAATGCCGGGGGACTCCGTCCCCCGGCACCCCCCTGGTCGCTCGCGCTTCGTCCGTCTGGTCCAGCGCGGACGCGACGGTGGCTAGCTGGGCGCGTCAGTGTCTGGTCGGCGTCGGGCGAGGACTGATGATCGCGACTTTGGCCCCTGGTGGTTGTTAGTTGGGCTTTGTCGCGACCGCGGGAGGCCGAAACGGGCCGGAACGGGTTGTCGGGGCTCGCGACGTCGACGCAGTCGTCCGGCGCCGGCAGCGCCGGGGCGCTGGTGACTCATACCTCGTGGTCGGGTTCGGCCGGAGAACGACGACCATCAGGTATGCCTCGCCGGCGTCGATGCCGGCGCGTGCGCTGCTCAGGCGCGCTGCCCGGCTCGTGTGGCCCGGCCCGGCCCGGCTCGGCTCCGCCCGGCTCGCGCCGCACGGCATGCTGTGCCGCTCGCGGCGGGCGGTGGCTGGTCGGCCGGCGGATAATCTTCGGGAGTGACGGACAACGGGCAAGACGGCGGGCGGCCGGCGGACGCTGAGTCGGCCGGCGAGGCACTGGCGGCCGGCGCTGAGCTGGCGCGGGTCGAGAAGGCGCTGGCCGGACGTTTCCCGCACAAGATGATCCCGGACCTGGAGCGGATCCGCGACCTGGTCGACCTGCTGGGCCACCCGGAGCGGACCTTCCCGGTGGTGCACCTGACTGGGACCAATGGCAAGACCTCGACCGCCCGCATGATCGACTCGCTGCTCCGGGCTTTCGGCCTGCGCCCCGGCCGCTACACGTCGCCGCATCTGGAGAGCGTCACCGAGCGGATCAGCATCGACGGCCGGCCGGTGAGCGCGGAGGTGTTCGCCCGCGCCTATGACGACGTCGCCCCCTATGTGGAGCTCGTCGACGGGCGGCATGCCGAGCGGGTCACCTTCTTCGAGCTGCTGACCGCGATGTCCTTCTCGGCGTTCGCGGACGCACCCGTCGACGTCGGCGTGATCGAGGTGGGGCTGGGCGGGACCTGGGACGCGACCAACGTCGTCGACAGCCTCGTCCAGGTCGTGACGCCGATCTCGCTGGACCACCGCGAGCTCGGCTCGACCGTGGAGGAGATCGCGACGGAGAAGGCGGGCATCCTGCGGCCCGGCGCGATCGCCGTGCTCGGCCAGCAGCCGCTCGGGGCCGCCCGGGTGCTCGCCGCCAGGGCCGAGGAGCTCGGCACGACCCTGGTCCGGGAGGGCTTGGAGTTCGGCGTGGCCCGCCGGAAGGTCGCCGTCGGCGGGCAGATGCTGACGTTTCGCGGGCTAGGCGGCGACTACGACGAGATCTTCCTCCCGCTGCACGGTGAGCACCAGGCCCACAACGCGGCCTGCGCGCTCGCCGCCGTCGAGGCGTTCCTGGGCGGCGGGTCGAACCTGCTGGACCTTGAGGTGCTCCGGTCCGGGTTCGCTTCCACGTCCTCGCCGGGACGGCTGGAGGTGGTCCGCCACTCGCCGACGATCGTGCTCGACGGCGCGCACAACGTCGCCGGCGTGCAGGCGCTGGTCGCGGCCTTGGGCGACGCCTTCCAGTTCGAGACGCTGGTCGGCGTCGTCGGGGTGCTCGCGGACAAGGACGCCCACGCGATGCTCAGCGTGCTGGAACCGGCGTTCGACTCGATCGTCCTGACGCAGAGCTCGTCCCCTCGGGCGCGTTCGGCCGACGAGCTGGGGGCGGTCGCGGTCGAGGTCTTCGGCGCCGACCGGGTCGAGGTCGCGCCCCGGCTGGACGACGCGATCGACGCGGCGGTGCGGCTGGTCGAGGAGGACACGGAGCTCGGCGGCGGCGGCGTGGTCGTCACGGGCTCGCTCACCACCGTCGGCGAGGCCCGCCACCTGCTGGCTCGCTGACGGCCGCCGGCAGATCGGCGCTTGGCGCGGACAGGGTAAGTTGGCGCCAAGCACATGTGGGTTATGTCGACCCTGTGCGGGCGGGCGGCCGTCGTCGCCTGCGCGCCGAGACGACCAGGTGCCGAGAACGGCTAGCTGCCGGGAACGGCACCTGCCACCCCTGACACCGTCCAAGACACGAACAAAGGAGTCCAGTGTCCGCTGAGCGCACCCTCGTCCTGGTCAAGCCCGACGGCGTCAGCCGCGGCCTTGTCGGGGAGGTCATCAGCCGGCTCGAGCGCAAGGGCCTGACCCTGGTCGCCGCCGAGCTGCGCACGCTGGAGAAGGCGACCGCCGAGACCCACTACGGCGAGCACGCCAGCAAGCCGTTCTTCGGCGAGCTGGTCGAGTTCATCACCTCCGGCCCGCTGGTCGCGCTGGTCGTCGAGGGCCCGCGCGCGATCGAGGGCACCCGCGGCCTGATGGGCGTCACCGATCCGGTGAAGGCGGTGCCCGGCTCGATCCGCGGCGACTACGCGCTGGAGATCGGCCAGAACCTGGTCCACGGCTCGGACTCGCCCGAGTCGGCCGCCCGCGAGATCGACCTGTTCTTCCCCGGCCTGAAGGGCTGACCGAGCCCCGGCTGCCTGACGCCCGCCCGGACTCTCCGGGCGGGCGTTTCACATTCCGGGGGTGAGCGGGCGGGCGCGTCGGCGTGGCTGCTGGCGCCGCCGGCCGGACGGTTCGACGGGGTACGCGCGTCCTGCTGGCCGGGGTGGTTGGTGAGGTGTGCCGCGCGGGCAGGTCCGGTCCCGGTCTGGACCTGGATGCGAGCCGCGGGTGGCGCCGGGCGGGATGTACCGTCGGCACCCTGGGTGACACGGTCCCGGCGGGCCGGCGGGCTGTCGGTGGGGCGGTCTAGGCTTTCGCTGTCACCGCGCAGCGGGCCGGTCATCCCGGTCACCCGAACTACCCAGAGGCTCGAACTACCCAGAGGCTCGAACGACCGGTCACCCGAACATCCCGGTCACTCCGACAGCTCGGTCAACGGACCACAAGGTCCGGCAATGCCGGGCCATCGAGAGAACCGGGCAATCGGGTTACCGACACGCCGGTGGTGGAAACTCGGTCCTGTCCCCGCACGTTGCTCGTGAAACCCTGCAATCCGCTAGTCCTCGCGATTCCGTCGCGCCGGGCGTACCCGGTGTGGATCGCGGCCCGTGAACACCCCTGAGCCTGAAGAACCCTGATCGTGTTCGAGGTCGGGGGCCAGCTCGGGCGGGCCCGGCATGCCCGGACCCGGCCTACGGCACCCAGACCGCATCTCCGGGAAGGTCGGCCCGACGATGTCCAGTTCCCTGTCCTTCCTCGGCCGTGACATGGCGGTCGATCTCGGCACCGCCAACACGCTCGTGTACGTGCGCGGCCGAGGCATCGTGCTCAACGAGCCGAGTGTCGTGGCGATCAACACCACCACCACGGGCATCCTCGCCGTCGGGACCGACGCCAAGCGCATGATCGGCAGGACGCCGGGCAACGTCGTCGCGGTCCGCCCGCTCAAGGACGGCGTGATCGCCGACTTCGAGACGACCGAGCGGATGCTGCGCTACTTCATCCAGAAGGTGCACCGGCGCCGGCACTTCGCCAAGCCCCGGCTGGTGGTCTGCGTGCCGAGCGGCATCACCGGCGTCGAGCAGCGCGCCGTGAAGGACGCCGGCTACGAGGCCGGGGCCCGGCGCGTCTACATCATCGAGGAACCGATGGCGGCGGCCATCGGCGCTGGCCTGCCCGTGCACGAGCCGACCGGCAACATGGTCGTCGACATCGGCGGTGGCACGACCGAGGTCGCGGTGATCTCGCTCGGCGGCATCGTGACCAGCCAGTCGATCCGGATCGCAGGCGACGAGCTGGACACGGCGATCATCTCCTACGTCAAGAAGGAGTACTCGCTGATGCTCGGCGAGCGCACCTCCGAGGAGATCAAGATGGCGATCGGCTCGGCGTACAAGCTGCCCGACGAGCCGAGCGCGGAGATCCGCGGCCGGGACCTCGTGACCGGGCTGCCGAAGACGATCGTCGTGACGGCCGAGGAGATCCGCAAGGCCGTCGAGGAGCCGGTCAACTCCATCATCGACGCGGTCAAGGTGACTCTCGACCGCTGCCCGCCGGAGCTCGCCGGCGACGTCATGGACCGCGGCATCGTGCTCACCGGCGGTGGCGCGCTGCTGCGCGGCCTGGACGAACGGCTGCGCAACGAGACCGGCATGCCGATCCACATCGCGGACAATCCGCTGCACTCGGTAGCCATGGGCTCGGGCAAATGCGTCGAGGAATTCGAGGCTCTCCAGCAGGTGCTCATCTCTGAGCCCCGGCGTTAGTAGCTCGGGAGCTGGGTTCGCCGCGCCGCCGTTGGGCCCGAACGGATTTCGTGGGCATTTCGGCGCCGACCGGACAACGGTTCGCCGAAATCCGCCGGGATCGGGAACGCTCGCGCGGTGTGGTTCGTCCGTGCCGGCGAACGCCTGTCGTGACCGCTGCGTGCCTTCCGCAGGAAAAGCGCGCCGGGGCCAGGGCGGCGGCGATTCGTCTGGGGGGCGATGACAGAGCTGGGCGCCGTGGCTTCGGTGGTGGCGAAGCAGCCGCGGGTAGGGCGACGTCCCGGCAGGGCGTCGGGTGAGGGGAGTGAGGGGTCGTCGTGGGTCGTGACCTCAGGCGTTCCCGGTTGGTCGTCGCGGTGCTGCTCGTCCTCACCTTCCTGCTGATCACGATCGACTACCGGACCGGGGAGAGCAGCGGCGGGCCGCGCGGGTTCCTGCATGGCGTCGTCGGCGGGATCGAGGGCGGCGTGACGGCGGTGACGCGCCCGGTCGGGCGGACCCTGTCGTCGCTGGCGCACCCGAACCGCTACCACGACCGCGCGGACCGGCTGGAGCAGCAGAACGCCGCGCTGCGCCGCCAGCTCGCCGACCGGGGCGCGGTCACCCAGCTGGCCGGACAGCTCTCGGCGCTGCGGCTGCTCGCCGACAAGGGGCAGTACACGATCGTGCCCGCCCGGGTGGTCGCGATCGGCGACGTCAGCGGCACCGACTGGACCGTGACCGTCAACGCAGGCAAGGCTGACGGCCTGGCCGTGGACAAGATCGTCGTCAATGCCAACGGCCTGGTCGGCACGGTCGTCTCGATGACCGACCACACCGCGGTCGTCCGGCTTTTCTGCGACCCGCGCAGCCGGATCGGCGCCCGGCTGGAGGGCACCCAGCTGCTCGGGGCCGTCGCCGGCGGCTCCGGCCCGGACAAGCTCGTCTTCACGCTCTACGACGCCTCCTACCAGGTGAAGCCGGGCCAGCGGCTGGTCACGTTCGGCAGCCTGGACTACGTCGCCGGGGTGCCGGTCGGCGAGGTCACCAAGGTGACCCAGGTCAGCGGCCTGACGCGCACGGCCGAGGTCAGGCCGTTCGTCTCGGTCGGCTCCCTCGACCTCGTCGGCATCGTGGTCGGCAAGCCGGCGACGGACCCCGGCGACCGGGTGCTGCCGCCGCGCGCGGTCCCGGCCTCCACGGCTCCCGCGCCGCAGGCCGCCGCCCCGCCCGGCGCCGCCGCGGCCCCCGACCCGTCCGCCCCGAACCCGTCCGCCCCGAACCCGTCCGCCCCGAACCCGTCCGCCCCGAACCCGTCCGCCCCGAACCCGTCCGTCCCCAGCGCGGCCGGCACGCCGGCCGGGGCGCGGTGACGCCGTGACCGTCCAGCTGTGGGAGCCGGAGAGCGACGCGGACGCGATTCACGCGCCGACCTTCGCGGTGGTCATGTTCGTGCTGCTGGTGGCCGTGATCGCCCAGGTCAGCGTGGTCATGCGGCTGTCGCTGCCGGGCGGGGGCCCGGACCTGGTGCTGATGCTGCTCGCCACTGCCGCGCTCGTGCTCGGCCCGGTCAACGGCGCCCTCCTCGGCTTCCTGACCGGTCTGTTCGGCGACCTGCTGTCCACCCATGTGCTGGGCCAGACAACGCTGGTGTTCCTGTTGGTGGGGTATCTCGTCGGCCTGGTCGCCGACGCTACCGAGCGGTCCGCCGTGGTCGCGCTGGCCGCGGTCTCCGGCGCCGTGGCCGTCGGTACCCTCGCGGACGTCGCGGTGGCCGCGCTGCTCGGCGCCGACGGGCTCGCCAGCCCCGGCCACACCCTCGTGCGGGCGCTGGTGACGGCGCTGTACGCCGCGTTGCTCACTCCGTTCCTGTTCCCGGCGTTCACCGCTGGGTTGCGCAGGATCAGGCGGGTGAGGCGCCCGTGAACGACGGGGTCCGGCTGCGCCTGGTGATCCTGCGGGTTCTCGCCGTCTCGCTGCTGGTGACGCTGGGCGCCCGGCTGTGGGTGCTGCAGGTGCTCGACGGCGCGCACTACCGGCGGGTCGCCGAGGACAACCGGGTCCGCGAGGTGGTGACGCCCGCGCCCCGCGGGATGATCCTCGACGACCAGGGCGCGGCCCTGGTCCGCAACCGCACCTCGCTGGTCATCTCGGTGAACCGCTCGACCACCGACCGCCAGCGGGACGGCGGCCAGGCGGTGTTCGAGCAGCTGTCCTCGGTCATCGGCATGTCCGTCGCCGACATCGAGAAGAAGATCCGGTTCTGCGGGCCGAAGGTGCCGCAGCCATGCTGGACCGGCTCGCCCTACCAGCCGGTCCCGATCGCGAAGGACGCCAGCCCCCAGCAGGCGCTCGCGATCATCGAGCACCCCGACCGCTTCCCGGGCATCACCGCCGACCTGGAGGCGGTCCGCGAGTACCCGTACGGCCCGCTCGCGGCACACGAGCTCGGCTACCTGGCTCCGGTGAGCCAGAGCCAGCTCGACCAGCAGACCGCGCAGCTGAAGAAGGAGGGCAAACCCAGCTCGGACGGGACCTACCACCTCAACAGCCTGGTCGGGGTCGCCGGCCTCGAGTCGGTCTACGACACGGCCCTGCGTGGTGTCGACGGCGTCCAGGACCTGGAGGTCGACCGGTTCGGCCGGGTCTCCGGCACCGCCTCGAACAAGGCGCCGGTCGCGGGCGACAACCTGGTCCTCAACCTTGACCAGGGCGTCCAGACGGCGGCCGAGCAGGCGCTGCGGGCCACGCTGGACAAGCTGCCGGGCGACGACAAGGCCCGGACGGCCTCGGCGGTAGTGCTCAACGTCAAGACCGGCGGCGTGATCGCCCTGGCGAGCCTGCCGTCCTACGACCCGTCGGTGTTCGTCGGGGGCATCTCCCAGCAGGACTACCAGTCGCTGTCCGACCCGGCGAACGGCATCCCGCTGCTGTCCCGGGCCTACCAGGGCACCGGCCCGGCCGGGTCGACATTCAAGATCGTCTCGACCGCCACGGCGATGGGCCTGCTGGGTGCCAAGCCGGACCAGAAGTTCCCCTGCTCGCCGACGCTGCAGATCGGCAGCCAGACCTTCCACAACTTCGAGGGCGAGTCCGCCGGGCCGATCACGTTGCACCAGGCGCTGGTGATCTCCTGTGACGTGATCTTCGATCAGTTCGCCTACGACGAGTGGCTGCGCGACGGCGGCCTTCGCAACGGCAAAGGCCCCTATCCGCCGGCCGCCGAGAACTTCGTCAAGATGGCCAGGGAGATGGGCTTCGGGTCGAAGTCCGGCATCGACCTGCCTGGGGAGAGCGCCGGCGCCGTTGTCGGCCGCGCGCAGGCCCGGCAGATCTGGAGCGAGCTGAAGGACTCCTACTGCCGCCGGGCCAAGGACGGCTACCCCGAGGAGAAGGACCCGGCGACGGCCAAGCGCTACCAGCAGTACGCCGCCGAGGCCTGCGTCGACGGCTACCTGTACAACGCCGGCGCGGCTGCCCAGTTCGCCATCGGGCAGGGCCAGTACCTCTCGGTGAGCCCGTTGCAGCTGGCCGTCGCATACGCCTCGGTCGCCAACGGGGGGACCGTCTACGAGCCGCAGCTGGCCAAGGCGATCGTCGCGCCGGACGGCACGGTCGTGAAGCGGTTCGCCCCGGTGGTCAAGGACAAGGTCGCGGTGCCGCCGGAGGTGCTCGGCTACATCCGCGAGGCTCTGCACGGGGTCACCACGGAACCCGGCGGTACCGGCACCGGGGTGTTCGCCGACTGGCCGAACAACATCATCCCGATCGGCGGGAAGACCGGCACGGCCGAGGTCGAGGGACACCAGGACACCTCGTGGTTCGCCTCGTTCGCCCCGGTGAACGACCCGCAGTACGTCATTGTCGTCTCCATTCCCGACTCCGGCCAGGGCGCCATGTACGCGGCCCCGGTCGTGAAGTCGATCTATCAGGCTATCTTCGGGGTCGGCCGGCCGGCGGCGCTGCCGGGCGGGCTGCCGCCTGCTGGCCTGCCGTCGATGGTCCCCGACACCGGGGCGACGTCGGCGCCGCAGGCGGCCGGCCCGGCTGGGACGGTCGGGCCGGTGGCCGCCGGGGTCGCACCGGCCGCCGCGGCGCCCGCCGCTGGGGGCGTGGCGTTGCCGGCCGCCTTGCGCGCGGCGCCCGCGGCCGCCACCGGAGCGCTGGCCGCGGGGGGAACCGCGTCCGCGCCTGGCGGCCCGCGAGCGCCACCGTCCGCCGGCGCCGGGTAGCCGGCGCGCTGGACCGGCCGCGGCGGCTGCCGGGCAGGGGAGCCGAGTGCGTCACACCGGTTTGGATGGTTCGCTCGGGCGGAACGGAGGAACGGCCGTGGACGAGCTGGGATCGACGGCGCTGCGGTCGTCCCCGGTCGCGCTCCGGGGCAAGATCGGCCAGCTGCGCGACCGCGCGTCCGGCCGGCATTCGCCGGTGCGCCGGCTGGACTGGCTGCTCGTGGCCGCCGTGCTGGTGCTCGCGGTCATCGGTTCGCTGCTGGTCTGGTCGGCGACCAGCGAGCGGCTCACCGTGGCCGGCGGCGACCCGAGGTCGTTCCTCAAGCGTGACCTGCTGAACCTCGCGATCGGCCTGGTGCTCGCCACCGGGGCGATGCTGCTCGACTACCGGCTGCTGCGGGCCTACGCGCCGTTCGTCTACCTGGGGTCACTCGTCGGGCTGGTCGCCGTGCTCGTCGTCGGCAGCACGATCAACGGCGCGCACTCCTGGATCGTGCTGCCCGGCGGGTTCGAGCTCCAGCCGTCCGAGTTCGCCAAGGTCGCGCTGATCGTCGGCATCGCGATGATCCTCGGCGAGAAGCGCGACAGCCGGGACGGGGTGCGCGCCGCCCGCCCGGGCGACGTCGACGTCATCGTCGTGCTCGGCCTCGCGCTGGTACCGGTCGGCCTGATCATGCTCCAGCCCGACTTCGGCACCGTGATGGTGCTGGTCTTCGTGATCCTCGGGATGCTCGCCGTCGCCGGTGCCCCCCGCCGCTGGGTGCTGGGCCTGTTCGTCGGCGGGGTGCTGCTCGGCGCGGCGATCATCGGCTTCCACCTGCTCAAGCCGTACCAGGAGGCACGCCTCACGTCGTTCGTCTCGGCCACCGCGGCGACGAGCTCGACCACCGGCTACAACGTGGACCAGGCCAAGACCGCGATCGCCAACGGCGGCTTCTTCGGCCGCGGCCTGTTCCATGGGCAGCAGACCCAGGGCCAGTTCGTCCCCGAGCAGCAGACCGACTTCGTCTTCACGGTCGCCGGCGAGGAGCTCGGCTTCGTCGGGGCCGGCGGGCTGCTGCTCGCACTGGGCGTGGTGCTGTGGCGGGCGCTGTCGATCGCCCGGGACTCCGACGACACGTTCGGCGCCCTGATCGGCACCGGGGTCGTGTGCTGGTTCTCCTTCCAGACCTTCATCAACATCGGGATGACATTGGGGATCATGCCCGTGACCGGCCTGCCGCTGCCGTTCGTCTCCTACGGCGGTTCGTCGATGTTCGCCCAGATGTTGGCCATGGGTCTGCTGCAGAACGTGCGGCTTCGCTCCCGTACCGACCCCTATGCCCTGTGAGCGCGGCGATCGTGGGGTGCCGGCGGCCCGGCTAAGCTGGTCCCATGTCTGGACAGTCGCTGTTCCCGCGTCTGGAGCCGCTGCTGCCCAGGGTGCGCAAGCCCGTGCAGTACGTCGGTGGCGAAGGGAACTCCACGGTCAAGGCCTGGGAGTCGGCCACCGTCCGCTGGGCGCTGATGTACCCGGACGCCTACGAGGTCGGCCTGCCCAACCAGGGCATCCAGATCCTCTACGAGATCCTCAACGAGCAGCCGGACGTGCTGGCCGAGCGGACCTACGCCGTGCTGCCCGATCTGGAGGCGTTGCTGCGCGAGCACGCGGTCCCGCAGTTCACCGTGGACGCGCACCGCCCGGTCGGTGAGTTCGACATCCTCGGCGTCAGCTTCAGCACCGAGCTCGGCTATACCAACCTGCTGACGGCCCTCGACCTGGCCGGTATCCCCCTGCTGGCCGCCGAGCGGACCGACGCGCACCCGTTGGTGATCGCCGGCGGGCATGCCGCCTTCAACCCCGAGCCGATCTCCGACTTCCTCGACGCGGCCGTGCTCGGCGACGGGGAGCAGGCCGCCCTGGACATCACCGACGTCGTCCGCGCGTTCAAGGCGGCCGGAGCGCCGGGCGGGCGCACCGAGCTGCTGGCCCGGCTGGCCCGGCGCCGGCTGGTCTACGTCCCGGCGTTCTTCGAGGTCAGCTACGGCTCCGACGGGGCGGTCGCCGCCGTCACGCCGAACCGGGGCGACGTGCCCGCCCGGCCGGCCAAGCACACGCTCGGTGACCTGGACTCGTGGCCGTACCCGAAGGCCCCGCTGGTGCCGCTCGCGGAGACCGTGCATGAGCGGATGAGCGTCGAGATCTTCCGGGGCTGCACCCGGGGCTGCCGGTTCTGCCAGGCCGGGATGATCACTCGGCCGGTGCGGGAGCGCTCGATCGAGACCATCGGCGCGATGATCGACAACGGGCTGACAGCGACGGGCTTCTCCGAGGTCGGCCTGCTCTCGCTGTCCAGCGCCGACCACAGCGAGATCGGCGAGATCGCCAAGCAGCTCGGCGACCGCTATGAGGGGACCCAGACCTCGCTGTCGCTGCCGTCCACCCGGGTGGACGCCTTCAACGTCACCCTGGCCAACGAGTTCTCCCGCAACGGCCGTCGCAGTGGGCTCACGTTCGCGCCAGAGGGCGGCTCGGAGCGTCTTCGCAAGGTCATCAACAAGATGGTCAGCGAGGAGGACCTGATCCGCACCGTCAGCACCGCGTACGCGCAGGGCTGGCGGCAGGTGAAGCTCTACTTCATGTGCGGGCTGCCGACGGAGACCGACGAGGACATCCTCGGCATCGCGGAGCTCGCCCGGGAGGTGATCCGCGCCGGCCGCAAGGCCAGCGGCCAGCGCGACATCCGCGCGACGGTGTCGATCGGCGGCTTCGTGCCCAAGCCGCACACCCCGTTCCAGTGGGCCGGGCAGGCCTCCTGGGAGGTCACCGACCATCGGCTGAAGCTGCTGCGCGACACGGTCCGGGCCGACCGGGAGATCGCCCGGGCCGTCGGGTTCCGCTACCACGACGGGCGGCCGGGCATCATCGAGGGCCTGCTTGCCCGCGGTGACCGGCGGGTCGGCCGGGTGATCGAACGGGTCTGGCGCGAGGGCGGCCGGTTCGACGGCTGGAGCGAGCACTTCTCGTTCGAGCGCTGGGCGCGGGCCGCCGAGGCCGAGCTGGAGCCGCTCGGCGTCTCGCTGGACTGGTACACCACCCGGGAGCGCCCGGAGCGCGAGGTGCTCCCGTGGGACCATCTCGACGCCGGGCTGGACCGCGACTGGCTCTGGTCGGACTGGCAGGACGCGCTGCGCGCCTCCGAGCTCGACGACTGCCGGTGGACCCCTTGCTACGACTGCGGGGTCTGCCCAACGATGGGCTCCCAGATCGAGATCGGTCCGACCCGCCGCAAGCTGCTGCCGATCTCCCCGGTCGCGCCGCTGCCGGAACGGAAGGT
Source organism: Pseudofrankia sp. DC12 (assembly GCF_000966285.1). Taxonomy (NCBI): domain Bacteria; kingdom Bacillati; phylum Actinomycetota; class Actinomycetes; order Frankiales; family Frankiaceae; genus Pseudofrankia; species Pseudofrankia sp. DC12. The sequence goes on from NZ_KQ031391.1 coordinate 5,539,925, forward strand.
CGAGGCCAGTGCCGGCTCGGCGTCCTGACGGCCCACCGCCGCCTCCCGCGGTGGTCCGGCTGCGCCTGCGGTTCACCAAGCGTGGCCGGGCGCGGTTCCTCTCCCAGCTGGACATCGCCAGGACCTTCGAGCGGGGTCTGCGCCGGGCCCGGGTGCCGATGGCCTACTCGGCCGGCTTCAACCCACACCCAAAGGTGTCGTGGTGCGGTGGCACCCAGACCGGGATCGCCAGCGAGGCCGAGTACGTTGAGCTGGCGCTGACCACGGACGTCGACCTGGAGGCGCTGCGGGTCGCCCTGGACGCGGCGCTGCCGCCTGGTCTGGACGTCACGGCCTGCGCCGTCGCCGCAGGTGGGGCGCTCGCCAGCCGGATCGAGGCGTCTCGGTGGCGGATCCGCTTTCCGGGCCTGCCCCTGGCCGATCTCGCGGCCGCCGTGACGGCGCTGCTGGCCCGGGAGCGGCTCGAGGTCGAGCGCACCACCAAGGACGGCCGCCGGACCATCGACGTGCGGGGGGCGGTGATCTGCGCCGTTTGCCGTGCGGACAGCCACGACTGTGCGATACTGGAGATGGTTGTGCGGCACACGACGCCCGCTGTACGACCAGACGACGTGTTGACCGCCCTCGGCGTGGTCGCCGTTCCACCGCTGACGTTTCCGGTTCCGCCGGAGCCAACCAGGCTCGAGCAGGGACTGATCCGGGCGGACGGAACGCTGGCCGACCCGCTGCTGGCGGCCCTTGCTGAAAGCTGACCTCCGGTCAGCCTCGGCGGGCCGTGATGTCTGCCTGGGGGTAAGCGAACCTCTGGGCCCCCCGAAGGGGGCGCGGACTACAGCGATCAGGGCCGGTTGTCGCGTCGACTCACGGCTTGATGCAGGGCGTCGCAGGATTACGGCGGGCTCACCCGCCGGACGAGACAGCGGCTTCTGTGCGGTCGCGACTGCCAACTGGCGGCGCGCCCGGGAGCCCGGAGGCTTTATATCCCGTGCCCGACGACATTTTGACTCCCGGCGACGACAACCAGACAGCGGCAGCGGCGGAGGAATCCGCGGCGACGCCCCGGCGCCGCCGCGCGGCGGGCCGGCCGGCCGGCCCGCCGGCCCAGCTGTCCCCTGACGTCGCGATCATGGCCGTCCCAGCTGTGACCGATGAGGCGGACGAGGATCAGGCGGTCGCCTCGGCGGCGCCGGACCCGGCGTCCACCGAGATCACGGCCACCGAGATCACATCCTCGCAGGACGGGTCCGACGAGACCTCGCCCGCCGAGGACGCGATCGGCGAGGACGAGCTGGACCAGCCCGCTGAGCCGGCCGAGACCGGAGCCGATCAGCCGGCGGCGGTCGCGCCTGCCGCGAGCGCCCCGGCCGCCGAGCCGGAGCGCAGGCCCCGCGCCCGTCGCGCCGTGCGTGCGGTCCTCACCCCGGTTGTCCCGCTGGAGCCAGCCGAGGCCACCGCCGTGCCGGTTGACGGCGCCGACCTGCCAGCCGCCCCGCAACCGGGCGCGACCGACGTGGCTAGCGAGCCAGCCGAGCCGGCTGCGCCGCCCGCCCGACGGCGTGCCCGCGCCGCCCGCCGCGGCTCCTCGGCCCCCCCGGAGACTCCCGAGACTCCGGCGGCCTCAGAGCCCCAGGACACCGCGGAGACTGCGACCTCGGACGGCGTGCCGACCGAGACGACCGCCGAGGCAGCCGCGGCGCCAGCCGACGTCGAGAGCGCGCCGCCGGCCGAGGCCGAGCCGTCCGCTGCCCCGAGGACGCGGCGCCGCCGAGCCCGCGCCGCCGAGCCGGTCCCCGTGGCCGAGCCAGCCGAGGCCGACGAGGACGCGGGCTCCGCCGAGCCGGCGGCACAGGCGGACGAACCAGCCGCCGAGCCCGCCGCGGCGGCGTCCATTAGGCGTTCGCGGTCCGCGGCGCCGCAGTGGAGCGCCCAGGCTCAGCCGTTCCTGACCGGGTTCGACGCCGAGCCGGCTGTCCCCCGGGTGACCCGTCGGCCGATCACGGCCGTGACCTTCCAGGCCCCCGACCTGGCTGCCCGCGAGCCGGCCGCCCCGCGTGGGCGCGACCGCGAGGCCGAGCGGCGTCCCGGCCGGCCGGCGCGCGAGGCCGAGGCCGAGGAGACCGAGGAGCCGACCTCCGCCGCCCCGGTGGAGGAGGAGACCGCCGACGTCGAGGAGACCGAGGCCGCCGCTGGCGCGGACGCGTCGCTGGACGACGCGGACCTGGCTGGCACCAGGCGCCGCCGCCGCGGCCGGCGTGGCCGCGGGCGGGCCCGCGGGGAGGACGAGCTCGACGGCGCGGAGACCGCGGACACCCCCGAGGCCGCCTCTGCCGACACCGACGAGGCTGAGCAGGCCGACGAAGAGGGCGACGAGCAGCTCGCGCTCGACGCGGAGGACGAGGACGAGGAAGAGGACGACCGCGCCGGTTCCCGCCGTCGCCGTCGCCGCCGCCGCCGCGCCACGACGGGCGAGGATGCCACCGGTGCGCCGGACGACCCGCCGAACACCGTCGTGCACGTCCGCGAGACCCGTCGCGACGACGACCTGGTCCGTGGGGTCAGCGGCTCCACCCGGCTGGAGGCCAAGCGGCAGCGCCGCAGGGAGGGCCGTGACAGCGGCCGGCGGCGCCCGCCGATCGTCACCGAGGCTGAGTTCCTGGCCCGCCGCGAGTCGGTCGAGCGCCGGATGCTGGTCCGCCACGCCGGTGACCGCACCCAGATCGCGGTGCTGGAGGACGGCGTCCTCGTCGAGCACTTCGTCACCCGGGCCAGCTCCGCGTCCTACGCGGGCAACGTCTACCTCGGCCGGGTCCAGAACGTGCTGGCCAGCATGGAGGCGGCGTTCGTCGACATCGGCAAGGGCCGCAACGCGGTCCTCTACGCCGGCGAGGTCAACTACGACGCGTCCGGCCTGGAGGGCAGGCCTCGCAAGATCGAGCAGGTGCTCAAGCCGGGCCAGTCGGTGCTCGTCCAGGTCTCCAAGGACCCGATCGGGCACAAGGGCGCGCGGCTGACCAGCCAGATCAGCCTGCCAGGCCGTTACCTGGTCTACGTGCCGGACGGCCAGAACGCCGGGATCAGCCGCAAGCTGCCGGACGTCGAGCGCGCCCGGCTCAAGAGCATCCTGAAGAAGATCACCCCTGAGGACGGCGGGGTGATCGTGCGGACCGCGGCCGAGGGTGCGAGCGAGCAGGAGCTCGAGCGCGACATCGAACGCCTCGCCGCCCAGTGGGAGGACATCTCCCGCAAGGCGCAGAAGGCGTCCGCGCCGGCGCTGCTCTACGGCGAGCCGGACCTCGTCGTCCGGGTGATCCGGGACATCTTCAACGAGGACTTCACCGAGCTGCTCGTGCAGGGCTCGGGCGAGGCCGAGACGATCGAGGGCTACGTCGACCTGGTCGCTCCGGACCTGCGCGACCGGGTCCGCCGGCACGTCGGTACGACCGACCTGTTCACCGAGTACCGCGTCGACGAGCAGCTCGCGAAGGCGCTGGACCGCAAGGTGTGGCTGCCCTCGGGCGGCTCGCTGGTGATCGACCGGACCGAGGCGATGACAGTCGTCGACGTCAACACCGGCAAGTTCACCGGCAAGGGCGGCAACCTCGAGGAGACCGTCACCAAGAACAACCTCGAGGCGGCCGAGGAGATCGTCCGTCAGCTGAGGCTGCGCGACATCGGCGGCATCATCGTCATCGACTTCATCGACATGGTCCTGGAGAGCAACCGGGAGCTGGTGCTGCGCCGGCTCACCGAGTGCCTCGGCCGGGACCGGACCCGCCACCAGGTCGCCGAGGTCACCAGCCTCGGGCTCGTCCAGATGACCCGCAAGCGGGTCGGCCAGGGCCTGCTGGAGGCCTACAGCGAGCCATGCGCGCACTGCAACGGGCGCGGGGTGCTCATCCACCTGGACGGCCACCATGCCCAGCCGCCGGTGCCGCCGATTCCGGCACCGCCGCCGCGGCGCGCCGGCCGGCGCGGGTCGGCCCTGGCGTCGACGGCGGAGCTGGACGAGCCGGTCGTCGGCGAGCCCGACGGTCTCGACGAGCGGCCCGCCTCCGATGACGAGAGCACGGGCGACCGCGACGGTGGGCGCGCCACTACGGAGACCGGCGAGGCCGGGACGGCCCGAGAGGGCCGGCGGACCCGCCGGGCCCGCCGGGCCGCGAGCGCCGTGATCGCCGTTCCCGAGATCAGCAGCGTGGACGTGACCGGGCCGGACGGCGCGTTGGCGCCAGCTGGCCAGGCCGCGGCGCCCGACGCCCATGCCACTGGCTGGCCTGGCGGGCTCGCCGGGGCCGGGCAGCTCGGGGCGCGGGCCGGTGAGCCCGGTGGTGTCGGTTGGCCGGTCGGCAACGGGTCGGCGGCGGACAGCCACCACAACGGAGCCGGGAACGGCGCGAGCGCCGAGGAGGCTGGGCCGACGGTGTTCGCGAACTCCGCCGACCCGGACAGTGCCGCGGTGGGTTCGGAGCCGGGCGGTGGCCGTGGCCGCCGGCCGCGCCGGGCCTCCCGCCCGGCCGCGAAGCCGGCTGAGTCGGTCGAGGCGAGCGCCTCCGCCGAGTAGCGGCTACCCGCGGCCGCCGGAGTACCGATGCCTTGGGCCGGGCCCGGGCCAGCCAGATCAGGCTGGTCCCGGGCCTGGCCTTCCGGGTCGGGCAGCCTTCTCAGACAGCGTGGCGCCAGGCGACGCCTGGGTGTCCCGACAACCGGGTCTCCGGCGGCTTGGCGTCCGCCGGCCTGCTGTTAGGCGACGTGGCGCCGGACCCGCGCCGCCAGTGCGGCCGCCGGGCGTTCGCGGCGCAGGGGCCCACGCCGGCCCAGTTGTGGATGCCGGCCGGCCGGTGTGGTGGGTCCGGCCGCCGGGTCCGCGGTCTCGGCCCTGGGAGCCGGGCGCGCGGCGGCGTCGCGGCGGGACAGAGCATCGCGGCGGGACAGAGCATCGTGGCGGGAGCGGGCATCGTGGCCGGCCTCGGCCAGCATGCGGTCGAGGATCGCGCGGGACTGGTGCAGCGCGCCGTCCACCGCGGCCTTGGCCCGGTCCTGGTCGCCGAGCTGGAGCGCGTAGGTCGCGACGACGAGCGTCTGCACCAGGTCGTCCTGGTCGCCGAGGTGGGCGGCCGCGTCACCCTGCCTGGCCGCCGTGATCGCGGCCGAGAGCCGGGCCGCGATCACCGGGCCGTGCAGCATGAGCCAGCAGGCCAGCGGGACCGCCAGGAGCGCGACCAACGCGACCGTGCCGGCCACCCAGGCCGCCGTCTCCCAGGCCGCCTCGGTCATCGCGCTGCCGCCCTGCCGACTCGGCCGCTCATGTCCGTCCTCCCCGCCCCGTCGGACACTTCCGTCGCAGTGTCCATGGTTCCCTGGCGAGTGGGCCGTCGCCATGACACATCTGGATCACCCGGTTGTGATCCGCAGCTAGGCTGGGAGTCACCCAGCTGGGCCCGGCGATGTACCCATCTGAACTGGCTATCGACGCAAAGTAACCAGGGGAGTCGTCGGCTTCGGTGGGGTGTCGAATTCCGTCATCGGGGCGATGCGGCCTGCCGAAGCGAGCCGCCTGCGGCGGGAGTCGATCGAGGCAGTGGCGGTGCGCACCAACGGTCCAGGGACCTGTAAGGTAGAGCGACACGGGGTAGGTTTGGCGCCCACTCCGGACGGGCGCGTGCCCGCCCCCAACACGGCACGGCAACACAAGAGGGTTGACCCAGACGGCGGTTGGCGTTGACGGTCGGCCGCTCGTGTTCTGGGGCGAGGCCGGCGCGCACGGCTTGTGGGGCGCCTTGAGGAGATCAGCTCGCGCGGCGTCGGATGACGTGGCGCGCGGGCCACAGGAGCAGGGAGAACTGGTGTACGCGGTCGTTGCCAGCGGTGGCAAGCAGCACAGGGTCGCCGTCGGCGATGTGGTCGATGTCGAGCTTCTGCCGGGTGCGCCGGGTGCGGCCGTGAACCTGGTGCCGGTGCTTCTCATCGACGGCGAGTCGGTGACCACGGACAAGGGTGCCCTTGAGGCCGCCGAGGTCACCGCCGAGGTCGTCGGCGTCGTGAAGGGTCCGAAGATCCGGATCCACAAGTTCAAGAACAAGACCGGCTACCACAAGCGGCAGGGTCACCGTCAGAAGCTGACCCGGCTGAAGGTCACCGGCATCGAGACCAAGAAGGCCTGAGCGGATGGCGCACAAGAAGGGCGCGAGCTCCTCGCGCAACGGTCGTGACTCCAACGCCCAGCGACTGGGCGTGAAGCGGTTCGGTGGCCAGTATGTGAAGGCGGGCGAGATCCTCGTCCGTCAGCGCGGCACCCACTTCCACCCGGGCGCGCTGGTCGGGCGCGGCAAGGACGACACGCTGTTCGCCCTGGCCGAGGGCCACGTCCAGTTCGGCACCCGCGGTGGCCGCCGGGTGATCAACGTGCTCGCGCTGGAGCCCGCGGCCTAGCTGCCGCCGTTGGTCCCGCGCGGGCCCCTGAGGAATCCACGCGAGCGTCGTCGGCGGTTCTCGGGTCAGCTACCAGGATCCGCCGCGACTATGACGGCCCGAGGGTCGCTCCCCAGGACCTGTCGACCGTCACGGGACAGCAGAGTAGATCGTCGAAGCCGCGCTGGGCACGGGACCATTGCCCGGCGCGGCTTCAGCCATGTCCGCGATCCCGCGCGCACGGCGGACGAGATCCGCAATACCGGCCATAGGGCCGGCAGACCAGGAGAGGCCAGGCAGTGCCGACGTTCGTCGACCGGGTGGTTCTGCACGCCGCCGCCGGTGACGGCGGGCACGGGTGCGCGTCCATCCACCGGGAGAAGTTCAAGCCGCTGGGCGGCCCCGACGGTGGGAACGGCGGCCGAGGGGGCGACATCCGCCTCGTCGTCGACCCGGGCGTCACCACCCTCCTGGACTTCCACTTCCACCCGCACCGCCGGGCCACCGGCGGCCGGCCCGGTCAGGGCTCCAACAAGAGCGGCGCCGACGGGGAGGACCTGATCCTCCCGGTTCCCGACGGCACGGTCGTGCTCACGCCGGACGGCGAGGAGATCGTCGACCTGGTCGGGTTCGGTAGCTCGTTCGTGCTCGCGCAGGGTGGCCGCGGCGGCCGGGGGAACGCCGCGCTCGCCTCGGCCCGGCGCAAGGCGCCCGGGTTCGCTGAGCTGGGTGAGCCTGGGGAGAGCCTCGAGGCCGTCCTGGAGCTGAAGTCGGTCGCCGACGTGGCGCTGGTCGGCTACCCGAGCGCCGGCAAGTCGTCACTGGTGTCGGTGCTGTCCGCGGCCAAGCCGAAGATCGCCGACTACCCGTTCACCACCCTCGTTCCGAACCTCGGCGTGGCGCAGGCCGGTGACCTGCCGCCCTACACCGTCGCCGACGTGCCAGGCCTCATCCCGGGTGCGAGCCAGGGCCGCGGCCTGGGGCTGGAGTTCCTGCGCCACATCGAGCGCTGCTCGATGATCGTGCACGTTCTCGACTGCGCGACCCTCGAACCGGACCGGGACCCGCTCTCCGACCTCGACACCATCGAGCACGAGCTGGCGGCGTACTCGACCGGTCTCGCCGGCCGGCCGCGCCTCGTCGTCCTCAACAAGATCGATGTGCCGGACGCCCGGGAGCTCGCGGAGATGGTCACCGCCGACCTGCGGGCCCGGGGCCTGGAGGTCTTCTCGATCAGCTCGGCCACCCGGGAGGGCGTGCGGCAGCTGTCGCTGTACCTCGCCGGAATGGTCGCCGAGCACCGCCGGTCCACGCCGGCCCAGGCGGCGACGCGGATCGTGCTGCGCCCGAAGGCCGTGAACGAGGTCGAGTTCGCGGTCCGTGCGCTGGACGGCGGTTACGTCGTCACCGGTGCGAAGCCGCTGCGCTGGGTGCGCCAGACCGACTTCAGCAACGACGAGGCGATCGGGTTCCTCGCCGACCGGCTCGCTCGGCTCGGCGTCGAGACGGAGCTCGCGAAGCTCGGCGCCGAGCCGGGCGCCGAGGTCACCATCGGTGACGTCACCTTCGACTGGGAGCCGACGCTGTCCGGCCGCGGTGCGCTGGCCCAGTACGCGACGGGCCGTGCCGAGGCGGAGACCGCGGGGGTGGCCACCGTCGGTGGCAGCGGCAACCGGCGCGCCACCGAGCCCGTGATGGGCCCGCGCGGCAGCGACGACCGGCTGCGCACGTCGGTCCGGCTGACCCGCGCCGAGCGGCTGGCCCGCCGGGCCGGCGTGGCCGTCGACGACGACGCCCAGGCCGCGTTCGAGGCGGCGGGGGATGGCGACGACGAGGTCTTCGTCGACGAGGACGGTGTCGTCACCCGGACCGGCGCGCGCGACGTGGGCTGGGACGACGCCGTGTGGAACGACGACGAGGGCTCGGCCGACGGGAACTGGGCCGACAACGACGACGAGGATGACGAGGACCGGGACGGCGAGGCGGACGGCGGCCCGACGGTCGTCTGGGTCGGCGACGACGGCCGGGAGACGACTGTGCCTCCCGCCGCGGCCCACGACGAGGACTGACGTGCGTTCGTTCGTCCAGAACGCGCAGCGGATCGTCGTCAAGGTCGGGTCGTCGTCGCTGACGAGTGCCGCCGGCGGCCTGGACGCCGAGCGGCTCGGTGCCCTGGTCCGGGCTGTCCGCCCGCTCGCCGGCGGACGGCTGGTGCTGGTGTCGTCCGGCGCGATCGCGGCCGGTCTCGCCCCGTTGGGCCTGTCCCGCCGGCCGCGTGACCTGGCGACCCTGCAGGCGGCCGCGAGCGTCGGGCAGAGCGCGCTGGTGCACCAGTACGCGGAGGCGTTCAGCCAGTCTGGCCACAAGGTCGGCCAGGTGCTGCTGACCGCGACCGACGTGGTCCGCCGCGCTCACTACCGCAATGCCCGCACCGCCCTGGACCGGCTGCTGGAGCTCGGCATCGTCCCGATCATCAACGAGAACGACGCGGTCGCCACGCAGGAGATCCGGTTCGGCGACAACGACCGGCTCGCGGCCATCGTCGCCCACCTGGTGTCCGCGGACCTGCTGGTGCTGCTGTCCGACGTCGACGGCGTCTACGACGCGAACCCCCGGCTCGGGCCGGCGAACCTGGTGCGCGAGGTCCGCTCGGACGCGGATCTCGACGGCCTGTCGGTCAAGGGCGCCGGCGCGGCCGGCGTCGGCACCGGCGGGATGGCGACGAAGATCGACGCTGCGCGGATGGCGGCGTCCGGCGGGGTGACCACGATCGTCACGTCGACGGCCAGGGCGGCGGAGGCACTGACGGGCGCCGAGGTCGGCACGGTCTTCTACCCGACCGGCCCGCGCCGAGCCGCCCGGCTGCTCTGGCTCGCGCACGCGACCGCGCCGATGGGCCGCCTGCACCTGGACGCCGGCGCGGTCGCCGCGGTGGTGGGGCGCAGCGCGTCCCTGCTGCCCGCCGGCGTGACCTCGGTGGATGGCGACTTCTCCGCCGGCGACCCGGTCGAGCTGGTAGACCCGGCCGGGCGTCCCATCGCCCGTGGGCTGGTCGCCTTCGACGCGGACGAGCTGCCCGGCATGCTCGGCCGCGGCACCGCCGAGCTGGCCGCCGACCTCGGCCCGGGCTACGACCGCGAGGTCGTCCATCGCGACGACCTCGTCCTGCTGCTGCCCTCCCGCTGAGCCGGCAGCCGGCCCCGGATCCCGCAGGGCCCTGAGCCGCCGTCAGGCCGTGGTCTCCACCGTGCTGCCACTGGGACCCTTACGGACCTGGATCTGCGTCGGGATGCGCAGGCGCAGGTCGGCGACGTGGCTGACGACGCCGACCAGACGGCCGCCCGCGCGCAGCTCGTCGAGGACGTTCATGACCTCGTCGAGGCTGTCCGGGTCGAGCGTGCCGAAGCCCTCGTCGACGAACAACGTGTCGATCGCGTGGCCGCCGGCCTCGGTGCTGACGACGTCGGCGAGGCCGAGCGCGAGCGACAGCGCGGCCTGGAAGGTCTCGCCGCCGGACAGGGTCGCCGTCGGGCGGGACCGGCCCGTCCAGGCATCCACCACGAGCAGCCCGAGGCCGGCCTTGCGGCGCCGGTCGCGGCGTTCGCCGGTGTCGTGGACGAGCGTGTAGCGCCCACCGCTCATCGCCGCCAGCCGGCGGCTCGCCGCCTGCGCGACCTCCTCCAGCCGGGCCGCCAGCACATAGCTCGACAGCGGCATCCCGTGCTGGTTGGCCGGCGCCCGCCCGGCCGTGAGATCGGCCAGCTGGCGCAGCTGTTCCGCCGCCGCCCGCCGGGGCGCGAGCGCCGCGTGCGCGCGGGCGAACTCGTCGACCAGCTCCGCAAGCCGGCGGGCGCGTTGCGCCGCGGTCGCGGCGCTCGCCCAGGCCTGCTCGTGCGCGGTCCGCGCCGCCGCGGCCGCGCGCTCGTGCCTGTCCAGGTGAGCCGACGGGTCGTCGGCCGCCGCCGGGTCGCCCGCCGCCGGGTCTGTCGTCGCTGGGTCTGTCGTCGCCGGGTCCGGGGCCGCCAGCCGCGACCGGGTCTCGACCCGCTCGTCGTGGTGCGCCTGGACGCGGGCCTGCGCGTCGGCCAGCCAAACTGGCTCGCGGACCGCGGCGAGCGCGGCGCCCGGGTCCGCGAAACCCGCCTCCGTCGCCGCGTCGGTGGCCGCGGCCTCGGCGCGGCGGAGCTCGTCGTGTGCCCGGGCGGCGGCCCGCACAGCCTGCTCGGCGTGGGTGCAGGCCCGAGCGAACCTCGCGACCGCGTCCACCTGGCTCGCCAGCCGGGCCGGGTCGCGCAATGCCGGCGGCACCGTCGCCCGCGCCGCGGCGGCCCGGTCCCGCGCCGCCGCGGCCCGCAGCCCGGCCGCGCGCTCCTCGGCGCGATGGGTGGCGAGATCCGTATGGGCCCTGGTCTGCGACTCGACGAGCGCAGCGAGATCGGCCTCGGCCTCGGCCAAATCACGGGCGCCCGAGGCCGCCTGGGCCGCCGCCGCGGCGAAGGCCCGGGCGGCCGCGTGGATCTCGCCGGCCGTCCGGTCCGGTTCGGCCACGTCGGCAGGGGCGTCGTCGGCGGCCAGCAGCACCGCCTCGTCGAGCAACGTGCCGCGCAGGTCGGCGAGCATCTCGGCGACGGCCGCCGCGGGGTCCTCGCCAGGTCCCTGCTCGCCGGCTCCCGCCGTGCCGGGTTCGCCCACGCCCTGATGGGGCCGGCCGGTCGCGGTCTCGTCCGTGCTCGCGTCGGTGCGGTCGGTCTCGTCGTCGGCGAGTGCGGCGGGGGAGCGCAACGCGGCCGCGCGCAGCGTCCTGACCCGGCCAGTCAGCCCGGCGACCCGGTCTCGTGCGGCTCCGGCCGCGGCCTCGCGCCGGTTGGCCTCCTGCTCGGCTTCCTGCTCGGCGTCCTTGCTGACGTGGTCGGCGCGCACCTCGGCCGGGTCGGGATGGTCGAGCGCGCCGCACACGGGGCAGGGCGTGTCGTCCGCCAGCGCGGCGGCGAGCTCGGCGGTGATCGCGTCGAAGCGTTGCTGGCGCAGCTCGATCGCGCGGGTCCTGGCCTGGGTGGCGCTCGCGGCCGTGTCGGTCGACTCGGCGAGCGCCCGCCGGTGCTCGCGCACCGCGTCGGCCAGGTCGGACAGCTGGCGGGACCGCTCGGCGAGCGCCGGCGCGAGCCGCGCCGCGCGCCTGGCGGCGTCGGCCTGACCCTGGGCCACGCGGCGCCGGGCCGGCAGCGTCGTGGCGATCTCGGTTTCCCGGATGGCGGCCGCCTGGGCGTGCCCAAGCGCCTCGCGGTCGGCCAGGTCGGCCTGCGTCTCGTCGTCGCGGGCGGCGTCGAGCACGAGGCCGAACCGCTCCAGCCGGCCCGACTCGGCGTGGGCGTCGGCGGCGAGGGTCGCCAGCTCGTCGGCGGTGGCGTCTGGCCTCACCCGAGGCCGGTCGCCCGCGGACCCGTCGCCCGCCGCGACGGCCGCCGCGGCCGCCGCGGCCCGGGCCTGCGCCTGCGTGCCCTCGGCCTGGGTGGCCTCGGCACCTCGGCGCAGGGTCTCGGTGATGGCGCGGCTGACGGCGCCGGCCCGGGCCGCGGCGGCGAGCTCGGTGGCGAGCTCAGCGACCAGAGGCGCCTGCTCGTCGAGCTCGGCGAGGCGGGCGAGCAGCCGAGCGCGCTCCTCGGCCCGGCGGACCGCCTCACGGGTCGCGGCGAGCGCGCGTTCGGCCTGCTCGCGGAGCTGCCCCGTCTCGTCTCGGTGCCGGTCGGCCGTCGCGGCCGTCGCGGCGGCGTCGTTGGCGAGCGCCCGGGCCCAGTCCGGCCCGGGTGGATCGTCGGTGGCCCCGCCGCGGCCGGAGCCGACGGCCTCGGCGGTGGCGTCGCCGGCGTCCGGCCGGCCCGCCGCCTCGGTGACCTTGGCATGGACCCGGTCGAGGTCCTGGCGGGCGAGGCCGTGGTCGTCGGCGGCGCGCTTGGCCCGGTCGGCGAGCCACTGCTCGACGCGCTCGAACCGCCCGACGCTGAACAGCTGCTTGAGCAGCGCCTCGCGGGCGTCATTGTCGGCATGCAGGAAGTCGGCGAACCGGCCCTGGGGGAGCATCACGACCTGGAAGAACTGCTCCGGCCGCATGCCGAGGTGCCCGTTGACCTCCAGGCCCACGTCCTCGTTGCGGGTGGCGTCCGGCGCCCAGCCCGAGCCGGTCCACCGCTCGAGCAGCGCGGTCGGGTGCTGGCGCTGGGTGCCGTCGCCGCGTCGCCGCGGCCGGTCCCAGCCGGGCGACCGGGTGACCCGGAAGCGCCCGGCCGGCACCGAGTACTCCAGCCGCACCCGTGGGGCGACGTCCGGTGAGGCGTGATGTGACCGCAGGTCGCGCACGCCCCGCAGGCCGGGGACGGTGCCGAAGAGCGCGAACCCGAGGGCGTCGAGCAGCGTCGTCTTGCCGCCGCCGGTCTCGCCGCACAGCAGCACCAGCCCACCGGCGCCGAGCCGGTCGAGGTCGAGGTCGACCTCACCCGGGAAGGCGCCGAACGCGACCAGCTCCAGCCGGTGCGGGCGCATCAGGCCTCCCCGCGGGCATCGGCCCAGGTCGTCGCGGCGGTCAGAGCCTCGGCCAGCTGGGCGCGTTCGTCCGCGTCGGCGGGCCTGCCCCGCGCGAAGTCGACGAAGTCCGCGGCGACGCCGAGGTCGTCGCGTCCACGGGTCCGCTGCATGAACGTCCGGCTGTCGGGCGCCGGGGCATGCTCGGGCTCGTGCCGCAGCACCAGGGTGTGCGGGAACCGGGCGCGCAGCCGGCTCATCGCGTCGACGGGGCGGGCGTCGTCGGTCAGTACCACCGCCACCAGGTCCTCGACGTGCTCGCCGTACTCCAGCCGGGTGAGCAGCTGCTCGATCGGGCCGCGCAGGACCGTCATCCGGCGGTGCACCGGCACCGGGACCGGCTCGACGCGGGCCAGTCCCGCTGGTCCGAGCTCGACGAGCAGCGAGGCCTTCGCGTCCTGCGTCTCGGAGAACGAGTAGGCCAGCGGCGAGCCGCTGTAGCGCAGGTCGGCTCGGCCGAGGACGCGCTGCGGGCGGTGCAGGTGGCCGAGCGCCGCATAGGTGATGCCGTCGAACAGGGCCGCGGGCACGTGCGCTGCGCCGCCGACGCCGAGGTCGCGCTCACTGTCGCTGCCGGTGGCCCCGGTGACCCACGCGTGCGCGACGACGACCGACCGGGCGCCGGGATGGTCGGCCAGGTCCGCCCGGACGGCGGCCATCGCTCGGCGCATCGTCGCGGCGTGCGTCAGCGCCGTGGCCCGGGCCCGGCGGCGCCCGTCGTGGAACGCCGGCGGGCGGGGGACGGCGGGCACCAGGCTCGGGGCGAGCTCGTCCTCGTCGAACAGCGAGACCATGCCCGGGAAGGGGGGCTCGGCTGGCCCCTCAATCACAGCCGGGGACGGCAGCCCCGGTGCGGGCTCGCCAGTTCGCTCCTGCGCTCCAGCGTCGAGGTCCACGTCGGCGTCGAGCTCGTCGGCCGGGTCATCCACCGCGGGAAGCACGTCGGTGACGGCGGCCGGCTCCAGGTAGGGGACCGGGTAGACCCGGACCGGCCCGAACCTGTCCTCGACGACGACCGCGGACGCCAGCCGGGCCGGATCGGTGCGGATGCTGACCCGGGGGTCGAGCAGCCCGGCCTTGTCGCCGAGGCGCGCGGCGGCGTCGTGGTTGCCGCTGATGACGACCACCTGGGCGCCGGTGTCGCGCAGCCGGGACAGTGCCTCGTCGAACAGCCGTAGCGCGCCCACCGGGGGGATCGCGCGGTCGTGCACGTCGCCGGCGACCACGACGAGGTCGACCCGCTCGGTGCGGGTCACCTGAACGAGGTGGTCGACGTACGCGGCCTGCGCGGCGGCGAGGTCGAAGCCGTGCAGGCGCCGTCCGAGGTGCCAGTCGGACGTGTGCAGGACGAGCATGCGCGCCTCTCCCCTGTCGAGCCTCGTCGTTCGCGCGTCCCGCTCTGGTCGCGTCGCGACACCCTGGTGCACCCATGATCGTAAGGCTGGGGCCGTGGCGGGCCGCATCGCGTGGCCGAGCGGGCGGGTGCGCCGCTGCCGATACGCGGGGGTGCGTACCCGGAGTGTCGCCCGTGGGCGGACGACGCGGCGCCGGGGGGGCGGGCATGCTCGCCTCCATGACGCGATCCAGGCCGGGCCGGCCGGCCATGGCCCGGCGACGCGCCCGGAGCGAGTGGCGGCGCCAGTCATGTGGCGTATCTCACTTCACGCCTTCGGGCGCTCTGTGGGCCGGCTCGCGGCGGTCGGAACCTGCGGCGCGCGCTCGCCAGGCCATCTGATGCTCAGGCGCAGGTGCGACCAATGTCTGAGTAGAGACTTGTTGAGCGAGTGAGATAATGAGATAGTGAGGCCAACCGGAGGATGGCGGCGTCCACCGCTGATCCGCCGAAAACCTGATGGCGCCAGCTGGGGACGGCGCCATCATCGAGACGTGGGCTGGCCACGACGCGTCACACCCGGCCAGTACGGTCCGTGCCAAACCAGCGGTCCCGCTCCGGCGGGCCCGGCTGCTCGCAGGCACCGCCGCGTCATCCAGATCAGCACCTGCCTCGACGGGCCGTTCGGCCGGACCGCGCCCGTCGCCACCGAGCCGAGACCCGAAAGCCGACCGGGAGAGACACGATGACCAGTGACCTGGCCGCGGAGGAACGCTCCGGGACCGCGCCGCCGCCCCCGCCCGCCACGCCCAGCTCCGGGCGTCGCCGGCCATGGTTCGTCTATGCGTTCGGGCTCGCCGCGCTCGTCGTCTTCCTGATCGCCGGCGGTGGCTTTCAGTTCCAAGGAAAGCTCAGTCAGGTCCAGAAGAACGACCAGGCCTCCTACCTGCCGGGATCCGCGGAGTCGACCAAGGTCCAAACGGAATCTGAGAAGTTCCAGGACATCGCGACGATCCCCGGCTTCATCGTCTACCAGCGGGCCGGCGGTCTGACCGGCGCGGACAAGACGAAGATCGCCGCTGACCGCGCCAAGTTCGGCACGGTCGACGGAGTTGCAGCCGACCAGATCGGGCTGCCGCAGTTCTCCAAGAACGACTCGGTCGCCTCCACAGCCGTCCCGCTCATCGGCAAACACGGCGACACCGCGGTCAACGGCGACGACCTCAGCAAGACCGAGAAGGCCGTCATCGACGTCGCCAAGGCGGGCGCGCCGACCGGCCTCGTGGTCCACAGCGCGGGCGCGGGTGGTCTGCTGGTCGCGTTCATCGACGCGTTCGGCGGCCTCGACGGCCAGCTGCTGCTCGCCGCGGGACTGGTCGTCATCATCATCCTGCTGGTCGTCTACCGCAGCCCGGTGCTCTGGTTCTTCCCGCTGTTCAGCGCGGGGCTCGCGCTCGGCGCGTCCTCGCTGGTCATCTACCCGCTGGCCAAGCACGGCGCACTGACCCTCACCGGCCAGAGCCAGGGCATCCTGTCGGTCGTCGTGATCGGCGCCGGTACGGACTACGCACTCCTGCTGGTCAGCCGATATCGCGAGGAGCTGCACAACCATCGCGGCCGGATCGACGCGATGATGGCCGCCTGGCGCGGGGCCGCCCCGGCGATCGCCGCGTCCGGCCTGACCGTCATCCTCGGCCTGCTCTGCCTCAGCCTCGGCGAGCTGAACTCGAACAAGAGCCTCGGGCCGGTCTGCGCGATCGGTGTCGCCTGCACCGTCGTGATGATGCTGGTCTTCCTGCCAGTATTCCTCGTGGTGGTCGGCCGGTGGGTGTTCTGGCCCCGGATCCCGCGGTTCGACAACCAGGCCGACGTCGCCACCCACGGCGCCTGGTCGCGTTTCGCCACGACCATCGAGAAGCGCTCCCGCCTCGGCTGGATCGGCACCGCCGTGCTGCTGCTGATCTGCGTGGCGTTCCTGCCGACGCTGAAGACCGGCGGTCTCTCGACGCTGGACACCTTCACCACCCAGCCGGACGCGATCGTCGGCCAGAAGATCTACGACGCCAACTTCGACGCGGGCGCCGGAGCCCCGGCCGTGATCACCGCGAGGGCCGACAAGGCCGGCGCCGTGATCGCCGCGGTCTCGAAGATCCCCGGCGTCGACACGAAGCCGGGCTCGGTGTGCGTGGAGGCGAGCTACGCCAAGATAGGTGAGCTGGTCCGTTCCGGGGCCGTCACTCCGGCGCAGCTCGCGGCCAGCGCGACCTGCCCACCCGCCTCGGTCCAGGTCAAACCGGTCGACGGCCGGATCGTGATCGACGCGGCGATCACCGACCGGTACGACACCAAGCAGGCCGAGACGACCGTCATGAACATCCGGGCGGCGGCGCATGCGGTCCCCGGCGCGGAAGCCCTGGTCGGCGGCTCGACGGCGGTCAACCATGACGTCAACGCGGCGTCCCGGCACGACCGCGACCTGGTGATCCCGATCGTGCTTCTGGTGATCCTGATCGTCCTGGGGCTGCTGCTGCGGGCGCTCGTCGCGCCGCTCCTGCTGATCCTGACGGTGGTGCTGTCGTTCGCCGCGGCGCTCGGCGTCTCGGCGGTCGTGTTCAACCACGTGCTCGGCTTCGCCAACGCGGATCCGGCCTATCCACTGTTCGCCTTCGTCTTCCTGGTGGCACTTGGGATCGACTACAACATCTTCCTGATGACCCGGGTGCGGGAGGAGA
The DNA here is from genome assembly GCF_000966285.1 of Pseudofrankia sp. DC12. Classification (NCBI taxonomy): domain Bacteria; kingdom Bacillati; phylum Actinomycetota; class Actinomycetes; order Frankiales; family Frankiaceae; genus Pseudofrankia; species Pseudofrankia sp. DC12. The sequence goes on from NZ_KQ031391.1 coordinate 5,556,974, forward strand.
CGCTCACCCATGGCACCAGGGCCGGCATCACCCGCGGCCTGTCCGTCACCGGCGGTGTGATCACCTCGGCGGGCGTGGTGCTGGCCGCGACGTTCGCGGTGCTGGCGGTGCTGCCGCTGGTCACGCTGGCGGAGATCGGCTTCACGGTCGCCTTCGGCGTGCTCCTGGACACGATCATCGTGCGGTCGATCCTTGTCCCGTCGTTGTCGCACGAGATCGGCAGGCGGATCTGGTGGCCGTCGAAGCTGGCCAGGGCCGCCGACTGACGGCGACACCCGCGGGCGGCTGACCGCCGCTCGCACCCGACGAGCGAAGGCCGCGTGGTCCACCGACCACGCGGCCTTCGCCGTCTGGCCCGGCGCCGGGCGGGCACCGGGTCGCCTGGTCGGCCCGGGCCGGTCCGCCCGGCGGTGCTCGCCTGATGCCGCACCGCGGAATCCGGGCAGGTAGCCTCGTTGGATGGCGCGCGGCGCCGGCCCCGAGCCGGGTTGCCCTGTTCGCCGCCGAGAAGGGAACGGGTCATGCAGGTCTCCGCGGATGACGTCCGAGCGAGCGCGGTACGCGCGAAGCAGGCCGCGGCGGTCCTCGCCCCACTGACGCGAGCGGCCAAGGACGCCGCCCTGCTGGGCATGGCGGACGCCCTGCTGGCCCGCGCCGACGAACTGATCGAGGCCAACGCCGAGGACGTCGCCGCCGCGCGGGCGGCCGGCACCGCCCCTGCGCTGGTCGACCGGCTCACCCTCACCGACGCCCGGCTCACCGCGATGGCCGACGGCCTGCGCCAGGTCGCCGGGCTCAACGACCCGGTCGGTGAGGTGCTGCGCGGCCAGGTGCTGCCCAACGGCATCGAGCTGCGCCAGGTCCGCGTCCCGCTCGGCGTCGTCGGGATCATCTACGAGGCCCGGCCGAACGTCACCGTCGACGCCGCCGGGCTCTGTCTGAAGAGCGGCAACGCGGCGCTGCTGCGCGGCAGCGCGTCCGCCCAGCGCTCCAACACCGCGCTCGTCGGTGTGCTGCGCGACGCCGCGGTCGCCGCCGGGCTCCCGGCCGACACGGTGCAACTCGTCCCCGGGGTCGACCACGAGTCGGTCAAGCACCTCATGCGCCTGCGCGGCCTCGTCGACGTGCTCATCCCGCGCGGCGGTGCCGGGCTGATCCGCGCCGTCGTCGAGGAGTCGACGGTCCCGGTGATCGAGACCGGGATCGGCATCTGCCACGTCTACGTGGACAAGGACGCCGACCTCGACATGGCGCTGAAGATCGCGCTGAACTCCAAGACCCAGCGGGTCTCGGTCTGCAACTCCGCCGAGACGCTGCTCGTGCACGCCGGCGTCGCAGCGGAGTTCCTGCCGAAGGTGCTCGGCGTGCTGACCGCGGCCGGCGTGACGGTCCACGGCGACGAGGCCGTCCGCGCGGCGGACCCGACCGCGCTCGTGGCGACGGAGGACGACTGGGCGGCCGAGTACCTCTCGCTCGATCTCGCCGTGAAGGTCGTTCCCTCCCTCGACGCGGCCGTCGAGCACATCCGCCGCTACGGCAGTGGGCACACCGAGGCGATCGTCACCGGTTCGCTCGCCGCGTCCCGGCGGTTCATCGCCACCTGCGACAGCGCCGCGATCATGGTGAACGCCTCGACCCGGTTCACCGACGGCGAGCGGTTCGGCATGGGCGCCGAGATCGGCATCTCCACCCAGAAGCTGCACGCCCGCGGCCCGATGGGCCTGCCCGAGCTGACGTCGACCACCTGGATCGGCATCGGCGACGGGCACATCGTCTGACCGGCGCGGCACCTGCGCCGCGCGCGGGCTGGCTCGCGGCCGTCAGGCCAGCCGCGGCTCAGCCCTGAGCGGGTGCCGCCGCGCGGACACGGTGTTGCCGGCCGCGGGCCGGCGGACCCGCCGTGATCAGCCGAGCCTGCGGCGGGTCTCGACGAGTACCGCGCGAAAACCCCCACCGCCGGCCCGGGCGGACGCGTGCACGAGATGGTCCTTCACCAGCTCGCCGAAAGAGACCGGGTGGCGGGCAATCATGACGACGGCCTTACCGGCGGCGGCGGGGATGTCCTGACGGTTCTTGGCCGCCAACATCAGCTCCTGCCCCGCGGCCTTGAGACCCAGCACCGCCTGCCAGAACGCAAGCCCGGACCGGCGGGCCCGCTCCAGCTCAACGCTGCTTTGCGTGTGCATACGCTCGGCGCGCAGCACGAAAGTGATGCCGTCGAGCATCTTCTGGGCATCGCTCGAGGTGTTTCCGCCGTGCATCCGGTACTCCGCGTAGCAATCCTCGGTGTCCAGGACCGGGTACTGCCGCGCGAGCCGCAGGTATAGCTCGTAGTCGTCGGCGCCGTTCAGCCTGCGGTCCTCGGACCAGCCTCCGGCCGTCGTGAGGAGGGAACGGCGGAACAGCACGGTCGATGGTGGCACGATCCAGGACTGATAGAGCAGCTCGCGGTAGTGATGACGCCGTACCGCCGGCCGTATGCCCGCCGCGCCGGACTCCCACGGCGCGCCGTCGGCCCTGATCATCCGGTTGCGGCCGGAGACGAACGCGGCGCGCGGGTCCGTGTCCAGGAGCTTCGTCGCGTGTGCCAGCGCCCCGGGCACCAAGCGGTCGTCCTGGTCGAGAAACACGACGTAGGCGGTGTCCGTCGCCCGCAGGCCCGCGTTGCGCGCCGCGCCGACGCCCTGGTTCTTCTGCCTGATCACGTCGACCGTCGGGAACCGGGCCAGGACCGAGTCGGGGTCGTCGGTGGAGCCGTCGTCCACCACGATCACCCGCGCCGGCGGCGGTTCTTGTGCCAACGCGCTGGTCAACGCCTCACCGAGAAGTGCCGCACCGTTGTAGATCGGCACAATGACGGTGATCGGCAGCGGCTCTGCCGGCATTCCAGCCTCCTTCTCCGAGGTTCACGGGAAGAGTATTCCGTATTTCTCCTTCATTCACGTAGGAGGCCCCAGGAGTCATGTTTCATAATTTACTTCCGTGTGGAAGATAGGACCGACATTAACGTGAGTGTTAGCGCTTCTCGAGGCGGCGACGGCCACGCGGGACCGGCGGGTCCCTACCGCGCGCGCCCGGATATATCTGTCCAGGCGTCGCCCGCGAGCCCCGCCGCCGCCAGACTGGGGGCTGGCCGGCGAGTGATGGAGGCGCGATGGGTGCGACGGGCGAGGCAGCGGGCGGGACGGACGGCGTCCAGGTCGAGCGGGACGTGGCTGGGCTCGCGGCCGCGGACGCCGCGACGCTGGTGGCGGACGTCCTCACCGACGAGGCGGTGGCGTTCGTCGCCGGGCTGCAGCACGCTTTCGGGGCCCGGCGCCTCGAGCTGCTGGCCAACCGGGCGCGACGGCGGGCCGCGATCGCCGCCGGCGGGTCGCTCGCCTTCCTGCCCGAGACGGCCGACGTCCGGGCCGGCTCGTGGACCGTCGCCCCACCCGCCGCCGACCTGGCCGACCGCCGCTGCGAGATCACCGGCCCGACCGACGCGAAGATGGTCATCAACGCGCTCAACAGCGGCGCGCGCCTGTTCATGGCGGACTTCGAGGACGCCAACGTCCCGACCTGGGCGAACCTGCTCGACGGCCAGCGCAATCTGGCCGCGGCGATCGCCGGCACGCTGTCGTTCACCAATCCGGACGGCCGGGTCTACCGCCTGGGCGAGCGGCCCGCGACCCTGGTCGTCCGGCCGCGCGGCTGGCACCTGCCCGAGCGGCACGTCGTGGTCGACGGCGTCCCCATGTCGGGCTCGCTGTTCGACGCCGGGCTCTATCTCTTCCGGAACGCGCGGGCCCTCGCCGCCGCCGGCCGGACCCCGGCGTTCTACCTGCCGAAGATGGAGAGCCATCTCGAGGCCCGGCTGTGGAACGACGTGTTCACCTCGGCTGAGGAATCCCTGGGCCTTCGCCCCGGGACCATCCGGGCGACCGTCCTGATCGAGACGCTGCCCGCGGCGTTCGAGATGGAGGAGATTCTCTACGAGCTGCGCGAGCACTCCGCCGGGCTGAACGCGGGCCGCTGGGACTACCTGTTCTCCACGATCAAAACGTTCGCCGCCCGCCCCGGCGAGTTCCTGCTGCCCGACCGCAACGCCGTCACGATGACCGCGCCGTTCCTGCGGGCGTACACCGAGCTGCTGGTCTCGACCTGCCACCGCCGTGGCGCGCACGCGATCGGCGGCATGGCGGCGTTCATCCCCTCGCGGCGCGACCCCGAGGTGAACGCTGCCGCTCTGGCGAAGGTCCGGGCCGACAAGGTGCGCGAGTCCGGGGACGGGTTCGACGGCAGCTGGGTCGCGCACCCCGACCTGGTGCCCGTCTGCACCGAGGTCTTCGACGGCGTCCTGGGGACCGCGCCGAACCAGCTCAGCCGGCAGCGCCCCGACGTTCACGTCACCGCCGAGGCTCTCCTTGACGTCGCCGCGACACCGGGCGAGATCACCGAGGACGGGGTGCGGATCAACATCAGCGTCGGGCTGCGCTACCTGGAGACCTGGCTGCGCGGCTCCGGGGCGGTCGGCATCGACAACCTGATGGAGGACGCGGCGACCGCCGAGATCTCGCGCAGCCAGCTCTACCAGTGGGTCGCCGCCGGCGCCAAGCTCGCCGACGGCCGGGTCGTCACCGCCGGCCTGGTCCGCCAGATCCTCGCCGAGGAGGTCGCCCGGCTGCGCCCCGCCGACGCGACCGAGACCGGAAAGGCCGCCGGGAGGTGGGCCGACGCCCTCGAGCTATTCGAGCAGACCGCGCTCGGTGAACCCTTCGCCGAGTTCCTCACACTGCCCGCCTACGACCGGATCTGACCGGTCACGAGTGGTGCCCCGCACGCTGCTGACCAGGAAAGTTATCCACGCGAAACATAACCCTCCGCGCTCATCACATCCCGGACTCGTAGCAGTACGCGATTCTGGCCCGGTGCGCTGGCAATATGGGACGGACGGATAACGGATCCAAGGGGATCAGAGCGACGTGTTGGCCGTGCGCGCCGACTCGACGCCGTGCCGCGCGCGCCGTGCGCGGCGATGAGACGGACGTAGGGCGGGGAAGTCCATGTCGTTGCAGGAACACGCCTTCGCTGATGTCGCGGACGTCCGCGGCCGGTTGCGGGAGACGGGCTACCTCGCCGACGAGGCGATCGCCACCACCCTCTTCCTCGCGGACCGGCTGCGCAAGCCGTTGCTGGTCGAGGGCCCGGCGGGTACCGGCAAGACCGAGCTCGCCAAGGCGCTGGCCGCGTCCACCGGCGCCGAGCTGATCCGCCTGCAGTGCTACGAGGGCCTCGACGAGGCGCGCGCGCTCTACGAGTGGAACTACAAGAAGCAGCTGCTGCGCATCCAGTCCGCGTCCGGCGACGGCGGTGGTGACTGGCGCTCGACGCACGACGACATCTTCAGCGAGGAGTTCCTGCTCGCCCGGCCGCTGCTGTCCGCGATCCGCCGCGACGGGCCGACCGTGCTGCTCATCGACGAGACCGACAAGGCCGACGTCGAGGTGGAGGGCCTGCTGCTGGAGGTGCTCTCCGACTTCCAGGTGACCATCCCGGAGCTGGGCACGATCGCCGCGACCCGCCGGCCGTTCGTCGTCCTGACCTCGAACGCGACCCGTGAGCTGTCGGAGGCGCTCAAGCGCCGGTGCCTCTACCTGAACCTGGACTACCCGTCGGCGGCCCGGGAGAAGGAGATCCTGCTCGCCCGGGTGCCGGAGCTGCCCGAGCAGCTGGCCGAGGCGCTGGTCCGCACGGTCCGCGCGCTGCGGGCGATGGAGCTGAAGAAGGCGCCGTCGATCGCGGAGACCATCGACTGGGGCCAGACCGTGCTCGCGCTCGGTTTCGACTCGCTGGACGAGGAAGAAGTGAAGAGCACCCTGGGTGTGGTGCTCAAGCACGCGAGCGACCATGCCCGCGCGATCAGCCAGCTCAAGCTCGGCGCCAACTGACCCGACCCGGTCGGCAGGGGGTTCGGATGAGCAGGGTTCGGATGAACAGGGGGTTCCGATGAACCTGGTGGACCGCACGGTCGAGTTCACGGCCGCCCTGCGGCGCGCCGGCGTGCCGGTGAGCACGGCCGAGACCGTCGACGCGGCCCGCGCCGTCGGCGCGATCGGCTGGCTGGACCGGGAGGCCGTCCGGGCCGCCTTCGCGACCACGATGTGCAAGCGGCCGCTCTACCGCAATGCCTTCGATACGCTGTTCGACCTGTACTTCCCGCCCCGGATCGGTGACGGCGTCGCCGTCGGCAGGGACGGCGTCACCGGCCTCGGCGACGGCGAGCCCAGCGGCGAGCAGCGTGAGCCGACCCGCGAGGAGCTGGACGCGCTGAAGAAGGCGCTGCGCGAGCAGCTCCAGCAGGCCCTGCTCGACGGCGACGACGAGTCGCTGCGTGACCTCGCCCGCCAGGCCGTCGCCGCGTTCGGCTCCGCCCCCGGCGGCGGGCAGAACGGCCGCTCGTGGTTCGTCTTCCGGGTGCTGCGCGCCATGTCCCCGGACACCCTGCTCGCCGCCCTGCTCGCCGCGATGCTCGGGCCGCAGGAACGCGGCGGGCTCGCCGAGCGGATCGCCCGGCAGACCATCACCGACCGGATCCGCTCCTTCGAGGAGATGATCCAGTCCGAGATCCGCCGCCGGATGGCCGAGGAGCGCGGCCTGCAGGCCACCGAGCGGACCGCGGTCAAGCCGCTCACCGACCAGGTCGAGTTCCTGCGGGCCTCGCACCAGGACCTCGTCGAGCTGCGTCGCCAGGTCTACCCGCTGGCGCGCCGGCTCGCGACGCGGCTGACCGCCAAGCGCCGCTCCGGGCGCACCGGCCGCCTGGACTTCCGGCGTACCGTGCGCGCGTCGCTGGCGACCGGCGGAGTGCCGCTGGAGACCAAGCACCGGCCGCACAAGCCGCACAAGCCGGAACTGGTCGTGCTCTGCGACGTCTCCGGCTCGGTGGCGTCGTTCGCGCACTTCACCCTGATGCTTACCCATGCCCTGCGCGAGCAGTTCTCCAAGGTGCGGGCGTTCGGCTTCATCGACACGACCGACGAGGTCACCCGGTTCCTGCGCGGCGTCGACCTCGGCGACATGATGGGCCGGATCGCCAGCGAGGCGGACCTGGTCTGGTTCGACGGCCACAGCGACTACGGCCACGCCATCGAGGTCTTCGCCGAGCGCTACCCCGACGCCGTCGGCCCTAGGACCTCCCTGCTCGTCCTCGGCGACGCCCGCAACAACTACCGCGCCACCGAGTCGACCATCTTCAGGCGCCTGTGCTCCCAGGCCCGCCACGCCTACTGGCTCAACCCGGAGCCGAAGTCCTACTGGGGCTCCGGCGACTCGGCGACCAAGGCCTACGGCGACATCGTCGACGAGATGGTCGAGTGCCGCAACGTCGAACAGCTCGAAGCCTTCATCGAACGCCTCCTGCCGACCTGATTGCCTGATCGGGCAAACTTCTGACGGATTCGGCGAAATTCGCTGGACTCGGCTGGCACACTTCTCGTGCGGGGCCGTGACAGCGACCGAATGCTCGGACGCGGTGGCTTCCGCCCAGGTGTGCAGGGAGCCGACGATGTTTAATTCCGCCGCCGACCCGATCATGACCGACAACGAGCCGCAGATATCCGCGCTCGACCACGCCCTCGCTCGCCGGGCCTCCGCCGACGGCGATCTGGTCAGTGGCGCCTACGTGCACAACTCTGGCCCGTGTCTGTTCCGGCCCCGCCGTTCCTCATCCGCGTCAGCCGCCCGGCCGGCCGCCGGCGAGAACTGACGGGCGATGCCCGCCGCGCTGCCGTGGCCGGTGCCAGTTCGCGGGCCGGCCACCGCGGGCTCCGCGCCCGCGGCGGCCCGGGCGGCAACGGCATGGGGTGCGCCATTGCCACCCGGGTGGACGCCTACGCCGTTCCGTGAGTTCGTGTTGAAGGTCGCGTCGCGCTGCAACCTCGACTGCGACTACTGCTACGTCTACCATCTGGCCGATCAGTCGTGGCGAGCCCAGCCGCGGTTCATGACCGACGAGACGGCGGCCGCGACAGCGGACAGGATCGCCGAGCACGTGCGGACTCACGAGCTGGACTTCGTGAATTTCCGGCTGCACGGCGGCGAGCCGCTCCTCGCGGGCCCGGACCGGCTGCACCGGATCGTCCGCATTCTGCGCGAGCGCCTTGCCCCGCTGACGGAGGTCATCGTCACGGTGCAGACAAACGGGGTGCTGCTCGACGAGGCGATGGCGGCCTTCCTCGTCGAGGAGGACATCGGCGTCGGGATCAGCCTGGACGGCGACCGGTATGCCAATGACCTGCATCGCACCTATGCCGACGGCCGGTCCAGCTACGACGAGGTGGTCGCGGCTATTCGAATGATGCAGCGGCCCGAGTTCCGCTCGCATTTCCTCGGACTGCTGTGCACCATTCAACTGGAGGCGGACCCGGCCCAGGTTTGGGGCGAGTTGCTCAGACTGGGCGTGGAGGGTGCGGACTTCCTGCTCCCGCACGGCACCTGGGAAAACCCGCCGCCAGGCCTCACCCCGGGCGCCGGTCGAACCCCGTACGCCGACTGGCTGATCCCGCTGTTCGACAGCTGGTTCGACGCGCCGGCCCGGCAGCTCTCAGTGCGAACCTTCGAGTCGCTGTTGCATCTGCTGCTCGGGGGAGTGGGCGCCCACGAGTCATTCGGGCTCGCCCCGGTCGCGCTGGTCGTCATCGAGTCCGACGGCTCCTATGAGCAGGTGGACACGCTGAAGGCCGTCGGGCAGGGCGCTGCCGCCAGCGGTCGAACCGTGTTCACGGACCCGCTCGACGCGCTGTTCGACGTACCCGCCTTCGTGCAGCGCCAGCTCGGGCTGCACGGCCTTTCCGCCGAATGCCACCGCTGCGACGTCGTGGCGACCTGCGGGGCCGGGCTGTTCCCGCACCGCTACCGACCCGGCAGCGGTTTCACCAACCCAACCGTGTACTGCGCGGACCAGTACGCGCTGATCGCCCACATGCAGCGCCGCGTCGAGGACGCTCTCGACCGCCGGGGCACCACCCTGGCGGCCGTCCGCGCCGGTTGACCGGGCGTCGGCCCGCCGCGGCCCGCCACGCCGGCGAGTACCGCTTCGCGCCGGGCGGACTGGCGTCAGGCGTCGCCGGTGTGGAGGCCGAGCTCGCGAAGTGTGGCGAGGACCGCGTCGGCCTCGGCCAGGTGGTCCTGTTCGCGCAGGATCGCGAGGGCCTGCAACAGGGCGCCCTGTGCTCCGGCGGCGTCGTCCAGCGTGAGTCGGGCGGTAGCCAGCGCCCGCAGTGTGTTCGCCTCGCCGACCCGGTCGCCGCTGGTCTGGTGCACCACCAGCGATCGTTCGTAGTCCGCTGACGCCTCGGCCGCGTTGCCCATGGCAAGATGAACGTGGCCCAGGTCGCGCAGAATCAGGCCCTCGGCCTGTAGGTCGGTGCCCCGGCACAGATCGTAGGCCTCGTGGTACGCGCGCAGAGCGTCGTCGTACTGCCCGCGGGCCAGGTACGCGGGCGCGATCGCGTCCCGCAGCACGAATGCCTCGTCGCGATCGCGACTGCCAAGGGCTCGCCAGAGGTCGCGCGCCTGCTGGCCGAAGCTCAACGCCTGGTCATGGCGGCCGAGCTCCAGGGCGAGCTCGCCGAGGTTGGAGAGCGTCATCGCCTCGCCGACCTGGTCGCCGGTGCGCCGGGCGCCGGCCAGCGACTCCTCGTAGACCTCCCAGGCGCGGTCCAGGTGGCCCAGCGTGAGACAGGCGCCGCCGACGTTGGTCAGCGCCCACGCCTCGGCGGCCACATCCCCGGCCGCCCGCGCGGCCGCGACGGCGATTTCGCTCGCGGCCAGCCAGTCTGTGTCGAAGTGGCGCCGTTTGAAGAACGTGACGGGTGCGAGGGCGAGCTTCCAGGCGGCAACCGGGCGTGCCGTGGCCGCGGCCAGCTCGGTCATCGCGGTTAGGTTGTGCCGTTCGGCGTCGCACCAGGCGAGGGCCGCGTCGTGACCGCCGAACGCAGTCGTGGGGACCGCGGGCAGCGGGGCGTCGACCGGTACGTGCCGGCGTTGCGGGGCGAGCACGCGGTCGGCGGCGTCGGCGGCGCGCAGGTACCAGTCCAGCTCGCGGTCGAGCGCGTCCCGCCGGTCGTCGGCCGGTTCGTCCGCCCCGAGCCGCTCGGCCGCGTACTCGCGGACGAGGTCATGAAAGCGGTAGCGGCCACGGCTCGGCCGTTCCAGCACGCTGAACGCCACGAGGCTGTCCAGGGTGCGTCCTGCCGCGGCGGTCGGGATGCCCAGGAGCGCGGCTGCCGCGGCGGTGGGCAGCTCGCCGCCGGGGTGCAGCGCGAGCAGCCGGAACGCGCGGCGCAGCGGCTCGGAAAGGTTCCGATAGGACCAGGAGAAGACGGTGCGTACCGCTGAGCCCGGGTCTTCGTCGAGCCCGGCCAGCGCGTCCAGCCGGCCCCGGGCGTCGGCGAGCTCGTCGACCAGCTCGGCGAGGCTCAGCCCCGACAGCGTCGCCTGCTCGGCCGCGATCCGTAGCGCGAGCGGGAGGTAGCCGCACTGCCGGGCGAGTGCCGCTACCGGGTCACCCGGCACCGACGGGGGATCGTCATTCGTCCCGTCCACCGCCGGCTGGCCGAGGCCCGCGCTGGTGAGCGTGCGCAGCAGGGCTTCCGCGTGGATCGGCTCCAGCGGCTCCAGCGTTATCCGCGTCGCGCCGTCCTGCACTACCAGGCCGGAGAGCGGTCCCCTCGTCGTCACGATGGCGGCGCAGCCGGGCGGCGGCAGCAGCGCCCGGACCTGGTCGACATTCAGCGCGTTGTCGAGGATGACGAGCACCCGCCGTCCGTCCAGCAGGTACCGGTACAGCTCCCCGAGTCCGTGCAGGCCGGTCGGAATCCGGGCGTCGTCCGCGCCCAGCGCGCGCACGAACCGGTCCAGGGCCTCCTCGGCAGACAGCGGTGGCTGCGGACTGTAGCCGCGAAAGTCGACGTAGAGCTGCCCATCGGGGAACTGGTCGCGGACCCCGTGCGCGACGTGCACCGCGAAGCTGGTCTTGCCGACTCCGGCCGGACCGCTGATCACTCCGACGAATGCCCGGCGGTCATCCGGAGCGGCGAGGAGCTCGCTCAGCCGCTGGAAATGGTGGACCCGGTTGATGAACGCCGCGGCCTCGGGCGGGAGCTGACGCGGCACCCGCAGCGGCGCGGGTGCCGGCATCGCGCTGGTGCCGACGGGGGAGGCCTCGACCGCGTCGGCCAGCATCAGCTGCGCGATGGCCTGGACGAGGCCGGCCTCCACCTGGGCGGGACTGGTGACCAACGTCGCGGTCAGCCCGCTGTCGAGCACCCGCTGCCGGAAGGCGGTCTGGCGGGCTGCCCACGGATCGAGGGCTGGCACCGCACCCGCAGCCCCCGCATCGCCAGCATCGGCGGCGAGCTGTGCCGCGGCCTCGTCGACCAGGTACACCAGGCGCCGCTTTCCGAGCGCCGTCGCGGTGTCGAACTCCAGTTCGGTGTAAGACCGCTCGGGATCGTCGCGGACCGGTGAGCCGTACCGGGTGCCGATGATGCCGACATAGAGGTCGCAGTTCTCGACCAGCGAGACGCACAGTTTCGCGGGCGGCCGGTCGTCGGCGGCAAAGTACGCCATGTCGACGGGAGCGTGCCGCAGCCTTTTCACCGCGTCCTCGGCGGCCGTCACCCAGGAACGGTCCGCCGGCCAACGCCGCATGTCTCCGGTATGGCTCAGGAAGACGCGCCAAGGCTGCCCAAGATCCGACACAGCAGGAAGCTATCGCCTCGGCCCCGGGTCCGGGGTCAGAACCCCGGCACCACCCGGCTCGGCCACGCGGCCGCTCCGGTGTCGCCTGGTCGCGTGCCCGTGCCCGCGCCGTCGCCGCACGAGCCGGCAGACCGAGGCGGGTCGCTCGACGTTTTGCGCGGATGTGAACCGTTCGTGGATCAGGCGCGTCCAACGTCATGCGTGGTGCCCGGGGCGCACCGCCCGGACTGACGAGGAGCGCGGCCATGACCGTGGACGAGAGGCTGGACGCCCGGGAAGGCCCAGGTGCTGGCCGCACGGAGGTGGCCGAGGGACGGAGCCTCCCGTTGCCCGGCGGCCGCCGGTTACGGGTGACCGGCCGTCGCGTGCTCGCCGGCGTGGTCGGGCTGGCCGTCGTGGTCGCCCTGACAGCCGTGCTGGGCACGGCCGTCGGCTCCCACGGTGGCGAGAGCTCGAGCAGCAGCACGAGCGGTGCGGACATGGCCGTCCCGAAACCGGCCGAGGCTGCTGGGATCGGCGTGGGCGCCGACTCCGCCGGCCCGGCCGCTAGGGTGGCGGCGGTCCCCACGAACTCCGGTGTGGCACCCCCGACGAGCGGTGACTCGGGGGCGGGCCGGCCGGCCGGAGTCCAGCCGCGGATCGTCTGGACCGGTTCGGTCAGCGTCGAGGTGCTGGCCGGTGCCGTCGCTCCTTCCATCCGCAAGATCTCCGCCGCGGCACAGGGACTGGGCGGCTACCTTTCGGCCAGTCAGATCACCGGCACGGCGACGACCAGTGACGGCGTTCCGCAGTCCGCGACGATCTCCATCCGGGTGCCGGCCGCCTCGTTCGGCAAGCTGCAGGACGCCGTCACAAGCGTCGGCACCGTGAACTCGTCGACGACGTCCTCACAGGACGTCACCGCCCAGTACGTCGACCTGCAGGCCCGCGAGGACGCGCTGACGACCTCCCGGAGCACCTACCTGACCCTGCTGTCGAAGGCGACGACCATCGGCGACATCCTCGCCGTCCAGCAGCAGATCGACGGCGTGCAGACGCAGATCGAGCAGATCGAGGGCCAGCGCAAGGTCCTCGCCGACCAGAGCGATCTGGGCACCCTGACGATCGACCTCACCGAGAAGGGCGCCGAGGTCCACAAGCCGGGCCAGGAGAACGGGTTCGTGCACGCCTTCCGCGTCGCGGGCCGCAGCTTCCTGCGCGGCCTGGAGGGCATCATCTCCGCGCTGGGCGTGGTCGCCCTCATCGCGCTGGTCGGCGCCGTCCTCTACCTGCTCTACCGGCTGCCGGGCCGGCTCCGACGTCGTACCAGCGATCGCGCCGCCGGTGCGACGGGCGGCCGGGCGGTTCCCGCGGCACCTGTCGGCGCCGCGAACGCCAAGCCCGCCGAGGCGGCCGGCCGGCCGGTCGCCTCGGACGATGAGCCCTCCACCGGGACGACGAGCGGCGAGGGCTGACCCGGGTGGGCCTGGCCGTCGGGCGATGGTCAGGCCCACCTTCGCCGGCCCCGCGGTGTGCGGTCAGCCGCGGGCCAGCGCCGCGTCGACCATGGCCTGGGCCTCGGCGAGGACGGACTCCAGGTGGTCGGGGCCGCGGAAGCTCTCGGCGTAGATCTTGTAGACGTCCTCGGTGCCGGAAGGGCGGGCGGCGAACCAGGCGTCGTCGGCGACGACCTTGATCCCGCCGATCGGCGCCTCGTTGCCGGGGGCGTGGGTGAGCGTCGCGACGATCGGCTGGCCGCCGAGCGTGGCTGCGCCGAGCGCCTTGGGGGTCAGCTTCTTCAGGACGTCCTTCTGCGCGGCACTGGCCGGGGCGTCGACCCGCTGGTAGGCCGGGGCGCCGTACTTCTCGGTGAGCTCCTGGTAGAGCACGCCCGGGTCGCGCCCGGTGACGGCGGTGATCTCGGCGGCCAGCAGGCAGGCGATCAGCCCGTCCTTGTCGGTCGTCCACACCGTGCCGTCGGCCCGCAGGAACGACGCGCCGGCGCTCTCCTCGCCACCGAACCCCAGACTGCCGTCGGTCAACCCGGGGACGAACCACTTGAACCCGACCGGCACCTCGACGAGGTCCCGGCCCAGCCCGGCCGCCACCCGGTCGATCATGCTGGAGCTGACCAGGGTCTTGCCGATCGCGGTCGTCGGGGCCCAGTCGGTCCGGTGCGCGAACAGGTAGGAGATCGCCACGGCCAGGTAGTGGTTCGGGTTCAGCAGGCCGGCGCCGGGGGTGACGATGCCGTGCCGGTCGGCGTCCGCGTCGTTGGCGACCGCGACGTCGAAGCCGAGCCGCCCGTCCGCCGGCGTCGCGCCGGTCAGCCGCAGCAGCGACGCCATCGCGTAGGGCGAGGACGGGTCCATCCGGATCTTGCCGTCCCAGTCGCGGGTCATGAAGCCGAACGTCGGGTCGACCCGGTCGTTGACGACCGTCAGGTCCAGCTCGTAGCGCTCGGCGATCGCCTGCCAGTAACGCAGGCTGGCCCCGCCCAGCGGGTCGACGCCGATCCGGACGCCGGCGCCGCGTACGGCGCCCAGGTCGACGACCTCGACCAGGTCGTCGACGTAGGCGGTCACGTAGTCGTGCACCGTCGCGGCCGCGCGAGCCTTCTCGTACGGCAGCCGGCTCATCCCGGCCAGGCCCGCGCGCAGCAGCTCGTTCGCCCGGTTCTGGATCGCGCCGGTGACCTCGGTGCCCGCCGGGCCGCCGTGCGGCGGGTTGTACTTGAACCCGCCGTCGGTCGGCGGGTTGTGCGACGGGGTGACGACGATGCCGTCGGCCACCCCCGGCCGGCCGGACCGGTTGTGGGTGAGGATCGCGTGCGAGATCACCGGCGTGGGGGTGGCCTCGCCGTCCGGCGCGATCCGGACGTCGATCCCGTGCGCGGCCAGCACCTCCAGCGCGCTCTGGAGCGCGGGGGCGGACAGCGCGTGCGTGTCGATACCGACGAACAGCGGACCGTCGAAGCCGGCTGCCGACCGGTACTCGCAGATCGCCTGGGTCGTCGCCAGGATGTGGTCGGCGTTGAACGAGCCGTTCAGTGAGGAGCCACGGTGGCCGGACGTCCCGAACGCGACCTGCTGCGCCGGGTCGGCGGCGTCCGGGTGGACGTCGTGGTAGGCGGCGATCAGGGCGTCGACGTCGACAAGCTCGGCCGGGTCCGCCGGCTTGCCGGCGAACGGGCTGAGGCCCGGGCTTACCGCCACGGCCGGATCCGGCGGTGCGCGAGCGGCCGGCCGGGCGTGCCCGAGCCGGGCGGCGCGGGCCGGGGCGGCGCGGAGTCGGGCCGCGCGGCCGACAGCGGCCGGCTTGAGCCGCCAGGACGCGCCGGGCCAGGCCGAGTCGCATGGCGCCCGCTGGGGCGCGAGCCGGGTACCGGCATGGTCGGCCTCCAATACCGCCAGGGCGCCCGCCCGGTGGCGCCGTGCGTCTGGGCGGGCCAGGTGTTGACCGGTGGTGCGGGCACTGTTTCCGCTGTTCCGACGTGGGGCACGTCGAGCCGGGCGGTTCAGGTCCACCGCCGTGGGCGCGAGCCGTTGTGACCAGTGCCTCCGTCGGCGCCCCCGAGCCTAGCCGCCAGGAGGCCACTCGGTGGGGCTCTTTGGCGTCGACGGGGTTACCAACCGGTGACTCGTCGCCGACGGGCCTCCTACCACCGCGTTGTCGGGCTGCCTCCACTCCCGCGGTCGGTACTCCGCACTTGTGTGGTCGGTACTCCGCACTTGTGTGGTCGGTACTCCGCGTCCGCACGGTGCGACGCATGTCAGCCGGCCCGAGCGGGGCCGCCTCTGTCAAGGGTATGGCGCGAGTCACTCCCTGCGGTTCCATCCCGGCTGAGCGGGGCGCGTCGTCCGCGTACGGCGTTACTGTCCGACGGTGCCAAACAAGGGCCTTCGCGACCGCGGCGAGGCAGCGCCGCCACGGTGGCTCCGGCTGACGGCCGGCCGGCGGATCCCCGACGGCCGGGCGCTGTCGCCCGCGCCGGACCCGAGGTACCGATGAGCGGCGGTGGCACGGCGCCCCTGGTGCGACGGCTCGGCGTCATGGGCGGAACGTTCGACCCGGTCCACAACGGCCACCTCGTCGCGGCGAGCGAGGTCGCCGCGCTGTTCGTTCTCGACGCGGTCGTCTTCGTTCCCAGCGGCCAGCCCTGGCAGAAGGCGGACCGCGAGGTCTCGCCGGCCGAGGACCGCTATCTCATGACGTTCCTCGCCACCGCGGGCAACCCGCAGTTCACCGTCAGCCGCATCGACATCGACCGAGGCGGCCTGACCTACACGATCGACACGCTGCGCGAGCTGAAGGAGCAGTACCCGGACGCGGAGCTCTTCTTCATCACCGGCGCCGACGCGCTCGCCCAGATCCTCACCTGGCGTGACGTCCACGAGCTGTTCCCGCTCGCGCACTTCGTCGGCGTGACCCGGCCGGGCTATGTGCTGACCTTCGACGCCAGCCTGCCGGCCCAGTCCCTGAGCCTGCTGGAGGTGCCGGCGCTGGCGATCTCGTCGTCCGACATCCGCGACCGCGTCGGCCGCGGCGCGCCCATCTGGTACCTGACCCCGGACGCGGTCGTCCGGTACATCGTGAAGCGGGGCCTCTACCAGCCCCACTCCGGCGGCCTTCCCGCTGGCCAGGGCTGAGGCGCTCGTTCTCCCCGTTCCGGTAGCGGCGGGGCGCCCGGCGGACCACGGTCCACGTCGGGCTCCGCCGGCCGGCGCTGTGCGACCCTGGTAGGCGGGCCTGGGCGAACGGGCCGGTCAGACGGCCGTTCGGCCAGCCCGGACGGCCTTGCCCCGGCCGTCGGGGCGGGCTCGGTCCTGGTCTGTCGGCGGTGACCCTGGTCACGGGCCAGACGAACCGGGGCAATACCGCCGTGACCTCCCGTGCGTCGACGGCTACCGTGTCCTGGTTGGCGTCGTGTGCCCGCGGACGACGGCGCCCCGCTCCGCCACACCGGCGACCAACCTCTTGGAGAACTCGTAGCGTGACCGCTTCCCCCCGGGCCGTCGAACTCGCCCTCATCGCGGCACAGGCCGCCGCCGACAAGCTCGCGAAGGACATCACGGTCCTGGACGTCAGCGACCGGCTGGCCCTCACGGACTGCTTCGTGCTCGCCTCCGCCGACAACGAACGGCAGGTCAAGGCCGTCGTCGACGAGGTCGAGGAGAAGCTGCGCCTGATCGGGGTCAAGCCGCTGCGCCGCGAGGGCGAGCGGGAGGGCCGGTGGGTGCTGCTCGACTTCGTCGAGATCGTCGTGCACGTCCAGCGCACCGAGGAGCGCGACTTCTACGACCTCGAGCGGCTCTGGAAGGACTGCCCACAGATCGAGTTCACCGACCGGGACGCCGCGGCCAGGACCGCCGTCCCCGTCGGCGGCGGCTCCGGAGCCGGAGTCGGCAGTGCCGGGTGTGGCTCCCTCGGCGACCCGAGCGGGCGGGCCGGCTCCTGGTGAGGCTGCTGCTCCTGCGGCATGGCCGGACGGGCTGGAACGACTCCGGGCGCTTCCAGGGCCAGGCTGACCCGCCGCTGGACGAGGTCGGCCGAGCGCAGGCCGCGCGGGTAGCGCCCGTCATCGCCGCGATGCGGCCCGACCTGGTGGTCTCCTCCGACCTGATCCGCTGCCGCGCGACCGCCGAGCTGATCGGGCTGCCCTACCGGTCGGACGCCAGGCTGCGTGAGATCGACCTCGGTCGATGGTCCGGGCTGAACTCCGAGGAGGCAAGCCGGCTCTATCCCGAGGAGGACGCCGCCTGGCGGCGCGGCGAGGACATCCGTCGCGGGGGAGGCGAGACCTACTTCGAGGTGGCGGACCGGGCCGGCGCGCTGTTCGACGAGCTCGTCGCCGCTGGACTCCCGGGCGGCCCGGACAGCCTCGTGCTGTTCGTGCTGCACGGAGGCACCGCCCGGTCGCTCATCGGCCACCTGCTCGGGCTGCCGCCGGACACCTGGTGGCACTTCGGTCCGCTGGCCAACTGCCGGTGGACCCTGTTGGGCAGCGAGCACGGACGGTTCCGCGTCCGGGAGCACAATGTCGGGGTCCCGCGAGCTGGTAAGGTCGACTTCGATCCGCGGCCCGGGGCCACTTCGGTGGTGCTACCCAGCCAGACGGTGATGATCGGCGATGGCCTGGTCGGCGAGGGCTCCGCCTCGGCGCCGGACACGGATCCGATAGACTCGCCGACACGGCCGCAACCGGCCCGCTGACCACCGGTCGGTCGCACGGGAGGTCTCCCGTGCAGGTCGGCTGAGCCGAGCGGCAGGGTAGTAAAGTACGGACACGGACGGCAAAGACGGCTAAACACCGACCAGCGGAACGTGTAGTACAGTAAGGCCCCCGGCAGGGGAAAAACGAATATGGGGCTGTGGCGCAGTCTGGTAGCGCATCACACTGGCAGTGTGAGGGTCAGGGGTTCGAATCCCCTCAGCTCCACCAAAGTTGCCAAGTTCGAAACATGATCTTGATGGCTCTGGGTTTTGGAAGTCGATGCGCCGTTCGGGTGAAGCCCGGGCGGCATTTTGCTGTGCCCTTTGAGGGTCCAGTCGTGCTGTGGTCGAGTTCGATGGTGGTTTGTGTGGGGGAATGCGGGTCTGGCCCGTCGGAGCGGTCTGGGAAGCACCGAGCGTTGATCAGGTTGTCGGTGGCGCCGAGGGCCTCGACGGTCGAGACGAGAAGGTAGGGCTGCCGGCATTTACCAGCTTGGCAGCCGAGGCAGTAAAGGTGGGGACAGGCGCCACCGTGCCGGCGGTGGCGTTCATGATGCCGAACCGTGAGCCGCGGTGACCGTCGGCGTCGTAGCGCTGCGTAACAGGACAATCTCCTCGAAAACGCGTCCGTGTGAGCGGTTAGGCCCGAAGCGCAGGGGCATGGCGAGACCTGCGCACAGAACGAACAACCGGCACCGCGAGGAGGAAGCCATGACGATGAGTGAAGCCGACGTCGAGCGGGCCCGAGCGGCCGCGCTGCCAGCGGACGACGTCGTGGCCGTCCTGCTCAACCAGCACGCTCGTATTCGTGACCTGTTCGCCGAGGTCCGGACCGAGACGGGTCAGCACAAGCAGCAGGCCTTCGACGAGCTGCGCGCCCTGCTCGCGGTCCACGAGACCGCCGAGGAGATGATCGTTCGACCGGTAACCTCGCAGGTCGAGAAGGCCGTCGCCACGGCCCGCGACCACGAGGAGGACGAAGCCAGCCACGTTCTCAAGGCGCTGGAGAAGATGGACGTCAACAGCGCCGAGTTCGACGCCAGGCTGGCCGACTTCGAGCGCGCGGTCTCCGATCACGCCGAGCACGAGGAGAGCGAGGAGTTTCCGCGGGTGCGGGGCGTTCGCGACGAGGAGGAGCTCGAGAAGATGGGCCGCCGGCTGCGCACGGCGGAGAAGATCGCTCCCACCCACCCGCATCCGTCCACCGCGGGTTCGACCGCCGCGCAGTGGACCGTGGGGCCTGTCGCGTCGATCATCGATCGCGTCCGCGACGCGGTGCGTTGAGCGCACGCCGTCGCCTCGACCGAGCCGTCGGCTGGCCGGCGCTACTGGGTGTCAGCGCCGGCCAGCAGGTCGATGAGCTGTCGCGCGTTGGTCTGCGCGTTAGCGCCGACGTTCCACCTGGTTGACCACCACGGCGCGGGCGACTCGATGACCGCGGGGATCACCGCCGCGCTCGCCCGGGGCGCGGACATGATCAAGGCTCTGCGGCTCGGTGCCGCCTCCGGTTCGCTCAACACGACCCGGCCTGGGTTGGCGACCGGCGAGCGCGATCCGCAGCTCGGTCGGCATCGCCGGGTCGGGCTCGACCACGATGACGCCGGCCCCCAGCGCGACCAGCGCGGCGGTCAGCTTTCCGGTTCCGGCGCCGAGATCGAGCACTCGCGGGGCCGGGTGCGGGCTTGAGCGCCCAGCGCACCGCGGCGTGCGCATAGTCGGGGCGGTGCTTCGCGTACGCGGTCGCCGCCGGGCCGAACGACGAGGCCAGCCGGGTGTCCTGGTCCTCGCCGCCATCCCATTTTGCGCCGCACTCTGGCGGGCCGACCTTTGCGATCGCGGAACCAACCGTTCGGTGACGCCTCGCTTAGGGCGTTCCCAGGAGGGCGGTGATGGCCTTTCCGCACAGTTCGCGGACGCGAGCCGGGTCGGCCGCGTCCGGGTGGGAGAGGGACAGCGCAGCCACTCCACGTGCCATGCCCATGATGAGCAGGGCCGCCGCGTCGGCGTCGACGTGCGGCTGGATGGAGCCTTCGTGCTGCCCCTGCTGGATGACGTGCGTCAGGGCCGCGTGAGTCGCCTCGTCGGCGCGGATCATCGCTGGTAGATCGCTTCCTGAGGGGAAGGTGGCGCCCCACATGACGACGACGGCCCGTTCTTCGACGCTCCCGCCGGAACTCACGATCTTGATGTAGGTCTCGATGATCGCGCGCAGCAGCTCAAGTCGGGGAAGCCGCTCGATGTCGTCATCGGTCAGGTGAAGGGCCGCGATCGTCGCTTCGAAGGTCCGTCCGTACGCGTGGTCGATCAGCCGGCCGACCAGGCCATCCTTCGACCCGAAGTGGTAGGCGGGCATCGCTCGGCTGATGCCGGCACGGACTCCGACGCCGCGTAGCGACGCCCGATCGATGCCGACCTCGGCGATGAGCTCCGCCGCCGCCTGCAGCAACGCCGCCTCGGATGCCGCGCGGCGCTCGGCCTGCGTGCGTCGGAGTCCGCTGGCAGACGCACTCATGGCTGACAGCCTACGAAAGATGCCTGACGACCGACAAGTTTTGACTTGCCTGCCGCCTGGCAGCTACGTTCAGACTCTCGTGATCAACCGCGACGGATGACGTCGCTGGTCGCGGGCGACGGCTGGCGCCACCGTCTCGTCGGCGGCGTGCGCAGGCGCGGCCTTGCTCCGAAGGGAATGGTGATGACGCCCATGGATGACATCGAGGCGATCAAGCAGCTCAAGGCCAGGTACTGCCGATTACTCGACACGAAGGACTGGGAGGGTTATCGCCAGGTCCTCACGGATGACGTCGTTATCGACACCACGGATTACGGTGGAAATGTCGTCACCGGTGGGGATGCCTTTCTGGAGTTCCTTCGGGTCGCGCTCGCGGACACTGTCACGGTCCATCAGTGCCATACCCCGGAGATCACCATGACCTCGCCGTCGTCGGCGGACGGTATTTGGGCGATGGAGGATCGGGTTCGTTTCCCGGACGGAACCGATCTCAACGGGTTCGGCCACTACCACGAGACCTATGAGAAGGCCGACGGCACCTGGCGGATCAAGGCCTCGAAACTGACCCGTCTCCGGATGGACTTCGCCAAGCCGGCGAGCGGCTGACCTGGCCCACCTTCCGGCGGCGCTGCGCGACCGGGTCGTCCGCGCCGTGTTGGGCCTCTAGACCTGTCTTCCGCACATGGGGTTTCGATGCCCCGGCCGATGCCATTTTTGATCATGAAGTGGGGCTCGCATCGACAACCCGCACCCGCTGTGATCGAACGAGTTGAATCCTGTCAGATTTCACCCTCCGGACGCCCGGCAGCCGGACGGTGGGCCGACAAGAGATCGCTCGTCCTGACCATAGGGTGCAGGTGCGGAGAACAAGTCCAGAGGGCGCCGGCCGTACTACGTGGTGGCGTGCACGGGAGCGTTTGCGCCTTCCGATCTGGACAGCACGAGGGTCGCGCCGAGCACCGCGACCAGCGACAGCGCCAGCGCGGGCCACCAGCCCGACCGGACCGTGTCCCCCAGCACGGACAGCCCCACGACGGCCGGGACGACGACCTCGACCGACCAGAGCGTCGCGGTCACGGCCGTCACCTCGCCCCGCTCAAGCGCCTGGGCGTAGGCGTAGGTTCCCGCCGCGCCGTACAGCAGCACGGCGTAGGCCAGCGGCTGTTCCAGCAGGCGCACGAGCCCGGTCGCCTGACCCTGCAGGGCGCGGGCGCCGAGGGCCGCGCCCGAGTACGCCAGCCCGGCCAGGAGCGCCAGGCCCAAGGGCTCGGTCCCGCGGGCCAGGGCCGCCGGCACCAGCAGCGCGACCGCGCCGACGAGCAGCCCGAGCCGGACGGCACCGCTGGTCGTCGTCGCCGGCTGGTGGCCGCCGCAGCCGGCCAGCACCACGAGGGCGGTGACGAGCACCCCGACGGCGACGGCGGCCGAACGTCGCAGCGGCACCCGCAGCACGACGAAGCCCAGCACGGCGGTGACCGCCAGGGAGCCGGCCAGGACCGACTGGACGACGAACAGCGGCAGGTGCCGCAACGCCAGCAGCGACAACAGCCAGGCGACGCCGTCGAACAGCAGCCCGAGGAGGTACGCCGGGTGCCGCAGCAGGTCGGCGACCGCGGCGCCGCGTCCGGCCGCGTGGGCCTGCAGCACGCTGCTGGTCCCGTAGAGAACCGCCGCCGCGACGGCGGCCGCGAGGGACCAGGCGAACGCGATCACGAACTGCCGCCGGCGGAGAGGAAACGGCCGATGACCGGAATCTCGTCGACCCCTTCCGCCTCGGCGATGGTGATGCCCTGGACCGCGGCGTGCTCCAGCGCGTCCAGCAGGACGTAGCGGGGCCGCCACTGGGGACGGTACTTCTCGTTGAAGTGCCAGAGTGACTCGATCTGGGCATGTTCCGACAGCCGGTGCAGCGCGTTCCGCAACAGCGCCGTGCCGCGCCCCGGGCTCTCGTCGGCCAGGATGGCGCGCAGGATCGCGAAGTTGAGACCCAGGCCGCGCTCGCCCCGCTCGCGCAGGTGGATCGCCGTGGCGATGACCATGAAGTCGGTGACGCCGTTGGGGGTGTCGGGGTCCGCCGAACGCCGCATCACGTCCAGTGACCAGCCGTCGATGTCGCTGGACGGCACCCACTGGATGAACCCCAGCGGGGCACCCGCCGGGTCGTGCGCGACCGTCAGCAGCAGTCCGGTGTCCAGCGGGTCGAACAGGCGCGACAGGGTCATCGAGAACCCACGCTCGGCGTCGCCGTGCCGGGTGTCACCGGCCAGGCCGGTCAGCGCCGCCGCGAGTTCCCCGCCGAGCCGCGCGGGGTCGTGGAAGCTGACCGTGCAGCCGGCCTTCGTGAGCCGGTTGTGCGCGCCGCGCAAACTCTTCATCGTCCGGCCTTCCAGGGTGAACGCCGCGCAGTCCAGGATCGCCTCGTCACCCAGGTAGACCGGCCGCAGGCCAACCTCCTCATAGCGGGGCAGCCAGTCGCGGGAGGCGCCGACGACGGCGAGCGACCAGCCGTGCCGCTCGGCGTAGGCACTGAAGTCCGCCCAGACCTGCTCCCGGTCGACGACCGGCCCGATGGGGTCGGGGGAGACCAGGCAGACCCCGTTGCGCACCGCGAACGCGACGACGCTGTTGCCGCTGAACATCCACTGCTTGTCGTCCCGCAGCGCGAAGTACGCCAGCGTGTCGCCGCCATGGGCCGCGACGACCGCGCGGGCCCGCTCCCGGTCGGCCAGGTGCGCGGCCTGGCCGCGCGGAACGGGCAGCCGGGGGGACAGGACCAGCCACCCGACGGTGATCAGAAGCGCGAGCCCGGCGCTGGTGAGTGCCGGCGTCACGAAGGTCCCGGCCGGCAGCGGGGCCTGGTCGTCGCCGGCCAGCCGCTCGACGACCGCGCGGGCCGACTCCCCGGCGTGCTGATGCCCGCCGACCGCCAGCACGAAGCCCGTGGCCGCGCCCACCGCCACGACCGCTCCCGAGCCGGCCAGCAGCAGCGCCCGTCGCACCGTCGCGGCGTTCGCCCGGACGGGGAAGGCCGCCCGCTGCCAGCACAGCAGGCCACCGACCAGCACGTTCACCGCCGCCGCCTCGAACTGCAGGCCGCGCAGCAGATGCAGTGCCGCCGACCCGGCCAGGGCGGCCTCGGTACCGAGCAGCGCGAGCCGCTGCCCACGGCGCAGCCCCCGCCCGAGCAGGCACAGCGCGGCGGCGACGAAGACCAGGGCGGCGCCGGCGGTCTGCGGCAGCTCGACCGGGAGCACCTCGACGAGGGCGACGAGCCGGCCCCGGGGAGCGGGCAGCAGCGCCGTCGCGACGTCCAACGCGGCGACCGCGACGGCCCCCAGGGCGGCCAGTCGGCGGACCCGCTCGCGCTGCCGGCGCCCGGCGGCCAGGGTGCGGCCCCGGTGGAACCTGGGCAGCGTGGCGCTCGGGAGCTGCGTTTCGACGTCGACCACTACGCCCGCCGCCTGCCTTTCGAATGAGGCCTCGGACCCGGTCCCTGGAGTCACATGAATATCGACGGCCCGCCCTGATCGCAAACGCGCGCCGGGCCTGCGCGGGGGCGAACTGCAAGACTCCGCGCATGAGGTGGTCCTGGCTTGCCGGCTCGTATCATGACCAGATCATCAGAACCGGTCGCCAGCCATTGCTTCTGCTTCTCGTCGGCCTTGTCGGCGGATTCCTGTTCATCAGAACCTCGGCCCGGCTTATCCGGGCGAACGTCCGATGGTGGCCCGGGAACATCTCGGCAGGTGGCGTGCACGTGCATCATGAGTTCTTCGGTGTTCTCATCATGCTGACCACCGGCACGATCGGTTTTGGGACCAGCGGCGCCGGGCCGTGGCGGGATGTTCTCGCGCTGGTCTTCGGCATCGGGGCCGGCCTCGTGCTCGACGAGTTCGCGCTCCTGCTCCACCTGCAGGATGTCTACTGGACCAAGGAGGGGCGTTCCTCGGTCGACGCCGTGATCGTCGCAACGGCGTTGACGGGGCTCTTCCTGGTCCGGGCCGCGCCCTTCGGCCTGGCCGACATCAGCGACGACGAGCGTTCCGCCCGCTGGTCGCTGGTGGCCCTCGTGCTGTTCAACCTGTCCCTCACGGTGCTGACCGCGATCAAGGGGAAGCCCTGGGTCGCGATGTTCAGCGTCTTCGTGACCGTGCTCGGGATCTGGGGTGTGACCCGGCTCGCGGCACCACGAAGCCCATGGGCGCGGCGCCGCTATGACCCGCCGAAGATGGCGCGGGCCAGGCAGCGGGCCGAGCGCTGGGACCGGCGGCGTGACCGCGCGTTCTCCCTCCTCGCGGGCGCCGACAGCCCCGATTCCTCGACGTAGCGGCCGTTCAGCCAGCTGGTCAGCCGGCCACCAGGTCGAAGATGCGCGTCGCGATCTCGGCCGGGGTCGGCATGGCGCGGATCTCCGCCTGGACCTCGCGGGCACCCGCGCGCAGGTGCTCGTCGCGCACCAGCGCGTCCAGGAGGCCGGCTGGCAGGTCGGGCTCGGCCACCAGGTCCAGCGCCATGCCGGCGCCGCGCTTCACCACCACGTCCGCGGTGTGCTGGTGGTCGAACAGGTGCGGAACGACGAGCTGCGGGATGCCGGCGTCCAGCGCGCCCATGCTGGTGCCCGCGCCCCCGTGGTGGATGACCGCGGAGCAGGTCGGCAGCAGCTGGGTCAGCGGCATGTAGCCGACGGCCCGGACGTTCGGCGGGAGCCCGCCGAGGCCGCTCGGGTCCACGGCGCCCAGCGCCAGCACGAACTCGGCGTCGACGGTGGCCGCCTGCTGGAGGATTCGCCCGACCAGGTTGTGCCCGCTCGACCCCGACAGCTGGGGGATGAGGTTGCCCAGCGTGACGAGCACCCGCGGCCGGGCCGGCGCCTCGTTCAGCCAGTCGGGCACGACCGCGCCGCCGTTGTAGGGGACGTACCGCATCGACCAGCCCTGTGGCTCGCTCTCCAGCATGCTCGGCGGTGCCACGTCGATCCCGTACCGCTTGCCCGGCAGGTCCACGCAGTGCCGGTCGAACACCTCGCCGGCCAGCGCGCGCAGCAGCGGGTCGAGGCCCGCGGTGCGCAGGAAGCCGAAGCCGTGCTCGACGGCGGGGATGTCCAGCTTGGCGGCGGCGGCCAGCGCGCCGACGGTCATCGGGCCGTAGATGATCACGTCGGGCCGCCACCGCTCGGCGACCTCGACGAAGCCGTGCATCATCTCCATGAGCTCGGCGACATCGGCCTCGGGCAGGATCTCGCTCACGTGCGGCAGGAAGCCCGCGTACTCCGGGGCCTCGGTCAGTGCCTCCGACACCGATGGCTGCGCGGGCGCGGCGGGCTCCGGCTGAGTGGACGGGCTCTCGGCCGGGCCGTCGCCCGAGGTGGACAGGGCAGCCACGTCGAAGGCATTGAGGAACTGGGCGATGCCCCGGCCGGGCAGCAGGTCCACCACCGGCAGGCCGGCACCCGCGATCTTGACCACGTCGCCGCCGCTCGCGACGAGCACCTCGGCGCCGGCTGCCCTCAGCGCCCAGCACACCGGCACCGTCGGCAGGGCGTGGCTCAGCTCGGGGAGTGTCGCCAACAGCACTCGCATGGTCTGCCTACCACCCATTCAGTGTCAGTTATGGCCGTAGGAGGGCCGTACAGTCCGCGGCCACGAGTGCCGGTTCGTGCCACTTCCTGCGTCGACCCTACGAGCGGCCACCTGATCTCCCGCACAGACCCCCATGGATGGCGCGAAAAGGGTGAGGCGGCCGGCGCGACGTAGCCGCGCTGGTCCCCGGCCTGGCCACCGTCGCGGACCGGGCGGGCTTCGTGGCCAGACGGGAAGCCCGAGGGCGGCCGCTGCCGGAAGGCCGTCAGCCTCACGGGGACGCCCTACCCGTCTGGGCGCAGACCGCGACGGTGAGTGAAGGGATGCGTACCCCTCGTCCCGGCTGGCGGCCAGGCCGCGTCCCGGCCGACGGCAGGCCAAGGGTTTCCCGGGCGGCCCGGGCCGCCCGGGAAACCTCGGTCGCGATCAGCCCAGGTCGTAGCGGCCGAGGTTCATGACCTTGGCCCAGGCCGCGGCGAAGTCGTGCACGAACTTCTCCTTCGCGTCGTCGCTCGCGTACACCTCCGCGATCGCCCGCAGCTCGGAGTTCGAGCCGAAGACCAGGTCCACGCGGCTGCCGGTCCACCTGACCCGGCCGCCTTCGTCATGGCTCTCGAAGACGTCCGCGTCCTGCGTTGTCGGGGCCCAGGTCGTGCCCAGGTCGAGCAGGTTGACGAAGAAGTCGTTCGTCAGCGCCCCCTGGGCCGCGGTCAGGACGCCGAGCGGCGACTGCTGGTAGTTCGCGCCGAGGACACGCAGGCCGCCGACCAGGACCGTCATCTCCGGGGCGGAGAGCGTCAACAGGTTCGCCCGGTCGACCAGCAGGAACTCGGCCGGCAGGCGCTGGCCCTTCCCCAGGTAGTTACGGAACCCGTCCGCGATCGGCTCCAGCGCGGCGAACGACTCGACGTCGGTCTGCTCCTGCGACGCGTCGGTGCGGCCCGGGATGAACGGGATCTCGACCTCGACACCGGCGCTCCTCGCGGCCCTCTCGACGGCGGCGTCGCCGGCGAGCACGACCAGGTCGGCCAGCGAGACCTGCTTGCCACCGGGCTGGGCGCCGTTGAAGGCCTCCTGGATCCCGGTCAGGGTCCGCAGGACCGTCGCGAGCTGGTCGGGCTCGTTGACCTCCCAGTCACGCTGGGGCTCCAGGCGGATGCGCCCACCGTTGGCGCCGCCGCGCTTGTCGCTGCCGCGGAACGTCGAGGCGGCGGCCCACGCGGCCGAGACCAGGTGCGGGACAGACAGGCCCGACGCGAGCACCTGGGCCTTGAGAGCGGCGACGTCGGCCGCGTCGGCCAGCGGGCTGGTCACCGGGGGGACCGGGTCCTGCCAGAGCAGTTCCTCGGTCGGGACCTCGGGCCCCAGGTAGCGCGCGACCGGGCCCATGTCGCGGTGGGTGAGCTTGAACCAGGCCCGCGCGAAGGCGTCCGCGAAGGCGTCCGGGTTGTCCTTGAAGCGCCGCGAGATGGTCTCGTAGACCGGGTCGAGCCGCAGCGCGAGGTCCGTCGTGAGCATCGTCGGGGCGTGGCGCTTCGACGGGTCGTGCGCGTCGGGGACGGCGTCCGCGCCGGCGCCGTCCTTGGGGCGCCACTGGTGCGCGCCCGCGGGGCTGTCGAACAGCTCCCACTCGTAGCCGAACAGGGTCTCGAAGAAGCTGTTGTCCCAGATGGTCGGCGTGGGGGTCCAGGTGCCCTCGAGGCCGCTGGTGATGGCGTCGCCGCCCTTGCCCGTGCCGTACGCGCTCTTCCAGCCGAGGCCCTGCTGCTCGATCGGGGCGCCCTCCGGCTCGGGGCCGACGTTGTCCGCCGGGCCGGCGCCGTGCGTCTTGCCGAAGGTGTGGCCGCCGGCGATCAGCGCGACGGTCTCCTCGTCGTCCATCGCCATCCGGCGGAACGTCTCGCGGATGTCGCGGGCCGAGGCGATCGGGTCGGGGGTGCCGTTCGGGCCCTCCGGGTTGACGTAGATCAGGCCCATCTGCACCGCGCCCAGCGGGTTCTCCAGCTCCCGGTCGCCGGTGTAGCGCTCGTCGCCGAGCCAGGTCGTCTCGGGGCCCCAGTACACGTCCTCCTCGGGCTCCCAGACGTCCGGGCGGCCGCCGCCGAAGCCGAAGGTCTGGAAGCCCATCGACTCCAGGGCGACGTTGCCGGCGAGGACCATCAGGTCGGCCCAGGAGATCTTCTGGCCGTACTTCTTCTTCACCGGCCAGAGCAGCCGCCGCGCCTTGTCGAGGTTGCCGTTGTCAGGCCAGCTGTTCAGCGGCGCGAACCGCTGCTGGCCGGCGCCCGCGCCGCCACGGCCGTCACTGATCCGGTACGTGCCGGCGCTGTGCCACGCCATCCGGATCATGAGCGGGCCGTAGTTGGCGAAGTCCGCGGGCCACCAGTCCTGCGAGGTCGTCAGCACCTCGGTGATGTCCCGCTTCACGGCGGCCAGGTCGAGGGTCCTGAACGCGGCGGCGTAGTCGAAGTCCTCGCCGAGCGGGTTGGCTACCGCCGGGTTCTTGGCGAGGACCCTGAGGTTGAGCTGGTTGGGCCACCAGCCGCGGTTCCCACCGCTCTGGGTGGGGTGCGGGGCACGCGAGTGAACGACCGGGCAGCCGCCGTTCTCGCTGCTGTTCAAGTCACCAACGGCGGCATCGTGGTTCTCGGACACTTGACTTCCCTCCGAGCGTCGGCGGATCAGGGTCGGTCCGGACTCCTGATCGTGGAACAGTCGGGGCACAGGCCCCAGTAGGTGACCTCCGCCTCGTCGACCGAGTAGCCGCGGTCGTCGGACGCGGTCAGGCACGGCGTGTCGCCGACGGCACAGTCGACGTCCGCGATGGCACCGCAGGACCGGCACACCACGTGGTGGTGGTTGTCACCGACCCGCGACTCGTAGCGGGCCACGGACCCCGACGGCTGGATGCGCCGTACCAGGCCCGCGGACGTCAACGCGCGCAACGCGTCGTACACGGTCTGGTGGGACACGTCGGGGAGGTCTCCGCGGGCGGCCCCGATGATCGAGTCCGTGTCGGCGTGCGGATGCGCGTACACCGCCCCGAGCACGGCCACCCGAGGGCGGGTGACCCGCAGGGCAGCCCCGCGCAACATCCGCTCACAGTCCGAGGTCGTGACCACTCCTAGCACTCTGGCCCCCTTTTCTGGAATCTGTCAAGAAAAGCTTCATGATCGATCTCGCGCGCAGTTACCTTGTTGCGGAGAGTGCCCGTTCGACGGTCCGCGCGCCTGGCCCTGGTCGCGGAGCAACGGCCGAGCCCGGCGCCGTGGGCTGTACTCGACAGGCGGTCTCGGCGGCGTCGCTGTCTACGGTGCCGTCCGGTCGGTGGCGCGGGACCGGCTGGTCCCCGACGCGGGTTCCGCGGCCCGTACCTGTCCAGGGACGTCGCCGGTCAGCACCTGCTGGATCAACCGCGGTGAGCTGACGCGCTGACGGCCGGGTCCGGGTGCGGCTCGCGCAGGACGCCGCCCGCGGCCTCGGCTACTGCCGTCACCAGCGCCGCCGGTGCCCCGCGTCGGCCCCGGACGTGCAGCGGCTCGGGCTCGACCGCTGGCAGGTCGTACCGCTGTTCCAGGCCCTCCGGCGCCGTGCCGAGGTGGGCGAGCAGTGCGACGCCGAGGCCCGCGCGCGCGGCGTGCAGCACCCCGGCCAGGTGGCCGGCCTCGCAGACGACCGACCCCGTCAGGCCGCTGTCGCCGAGCACCTTCAGGGCCCGGCGGCGGATGGTGCAGGGCTCGTCGATGGCGACAAGGGGGATGCCTGCGCGCCGGTCGGCCGGCGGGTGCCAGCCGGGTGCGGCGTACCAGGCGAGCGGGAGCGCTCCGGCCGGGCTGACGTTGCGCCCGCGGACGTCGCCCATGAACAGGGACGCGTCGAGGGCGCCCTCGTCGAGCCGGTCGTTGAGCTGCCTGCCGCGGTCGATCCGGAACCGGACCGAGCAGCCGGGGAAGCTTGTCCGCAGCCGGGCGGTGATCGAGGGAAGCAGCAGGTCGGCGGCGTGCTCGGTGGCCCCGATCACCAGGGTGCGCTCGGGGCTGTGCGCCGCGCGCAGGCGTTCGAGGGCGTCATCGTGGGCCGCCAGGATCTTGCGTGCCTCGGCGAGGAGCAGCTCGCCCTCCGGGGTGAAGTGCGCGCGGTTGCCGCCGCGGCGTACCAGGGGACGGCCACAGACCTGTTCGAGGCGCCGGACGTGCTGGCTTACGGCGGACTGGGACAGGTGCAGGCTGTCGGCCGCCCGGCGGAAGCCGCCGGAGTCCGCGATCGACGTAAGACTGCGGAGCGCGACTATGTCCAGTACGCCCACCATGTCGACAGGGTAGCTGGGCTGTCGTTTCTCGATCGGGGGTTGCGCTGATTGGCCTCGACCGGCGGAACGCCATCACGGATCGTAGCCGTGATTCCGGCCGGGGTGATAAGCGTTCGCGATCGGTGCGATCGCGAATCGTCGTTGGCCGCCGAGGCATCAATCTACTATGTTCACTGACATGGTCGAGATGAGTCGCGAGGACCGTGTGCCGCGGTCGGTCGCCGAACGCTCGGCCGCGTCCCTGCGCGCTTCCGGACGGCGCCTCACGCGCCGTCGCGTGATCGACTTCATGCGCCGCGGCGCCACCTGTTGTCGTTGACCCGCTGACGCCGTAACTACCGCCGCGCCGGCGCGCGGCACCACCTCCTTGTCGTGCGACCGCCCGGCCCCCAGTGCCCGGCGGTCGGCGCCTTCGCCCAGGCCGCCGGTGTCGCCGGCTGTTGTCTCCTGCCCTGCCCGAGGCCGCCCGACGCGGCGCGCTGGCGCCTGCCCTCGACCTCCTCGACGAAAGGTCCGTCATGACCCTCGCCCCCGAGACGGCTGTCCGCAGCTGGCACGAGCCCAGCGGCCCGGCGCTGCGCGGCACGCTCGTCGTGCTGCCCGGCCGCGGGGAGGACCCGCAGGTCTACGAGCGGTTCGGTCGACGGCTGGCCAACGACGCCTACCGGGTCCACGCCGTGGCGGCGCCCAGCGACGATCCCGGCCGGGCCCGCGACGAGCTGCTCGACGTGCTGGCCAAGGCGGACGCGGAGGTGCCGCGGATCGTGGTCGGCTCGGACGCGGGCGCGGCGTTCGCCACCTACCTCGCGGCGAACGGCGAGCTGGCCGCGGTGGCCGCGCTCGTGCTGGCCGGCCTGCCGGCCCGCGTCAGCCACTCGGCGGCCACCGAGTGGGACGAGGAGCTCGGCATCCGGACCGCGTGCCCGGCCCACCAGGCCCGGATCACCGCCGGGGGCGTGCGCCGGGCGGCGCTGTTCGCCGACCCGCCCGCCGCCTGGCTCGACCCGGCCATCCCCGGCCGGCTCGACCTGCCGCTGCTCGGTCTGCACGGCCGCGACGACATCGTCAGCCCGGTCGCCGGGGCCCGCGGCTGGTACGCGGCGGCGCCGCGCGCCGAGCTGGTGACGATCGCGGGCGGCCGTCACGACGCGCTGAACGACCAGACACACCGCACCGTCGCCGCGGCGGTGGTGCAGTTCCTCGAGCGGCTGCGCGCCAGCGCCGAGCTGACCCCGATCGCGGTGACCGAGCCGCTGCGCGCGCCGGTGGGCACCGATGCCTAGATACGTGATCGTCGGTTCCGGCGCCGTCGGGGTGACGCTGGCCGCCGAGCTGCGCTGGGCCGGCCGCGAGGTCGTCCTGGTCGGCCGGGGGCGCCAGCTGGAGCTGCTGCGCGCCGGCCAGGTCCGCTACTTCAACCCGGACGGCTCGTGGGCGCTCGACGTCCCTGCCGCCGGCGGCCCGGACGAGGTCGGTCTCGCGCTCGGGGACGTGCTGGTCCTCGCGACCAAGGCCCAGCAGGCCGACGAGGTGCTCGCCGAGTGGGCCCGCCAGCCCGTGGCCGGTGGCGCGTGGCGGGCCGGTGAGGTGCTGCCGGTCCTGACCGTGCAGAACGGGCTGGAGGCCGAGCGCGCGGCGCTGCGCCGGTTCGCCACGGTCGTGGGCTCGGTGGTCTGGGTGCCGTCGACCTACGTGGCTGACGGCGAGGTGTCGAACCCGGCCGGGCCGGCCCGCGGGGTCTTCTGGCTCGGCACCTACCCGGACGGTCCCGCGTCCGCGGCGGCCCTGGAGATCACCGACGACCTGGTCGCGGCCGGCTTCGAGGCGCAGCTGGTCACCGATCTCTCCCGCTGGAAGGCCGCGAAGCTGCTGGGCAGCGCGACGTTCGCGCTCGACGCCCTCTACGCGCCCGGCCCGCGACGCGAGCGTGCCGCGCGGCTCGTCCAGGACGAGGCGCGCGCGGTGCTGGCGGCGGCGGGCTACGACCCGGCCGACGTCGCCCCGGAAAGCACGCTGCGGCTGGACCGCTTCGCGTTCCGCCCGATCGAGGGGCACGAGCGCGGTGGCAGCTCCACCTGGCAGAGCCTGGCGCGCTCCCGCGACGCCGAGACCGACTTCCTCAACGGCGAGATCGCGCTGCTCGCCCGGCTGGCCGGCCGGCGGGCCCCGGTCAACGCCGCCGTCGCGGCCCGCGTACAGCGCGCGGTGGCGGAGCGGACGCCTCCCGGGTCGCTGCCGGCCGACGACCTCGCCCAGGTGCTCGCGGCGGCGACGGTCCTCGTCGACGCCGACACCCTGCGGGCGGAGCTCGCCGGCGCGGTGGTGCCCGCGCTGCTGGACGTGCGCTGGGCACTCGGTGACCCGGATGGGGAGAAGCACTACCTGGACGGCCATCTTCCGGGCGCCGTCTACGTCGACCTGGACTCGGAGCTGGCCGCGCCCGCGTCGAAGGCGGCGGGCCGCCACCCGCTGCCGGAGCTGGCGGACCTCGAACGGGCCGCCCGTCGCTGGGGCCTGCGCGCGGGCCAGCCGGTCGTCGTCTACGACGACAACGGCGGCCAGAGCGCGGCGCGTGCCTGGTGGCTGCTGCGCTGGGCCGGGGTCGGCGACGTCCGGATCCTCGACGGCGGCCTCGCCGGCTGGAGCGCCGCCGGCGGTCCGGTCGTCGCCGGAGCGCAGCGGCCCGAGCCGAGCGACATCCGGCTGAGCGCTGGCCACCTGCCGGTGCTGGACGCCGACGCCGCGGCGGCGCTGCCGGCCAGTGGTGTGCTCGCCGACGCCCGCGGGGCCGAGCGTTACCGCGGCGAGGTCGAGCCGATCGACTCCCGGGCCGGTCACATCCCCGGTGCGGTCAGTCTCCCGACCGCGGCCAACCTCGGCGCCGATGGCCGGTTCCTGCCGGTGGCCGCGCTGCGCGAGCGGTTCGCCGTCCTCACCACGGCCGCCGACGCCGGCGAGCCGGTCGGCGTCTACTGCGGCTCCGGCGTCACCGCCGCCCACGAGATCGCCGCGCTGGCCGTCGCCGGCATCGACGCGGCCCTCTACCCGGGCTCCTGGTCGGCCTGGTCGGCCGACCTGTCTCGCCCCGTGGCCACCGGCCCCGGCCCCGGCCCCGACCAGCAAGATCGGACGATCGCATGACCGAGTCCGCCCCGTCGCCGAGGTCCGAGACCGAGAGCTCCGCGGGCACCGCCAGCCAGGCGAGCCACCCCGTCGAGTTCATCAGCGCGGTCAACGCCACCCCGAACCCCGCCGTTCCGCCGCGCCGAGAGGAGCCCCGCGTGACCACCGCGCCCGACTTCGGTTCCGCCATCCCCGCGACCGCTGCGCCCGAGGTCGAGTTCATCAGCCTCTCGCACCTGAACCCGTCGACCGAGCTCAACCCGATCCCCACCCGTGGGATCGACCTGAAGTACTTCCGCCGCTACGTCCGCTCGCTGGAGGAGGGCGGCTATGACTACACCCTGCTGCCCTACGGCTCGAACAGCGCCGACTCGTTCGTCGTCGCCAGCGCCGTCGGACAGCTCACCGAGCGGCTTCGCCCGATCGTCGCGCTGCGGCCGAACACCACCTTCCCGACGGTCGGCGCGCAGAAGCTCGCGACGCTGGACCAACTGACCGAGGGCCGGGCCGTCGTCCACCTCATCTCGGGCGGGTCCGACGCGGAGCAGGCCCGGCAGGGCGACTACCTGCCGAAGGAGAGGCGCTACGCACGGACCTCGGAGTACATCGAGGTGCTGCGCCGCTCGTGGACCGAGGCCGCGCCGTTCAGCCACTTTGGCGAGTTCTACAAGTTCGACGACTTCGGCCCCGGCTTCGCGCCCTATGCGGCGCCGGTCCCGATCTCGATCGGCGGCCAGTCCGACGAGGCCTTCCAGGTCGGCGGCGAGAAGGCCGACATCTTCTCCTTCTGGGGCGAGCCGCTCGACGACCTGCGCTCGGAGATCGAGCGGGTCAACGGGATCGCGCGCGCCGCCGGGAGGACCACGCTGCCGCGGATCTGGGTCACCTTCCGCCCGATCATCGCGCAGACCGACCAGCTCGCCTGGGAGAAGGCGCACGAGTACGTCGCCAAGGTCGCCGCCACCTTCGCGAAGGCCGGCTCCGCCGCGAAGCGGTTCGTCGGGACCTCCCCGCAGAACGTCGGCTCGCAGCGTGCGCTGGCGTTCGCGACCCGCTCCGAGCTCTACGACCGGGCACTGTGGACGAAGACCGCCGCCGTCACCAACGCCGCCGGTGCGTCGACCGCGCTGGTCGGCTCGCCGGAGACAGTCGCCGCGGCGATCCTCGACTACGTCGACCGGGGCGCGTCGCTGGTCTCGATCCGCGGCTACGACACGCTCGCCGACGCGGTCGACTACGGCCGCTACGTGCTGCCGCTGGTCCGGCAGGAGATCGCGCACCGCAAGGCGACCGGCCAGCGCGGCACCCTGCAGGCCAACCACCTGGGCAACTACGCGCCCGAGTACGGCCAGTACGCAACGGCAGGCTCACAGTGACCACCGCCACGGAGACGTTCACCTTCCCGGTCCCGGACCTGTCGACGGAGGCGCTCGCGGCGGTCACCACGGAGATCGCCGCGACCGCGGCCGGGTACGACCGCAGCGGCGAGACCCCGTGGGCCGGGCTGCGGGTCGCGCACCGGGCCGGCCTGCTCACCGCCACCGTCGGGACGCAGTTCGGCGGACCCGGGGTCGGCCAGCGCGAGCTGGTCCGCATCCTCACCGCGATCGGCGAGGGCGACGCCTCCGTCGGCCTGCTCGCGTCGAACCTGCTGATGAGCCACGCCGGCCAGGCCGCGCACCCGCACTGGCCGGCGGCCTACTACGACGACCTGCTGCGCCGGTCGCTGGACGGCCCGGCGCTGGTCAACGCGATCCGCGCCGAGCCGGAGCTGGGCGCGCCCGCCCGGGGCGGCATCCCCAGGACGACGGCCACCCGCACCGCCGACGGCTGGGTCGTCAACGGCCACAAGGCCTACGGGAGTGGCGGCGAGGCGCTCGCGTACCACGTCCTGTGGGCCACGGCCGACGAGCCGGACGGCGACGCGGCGCGGCCCCGAGTCGGGCACATCATCGTGCCGGGCGACCTGCCCGGCATCAGCTGGATACCGACCTGGGACCACGTCGGCCTGCGGGCCACCCACACCGACGACGTGGTCTACGAGAACGTCGAGCTGCCCGCCGACGCCTTCGTCGAGATCCCGCGCGGGCCGGACGGCGTGTACCGGGACCCGGCCGCGATGGCCGGGCCGGGCGGCTTCGGCCACGCCGCGCTGTACGTGGGCGTCGCCCGCGCGGCCCGGACGGCGTTCGCCGAGTTCGCCCGCGACCGGGTGCCCTCGGCGCTCGGGAAGCCGGTCGCGCAGACCGAGCGCATCCAGGCGGTCGCCGGCGAGATCGACCTGCAGATCACTCAGGCCGAGACGCTGCTGCACGGCGCCCTGCTGCGGGCCGAGGCCGGCGACGCGTCGATCCTGCCGCAGCTGTCCAACGTCAAGGTGGCGATCGCCCGCTCGGTGATCGCCGCGACCCAGGCCGCCGTCGCGGCGCTGGGCAACCCGGGCCTGTCCCGGCACCACCAACTGGAGCGGCACCTGCGGGACGCGCTCTGTATCAGGGTGCACCCGCCGCAGGAGGACACCGTCCTGCTCGCCAGCGGCCGGCGCGTTCTCGGGGTCTGACCCCCAGCAGCGCCCCGCCCCTCTCGCTCGGCCGGCCAGGTCCTCGCCGGCTGGTCCCCCGATCGGCCGATCACCTCGTACCGGCCTGATCACCTTCCTCCGGCCAGGCGCCCCTGCCGGCCGATCGACCGCCCCTGCCGCGACCGATCACCCCTTTCGCCGTCCGGCCAGCCCCCGCCTTGGACGTCCGGCCACCTCTGTTCGATCTCTCGTCCTGAAAGGGCACCCGTATGTCCATCCTCAGACGCCTCGCCCCGGGTTCCCGGGCCTGGCGCCACACCTTCGTCGCGGCCGCGGCCAGTGCCGGGCTGCTCGCCCTGGCCGCCTGCGGCGGCGGGAACTCCCCGGCAGCCTCGTCGGCGGCCACGGGCGCACCCAAGGCCGGCGGCACGCTGAAGGTCTCGTTCTTCCCGGACAACCCGGCCCTGTCCTGCATCGACCCCTTCCAGGTCTACTGGATCGAGCACCGCACGATCATCCGCAACTTCGCCGACTCGCTGACCGACCAGGAACCGGCGACCGGCAAGATCGTTCCCTGGCTCGCCAAGAGCTGGGAGATCAGCTCCGACGGGCTGAACTACACGTTCCACCTGCGTGATGGCATCACGTTCTCCAACGGCAGGAAGCTCGACGCCCAGGCCGTCGCCGACGACGCGGCCGGCTGGATCGCGACGGCCAGGGCGAGCAGCGGCGCCGCGTACGGCTCCTCCTACATCCAGGGCCTCACCGGCGCGTCGGTCCTGGACCCGCTGACGGTCAAGCTGACGCTTTCGCAGCCGAACTCGTCCTTCCTGCAGGCCACCTCGACGACGAACCTGGCCATCACCGACCCGGCCGAGTACACCGAGACCCCGACCCAGCGCTGCCTGGGCCAGGGCGTGATCGGATCCGGGCAGTTCGTGCTCGACCACTACACGCCCAAGGTCGAGACCGTGCTGACCAAGCGGCCGACCCCGTACAACTGGGCGTCGAGCCTGGTCAAGAACCAGGGCAGCGCCTACCTGGACAAGGTGACCTTCAACTACGTCGCCGAGGACAGCGTCCGCACCGGCAACCTGGTCTCGGGCGCGATCGACGTCGCCTGGCCGCGCAACCCGTTCACGGTCCAGGACGCGAAGCTCATCACCTCCTCCGGTGACACCCTCGAGAAGCGCTCGCTGCCCGGCGTCTCCTACACCCAGTTCGCCAACACGGCCGACGGCCACGTGCTGAGCGACCTGCAGGTCCGCAAGGCGCTGCTGAAGTCGGTGGACCTCAAGACGTACGCGGCGACCGTGTACGGACCGGACCACCCGGTCGTGCAGGGCGTCTTCGACTCCACGACGCCCTATTTCAAGTCCGAGTCCGCGAAGCTGGCCTACGACCCGGCCGGCGCCGCGAAGATTCTCGACGCGGACGGCTGGGTGCTCGGGTCCGACGGCTACCGCCACAAGGACGGCAAGGTCCTGGCCCTGGACTACCCGGTGACCCAGTTCTCCGCGGGGCCGGAGCTGCTGCAGGCCCAGCTGAAGAAGGTCGGCATCGACCTGAAGCTGCGGACGCTGACCCCGGCCGAGCAGACGACCTACACCAGGACCGGGGCCTACGACCTGACGGCGAACTACTTCACCCGGGCGGCCCCCGGCGCGCTGCAGTACATCCTCAACCCGGACGTCGCGAACTCGAAGGCCCTGGCGGCCAACTCGGCACCGCCCGAGGTGACCGCGCACATCAGGGAGCTCTTCGCCCAGGCGCTGCAGACCACCGATGAGAGCCAGGTCGCGAAGGCCTACGGCGAGCTGCAGGACTACCTGATCGACCAGGGCGTCACGTTCCCGCTGTTCGAGCGGGTGCAGGAGGCCGGCGTCTCCGGCCACGTCCACGGCTTCGCCTTCACGTCGGAAAGCTTCCTGCGGCTCAACGACGTCTGGAAGGACACCGGGGCCTAACCCCAGCAGGAGCCCGCTCGCCGCCGCCCGTCCCGTGTCCGGGGCGGGCGGCGGCCCCCTGGGCGACGAGGCCCGCGACCACCCACCGGTAACCACACTCCCGTGAGAAAGCCAGGCCCATGACCCGATACGTCGTGGGACGCGTGCTCCAGGCGATCGTCGTGCTCTGGGCCGCGTTCACCCTCACCTTCGCGATCCTGTACCTGCTGCCCAGCGATCCGATGCAGCTGCAGCTCGGCGCCGCGGGCATCGAGGAGGACAGCCTCACTCCCGCCCAGCTGGCCGTCGAGAAACACCGGTTCGGCCTCGACGAGTCGATCTGGACGCAGTACTGGCACCACCTGTCCGGCGCGGTGCGCGGCGACTTCGGTACCTCGATCGCCCAGGGCGTCCCGGTCACCCACCTGCTCGGGCAGCGGGCTGGCCAGACCCTGCTGCTCTCGCTGCTCGCGGCGATCCTGGCGCTGGTCGTCGGGACCGCGTTGGCCCTTGTGGCGACCTTCGTGCGCTGGAACCCGCTGCGGATCTTCCTGACCCGGCTGCCGGCACTCGGCGCGTCTTTCCCGCAGTTCTTCGTGGCGTTGCTGCTCATCGACCTCTTCTCGTTCCAGCTCGGCTGGTTCCCAGCGAACGGAACTCAGGGCATCGGCTCCGAGGTGATGCCGGTCGTCACCATCGCGGTGCTGGTCTCGTCGGTGTTCGCGCAGGTTCTCATCAAGAGTTTCGAGGAGACGCTGAGCCAGCCCTACATCGTCACCGCCCGCGCCAAGGGCCTGTCGCGGTCCGCCGTCCACGTGCGGCACGCGTTCCGCAACGCGGCGCTGCCGGCCGTGACCGTCCTCGGCGTCTTCGCCGGCCTCACGGTCACCAGCTCGATCGTCGTCGAGTCGGTCTTCACCCGGGAGGGCGTCGGCCGGCTGGCTCAGGAGTCGGTGCTGTCCCAGGACGTGCCCGTGGTCCTCGCGGTGGTGACCGTCACCGCGGCCATGTTCGTGTTCATCAACCTCGCCGTGGACCTTCTCTACCCGCTGCTCGACCCGCGGATCTCGCCCGCGGGCGGCCGGAAGGTAACGGCACCCAGCGCACCCGTGGAGGTGGGGAGCCTGTGACCGATCACGCCCTTCTGGCCCCCGGCCAGGCAGCTGACCAGCCGCCGGCCGGCGCCGCGTCAGCCCCGGCCGGCGCGGCGCCGGCCGGCGGA
Organism: Pseudofrankia sp. DC12; assembly: GCF_000966285.1. Taxonomy (NCBI): domain Bacteria; kingdom Bacillati; phylum Actinomycetota; class Actinomycetes; order Frankiales; family Frankiaceae; genus Pseudofrankia; species Pseudofrankia sp. DC12. Next base: position 5,596,123 of record NZ_KQ031391.1, read on the forward strand.
GACGGATCGGCGGCGCCGGCGCCGAGCCCAGCAGCGGCCGCCCACGCGGTGTCGGCCGACGCGGCCGTGAACTCGGTCAGCGTGACCGGGCCGGCCACCGCCGTCTCCAGGGCGGCGCGGGAGCCGGGCGGGCGGCGGGACGCGCTGCGGGGGGCGGCCCTCGCGCAGCTCGCCCGCAAGCCGATGTTCCTCCTGGCGCTGCTCTACGTGCTGTTCGTCGTGGTGTCCGCGTTCGCGCCAGGTCTTTTCACCTCGTTTGGGCCGAACGACGTCCACACGGACGCCGTCGTCCAGGCTCCGAGCATTCACCACCTGTTCGGCACGGACACCTACGGACGGGACCTGTTCAGCCGGGTGCTGCACGGCTCGGCGCTGACCATCAAGGCCACCCTGCTAGCGCTGGGCATCGCGGGCGTCGCCGGCCTCACGATCGGCGTCGTCGCGGGCTTCGCCGGCGGGTTCGTCGACGCGCTGCTGATGCGGGTCGTCGACGTGCTGCTGGCGATCCCCAACCTGCTGCTCGCCCTGTCGATCGTCACGGCCATCGGGTACGGGACCCTTCCCGTGGCGTTCGCGGTCGGCGTCGCGATCGTTCCGGGGTTCGCCCGCACCACCCGGGCCGAGGTACTGCGGGTCAGGACGCTGCCCTACGTGGAGGCTGCCCGCGCGGGCGGCGCTTCGTGGAGCCGGGTGCTGCTGCGGCACATCCTGCCGAACTCCTGGGGCCCGGTCGCGGTGCTCGCCGTCCTGGACGGCGGCGTCGCGATCATCGCGATCGCGTCGCTGAGCTTCCTCGGGTTCGGCGCCAAACCGCCGGCCGCCGAGTGGGGGACGCTGATCGCGAACGGGCGCAACTACCTGCTCACCGCCTCCTGGATCAGCCTGCTGCCCGGTCTGTTCGTGGCCCTGGTCGTGCTGTCTCTCAACCACATCTCGAAGACGATGCAGGAGCTGGAACGGTGACGACGACCCTTCCCGAGACCATGCCGGCGGCCGAGCTGTCGTCCCCGGCACTGGTCGAGATCCGCGGTCTGGACGTCGGCTACGTCCGCCATCGCACGGCGCACCCCGCCGTCGTCGGGCTGGACCTGACGGTCCGCTCCGGCGAGATCGTCGCCGTCGTCGGCGAGTCCGGCTCCGGCAAGACCACCACCGCGAACGCCGTCATCGGGCTGCTTCCGGCGAACGGACGGATCACCGCCGGCTCGGCCGTCGTCGACGGCGTCGAGACCGCGGGGGCCGGCGAGAGCATCCTGCGGCGGCTGCGCGGATCCGCGGTCGGGCTCGTCCCTCAGGACCCGATGGTCGGCCTCAACCCGACCACCCGGATCGGCGCGCAGATCGCCGAGGCGGTGAAGCTGCGCGGGGTCCGTGGCCCGGCGGTGGCCGCCGAGGTGCTGGAGTTCCTCGAGCAGGCGGGTGTCCCCGAACCCGAGCTGCGCGCCAGGCAGTACCCGCACGAGCTGTCCGGCGGGCTGCGCCAGCGAGTCCTGATCGCGATCGCGCTGGCCGGCCGGCCGAAGCTGATCATCGCCGATGAGCCGACCAGCGCGCTGGACGTCACGGTCGAGCAGAAGATCCTCGACCATCTCACCGGCCTGGTCCGGGAGCAGGGCATCGCGCTGCTTCTCATCACCCACGACCTGGCCGTCGCGGCGGACCGGGCCGACCGGGTGATCGTCATGCGCGGCGGGCGGATCGTCGAGCAGGGCGACCCGCGGACGATCCTCGTCCGGCCCCGGGAGGCGTACACCCGCGCGCTCATCGCGGCCGCGCCCGGTCTCGCCCACGGCGGCGTGGTCGTGCCTCGCTTCGACGTGCGCGGCCAGCCGCTCCCCGAGCCCATCCTGACCCTGACCGAGATCCGCAAGACCTTCCCCACGAACGACGCGCGCCGGGGCCAGCGTGGCTTCAACGCGCTGGACGGCGTATCCATCCGGGTGCCGCGTGGCCAGACGCACGCCCTGGTCGGAGAGTCCGGCTGCGGCAAGACCACGACGCTACGGGTCGCGCTCGGCCTGGAGAAGCCGACCAGCGGTTCGGTCGTGCTGGACGGCATTGAGATCGGCGGCCTGTCCTGGGGCAGGCAGCGGCCGCTGCGGCGGCGGGCGCAGCTGGTGCAGCAGAACCCGTTCGCCGCGCTCGACCCCCGGTTCACCGTCAAGCAGTCGATCACCGAGCCGCTGGTGGCGATGAAGATCGGCGACCGGCGCAGCCGGCACGCCCGCGCGAGGGAGCTGCTCGACCAGGTCGCGCTGCCGGCGTCCTATCTCGACCGGCTGCCCGCAGAGCTGTCCGGCGGCCAGCGTCAGCGGGTCGCGATCGCCAGAGCCCTGGCGCCCAGCCCGGATCTGTTGATGCTCGACGAGCCGGTGAGCGCGCTCGACGTCTTGGTGCAGGAGCAGATCCTGCGGCTGCTCAGCGAGCTGCAGACCGAGCTCGGACTGTCCTACCTGTTCGTCTCCCATGACCTGGCCGTCGTCGCGGAGATCTCCCACACGGTGTCGGTGATGAGCCAGGGGCGGGTCGTCGAGGAGGGGCCGGTCGCCGAGGTGTTCACCAGCCCGCGCAGCCCGCACACCAGGGAGCTCATCGATGCCATCCCCGGGCAACGCACCGCGGCCCGGGCGCGGGAGGACACGTTGCCGGCAACCGCTGGCTCCTGACGGCCGTCCACATCCGGGGGCCCGGCGCCCGGCGGCCCAGCTCGCCGGCGCCCGGGCGAATCCCGGGCCCGCACACGACCGGAGGAAGCACAGATGACCACGCTCGCCAACGCCGAGCATGCCGAGCATGCCGAGGGCTCGGCCCGGCGGCCCACGAAGCGGCTCGGGTTCAACACCCGGGTCTCGTTCCCGACCGGCGAGGCGGCCCGCGGCCTGCGCGAGGGCATCGAGCTGTTCGTGGCCGCCGAGGCGCTCGGCTACCAGTCCGGCTGGGCCTACCAGCGGCACTTCGACAACTACCTGTCCTCGCCGCTGCCGTTCTTCGCCGCCGCCGGCCAGCACACCACGACCATCACCCTGGGCAGCGCGGTCATCCCGATGCGCTACCAGGACCCGATCCTGCTGGCCGAGGCCGCCGGCACCGCCGACCTGCTGACCTGCGGCCGGCTGCAGCTGGCGTTCTCCAGCGGCACCGACAGCTGGGACGAGGTCTTCGGCGCCGTCGCGACGGATGCCCGGACCGAGGGCCAGCGGCGGCTGGCCCGGTTCCTCGCCGGCGTCGCGGGCGAGACCATCCACACCGTCACCGGACAGCGCGGCCCCGCGGGGCCGCCGGCCGGCACGGCCCTGAAGGTCACCCCGCACAGCCCGGGCCTGCGCGACCGGATCTGGTACGGCTCGGGCCACATCGCCTCCGCGGTGAACGCCGCCCGCCAGGGGCTGCGCCTCATCACCGGCACGATCCTGCACGAGGTGACCGAGGAGTCCTTCCCCGAGTACCAGGCCAGGCTGATCGGGGAGTACCGCGCCGCCTGGACCACCGCGCACGGCACCCCGCCGCCGCCGGTCGCGGTCGCGGCGTCGGTGCTACCGGGGACGACCGCCGAGCTGCGCGCGACCTACGCGGCCTACGACCTGGAACGGCGCACCCAGGGGCCGGCCGCGTCCCGGCCGAAGGGCGCTTTGGCACCCACCTTCTCGGCCGACCTGCCCAAGGGCTTCCTGATGAGCCCCGTCTACCACGGTGCCCCCGACACCGTCGCCGCGGCGGTCCTGGCCGACCAGGGCCTCGCCGCCGCGGACGAGCTGGTGCTGTTCCTGCCGCCGGCGTTCGGCCTGGCGGAGAACGTCCGGCTGCTGACCGACCTGGCCCGGACCGTCGCGCCCGCACTCGGCTGGACGCCCGCCAGCTGACGCCCGCGCGCCTGTGGGGCTGCCTTCCGACTTCCAACGCCGCCTACCCCGACAGGAGAGACCATGACTGTCAGCCACGCGACCGGACCGGTCACCGACCCCTCCCTGTTCACCGCCGTCCTGAGCCACTTCGCCTCCGGCCTGACCGTCATCAGCTCCACGAGCGAGGGGCAGCCGGTGGGACTCACCTGTCAGTCCTTCTTCAGCCTGTCGCTCGACCCGCCGATGGTCGCGTTCTCGGTGGCCCGGAGGTCGAAGTCCTTCGCGGTGATCCGGCGCACCGGCGACTTCGTCGTCAACGTGCTGTCCGCCGAGCAGCGGGACGTGAGCGCCGCGATGGCCCGCAGCGGTACCGACAAGTGGTCGGGCGTCCGGTGGGAGCAGGGCGAGCTCACGGGCCATCCGGTCATCGACGGAACGCTGGCGCATCTGGAGTGCCGGATCGCGGCCGAGTACGACGGCGGCGACCATGTGATCGTCACCGCGCACGTCCTCGGGCTCGGTCACGCGACCCACGAGACAGCCCGCCCGCTGCTGTTCTACCGGTCGGGCTACCACGGCCTGGCCGAGCACGCCCACGCCTGACCAGCCGACCCGGCCCGACCGGCCGGGGAGCCCAGCCCGGCCGGGGCCGCGCTGGGCGCTGAACCTGGGCATATCGAGCGCAGCCTGGCCTCGGCGCCGCGGTCGGCTCATACGTCGTGACCGCGGTTCGCCTCGATCGGTGACCACACCGCTGTGACCACATCGCAGGACCGGAGCGCTCTTCCCATGGGGCGAGGGGCGGGCGGCGGGTGCGCCGGGGGTCGGTCAGTGGCGGCGGGCCTTCGAGGTCGCGGCCGTGTTGGCCTTCTCGATGGCGGTCACCAGCTGGGCCTTGGTCATCGACGACCGGCCGCGTATGTCGAGGCGTCGGGCGATCTCGAGCAGGTGGGCCTTGGTCGCCTGGGTGTCGACCCCGCCGTGGCTGGTTCGCTGAACGGTGCGCGGAGTCGCCGCCTGGGCGTCGGACGGGCCCTTCGCGCCCCCCGCCTTGACCTCCCAGTGATCACCGACCTTCTCGAACGAGTGCTTGAGCGCGGCGTACGCGGTCTGGCTCGCGCGGCGGCCCGCGCCGTACTGCTTGATGGCCGAGTCGTGGGTCTTCACCCAGGTGTCCTGGGCCTTGCGCGACGACCGCGCGACGGTCGACGGCATGTCCTGCCTGCCGGGCATGTTCGCGGGCACCTCCCGTAGTGCGGCATCCCCGAGGTCCGGGAGCCGTTGGCGGCAGTAACTACCCCTGCGTCGACCCGCCAACCACACTGGGCCGCGCAAGGCCGGCGGCCGGTGCGGGCGTGCCCTGAGCGGAGGCGCGGGCGTGTGGGAGGGTCGCAGGTATGGCGACCGTGCCGACCAGGCCGATGAACGACGGCCACCCGCTGCCCGTGCTCGGGCTGGGGACCTACCGGACCGATGACGCGGCGGCGGCCGAGGCCGTCCGGGCCGGGCTCGCGGCGGGCTACCGGCTGATCGACACCGCCGCGTCGTACTACAACGAGGCCGGCGTCGGGCAGGGCATCGCCACGAGCGACGTGCCCCGCGACGAGATCCTGGTGACCACGAAGCTGATGGGCGTCGACCACGGCTACGAGCCGGCGCTGCGCGCGTTCGACGAGTCCCGCAAGCGGCTCGGCCTGGAGTACGTAGATCTCTACCTGATCCACTGGCCGCTGCCGCGCCTCGACCGGTATGTCGAGTCCTGGCGGGCACTGCTGCGCCTGCGCGACGACGGGCTGGTCCGGTCGGTCGGCGTCTCGAACTTCAACCCGGCCCACATCGACCGCCTGATCGCGGAGACGGGCGTCGCCCCGGCCGTCAACCAGGTCGAGATGCACCCGTACTTCGCCCAGGAAGCGGTGCGTGCCTATGACGAGGCGCACGGCATCGTCACGCAGGCCTGGCAGCCGCTGGCCCGCAAGACCGCCCTGCTGACCGAGCCGCCGCTCGCCGAGCTCGCCGCCCGCCACGGCGTGACGCCCGCGCAGGTCGTGCTGCGCTGGCACCTGCAGCGCGGCGTGGTCCCGATCCCGAAGTCCGCGACGCCCACCCGGCAGCGGGCGAACCTCGACATCTTCGGCTTCACCCTCACCGACGCCGAGATGGCGGCGATCGTCGACCGACCGCAGAGCCGCAGCGGCGCCGACCCCGACGACCCGGCCCTGACCTAGAGGCCTTTGGTGGATCTTGCCTGCCCCGTCGCGCGCCACCCTAGGTGCCGTGATCGTCGATAGCGCCCGCGGGTGGTCACGAACGCCTCCTGAGCACGACCATGCGCGGACCGATGCAGCGATCTACGGCCCGGCCGCTGGCCGCTGGGTGCTCCGGGGAAACCCGTCGCCCCAGGCGAGGGGACGTGGTCAGATCGGCGGATGGGTGAACCGATCGTGCGGGACGCGGCGCCGGGTGACCTGGCGGAGGTCCGGGCCATCGCGGACGAGCACGAGATCCGCGCCGGCTGGCCGGACGGCGCACCCGACTTCCTCGATCTGGAGCGCGCCGCCGGGCGGCTGATGGTCGCCGTGGCGGGCGACGGCGTCGTCGAGGGCTTCGCCGGCACGTTGACCCGTGGGACGCTCACCCACCTCGGTGATCTGTTCATCGCGGCGCGGGCGCAGTCCGGCGGCCATGGCCGCCGGTTGCTCGACGCGGTCCTGCCGCCCGCCGGGGCGGACGTCGTGACCTTCGCGTCCTCGGACCGGCGGGCGCAGGCGCTGTACCTGCGGTACGGGCTGGTGCCCGGGCAGCCACTCTGGTACCTGCGCGGTGGACCGGCGGCACGGCTCGGCGTTGGCGCCGAGCTCAGGGCCGCGTCGAGCGAGGAGGTCGCCGGGCTGGACGCCGCGGCCAGCGGCGGCGAACGGGCCCGGCACCTGGCCTGGTACGCCGGCCTGCCCGGCGTCGCGGTCTGGGCCGGCCCGGGTGGCTACGTGTTCACCCGTGTCGAGGGCGTCATCTGCCATGTCGGCCCGGCCGGGGGCGACGACGCCGCGGCGTGCACCCAGATCGTGCTCGCCGCGGCGCGCCTGGCCGCCGCGGACCGGCTGACCGTGAGCGTGGCCGCGTTCGGCGCGCAGCCGGTCGCGCGTGCCCTGGTCGAGGCCGGCTACCGGATCGAGGACCAGGACACCCTGATGGTCAGCCGGCCCGGCCTGTTCGACCTCGAGCGTTACGTCCCGCACACCGATCTCGGCTGACGCCCCTGGTCAGCTCGCCGCCAGGCCGGTCATCGGCTCGGGGCCGGCGTCTCCCAGGGAGCGCGGGGGAGCACGTCGCCGGTCTCCAGCAGCGTCTTGAGGTTGGCGAAGACGGCGGGCCAGCCGTGCGCGGTCGCCGCGCGGACCACGGCGAAGGCGACCCAGATCTACCAGGTGTTCATCAAGGCCACCCCGGAGCGGATCTGGGCCGCGATCACCGACCCGGACCAGACCGTCCGCTACTTCCACGGCGCCCGCATCGAGAACACGCCCACCTGGCACGCGTCCTACGGTCCGGATGGGGCGAAGTGGGGCGATGGCCCGGTGTTCGAGTGGGACCCGCCGCGGCGGCTGGCCCACCAGTGGAGCTCGCTGTACGACGCGGAGCTGGCGATGGAGCAGCCGAGCCGGGTGATCTGGGAGATCGAGCCGCGCGACGGCGGCTGCTGCCTGCTGACCGTCACGCACGACCGGCTCGAAGGCGCGCCGAAGACGGCCGAGAGTGTGTCCGGAGCGGGCTGGATGTTCGTGCTCAGCGGCCTGAAGACCCTGCTGGAGACCGGCCAGCCGCTGCTCGGCGGTGGCGCCGGGTCCTGACCGGGCTGCGGACTCCTGCGGACGCTTGTCCCCTGGCCTGGCCCTGGTGGCGTTTGCCTGGCCGGAGCACGGGTAGCCGACCCAAGGGGTGTAACCAACCGCCGATCAACACATGCGGTGCGTGACCAACCTCCGGGCGGACGGTAAGCCCCGCGCAGGTACAGGCGGACAAACGTGAGGAGTGTGGCCCGTGACGACCGCAAAGGAGCGTCGCCCGACGACGACCGACGCCGGTGTGCCGGTTGCCAGCGACGAGCACTCGCTGTCCGTCGGCCCGGACGGTCCGCTGCTGCTCCAGGACCACTACCTGCTCGAACAGATGGCGAACTTCAACCGGGAGCGCATCCCGGAGCGCCAGCCGCACGCGAAGGGCGGCGGGGCGTTCGGGACCTTCGAGGTGACCCAGGACGTCAGCCGCTACACCAGGGCCGCCGTGTTCCAGCCGGGCGCCCGGGTCGAGATGCTGGCCCGCTTCTCCACGGTCGCCGGCGAGCGCGGGAGCCCCGACACCTGGCGTGACCCGCGCGGGTTCGCGCTGAAGTTCTACACGCCCGCGGGCAACCTGGACCTCGTCTGCAACAACACGCCGGTCTTCTTCGTCCGCGACCCGATGAAGTTTCAGCACTTCATCCGCTCGCAGAAGCGCCGCCCCGACAACAACCTGCGCGACAACGACATGCAGTGGGACTTCTGGACGCTCTCACCGGAGTCGGCGCACCAGGTCACCTGGCTGATGGGCGACCGCGGTATCCCGCGCAGCTGGCGGCACATGAACGGCTACTCCAGCCACACCTACATGTGGATCAACGCCCTCGGCGAGCGGTTCTGGGTGAAGTACCACTTCAAGACCGACCAGGGCGTGGACTTCCTGACCCAGCAGGACGCCGACCGGCTGGCCGGCGAGGACGGCGACTTCCACCAGCGCGACCTGTACCTGGCGATCGAGGGCGGGAACTTCCCGAGCTGGACGCTGAAGATGCAGATCATGCCGTTCGACGAGGCGAAGACGTACCGGTTCAACCCGTTCGATCTGACCAAGGTCTGGCCGCACGGCGACTACCCGCTGTACGAGGTCGGCCGGATGACGCTGAACCGCAACGTCGAGGACTACCACACCGAGATCGAGCAGGCGGCCTTCGAGCCGAACAACCTGGTGGCGGGCACCGGCCTGTCACCGGACAAGATGCTGCTGGCCCGCGGGTTCAGCTACGCGGACGCGCACCGGGCCCGGCTCGGCGTCAACTACAAGCAGATCCCGGTGAACGCGCCGAAGGCCCCGGTGTACAGCTACTCGAAGGACGGGGCGATGCGGATGCGCAACGTCACCGGCCCGGTGTACGCGCCGAACTCGTACGGCGGCCCGAAGGCCGACCCGGCGCTGACCGACGACGGCGGCCTGTGGCAGGCCGACGGCGAGATGATGCGGACGGCCTACACGCTGCGCCGCGACGACGACGACTTCGGCCAGCCCGGCACGCTCGTGCGCGAGGTGCTGGACGACGCGGCCCGCGAACGGCTCGTGGGCAACATCGTCGGGCACCTGCTCAAGGGCGTCAGTGAGCCGGTCCTGGTCCGGGCGTTCGAGTACTGGCGCAACGTCGACAAGAACCTCGGCGACGCCGTCGAGGCCGGCGTCCGCTCCAGCCAGGCCAAGGCCTGACATTGACGGAGTCGATCTGGCAGGTCGGCGATCTGGGAGGTCGGCGATCTGGAAGGTCTGGGGCGCTCCGCACCCGTTCCGGCCGCTCCGCCTCAGGCGGTTTCGACGCGGGCTGGGATGCCGAGAGCGTTCGCCCACAGCCGGGTGAGCTCGTCGGTGGCCGTCTGGACGTCCAGGCCGACCGGGTCGCGTGAGTTGAACAGCAGCTCGGCGAAGTGGGCGACCATGCCGCCGAGCGCCTGGGCCGCGTACTCCGGCTGGACCGCGGGATCGGCGACGCCGTCCTGCTGCAGGGCCCGGATGCGCCGCTCGATGGTCTGCGCGAAGGCGTTCTGGCGCTGGGTCCGGATTCGCCAGACCTCGGCGTCGATGGTGGCGACCTGGTGGATGACCCGCATGATCCCCGCGTTGGCGGCGTAGGACCGCAGGTAGTGCTCGTTGGCGGCCCGGATGCGCTCGACCGGGTCGGCGTCGGTGGGGGCCGGGTCGACGGTGAGCAGGTCGACCTCGACCGAGTCGACGACCTTCCGGAAGATCTCTTCCTTGGACACGAAGTACGTGTAGAACGAGCCGTGGGACGTGCCGGCCTCGTCGCAGATGTCGGCCACGCGGGCGCGCAGGAACCCGTCGCGCTCGAACACGACCCGAGCCGCGTCGAGCAGCTGGTCATGGGTCTGGCGGCCCCGGCTGGTCCGACCGGTGCCGCGCCGGCTGGTACGTGTGTCATCGCGCCAGCCGCGACTGGCATTGGGTAAGGAAAGCCGGTCGGCGCGGTCGGTCTGTTCGGACACGGAAGATCCTTCCCGGACGGCAGGGGCCGTGGCAGCGGTCTGGTCCACCGGCACGGTAACCCGCCGCCGTTGGCGGATCTCCTGTTATATCGAGTTCGACGTCGACGTTGGACCAGAAGTCTGGTCCGTGCGGGCGGGTCTCGGCAATTTTCGCGCCCAGACCCGCCTTGCCGGCCCAAATCTCAGGTGATCTCGGCGACCCCGGCCACGCGGGACCGAGGCAGGCCCGCGCGGCGACGGAATCGGGCCCGCGGGTGAGTCGGCGCGTCAGGCCTCGGGCGCCGCCGGGTGGCGGCTGGCGGCGTCAGCCGGTGATGACGGGGAGGGTCTCCCAGCCGCGGACCGTCGAGGTGCGGGCCTGCACGGCGTTCGGCCAGTCGACCTCCCACTCCGGGAAGCGCCTGAGCACCTCGTCGAGGGCGACCCGGCCTTCGAGGCGGGCCAGCGCCGCGCCGAGGCAGTGGTGGATGCCGTAACCGAAGGTGAGATGACGCCCGACGTCGCGGCGGATGTCGAAGCGGTCGGGGTCGGTGTAGCGGCGTTCATCGCGGTTCCCCGAGCCGTTGAGCAGGACCATGACGCTGCCCTCGGGAACGGTCTGGCCAAGGTGGGTGACGTCGTGGGCGACGTAACGGGCCTGGACCGGGGACGGCGCCTCGTAGCGGAGCAGCTCCTCGATCGCGTTCGGGATGAGCGAGCGGTCGGCGGCGAGCTCGCGGCGCTGGTCGGGGTTCTCGGCGAGCACCTTGCCGGCCCAGCCGACCAGCCTGGTGGTCGTCTCGTTGCCCGCGCCGGTCAGCAGGGCGATGTAGGTGAGGATCTCCTCGCGGGTGAGCGTGCGCGTCGTACCCGTCTCGTCCTCGAACTGCGCGGTCAGCAGCTCCGTCATGATGTCGTCGGACGGGTTCTTGGCCCGCCAGTCGATGTACGCGCCGAACTCGTCGCCGCCGTAGCTCATGTCCCACGACGGAAGTTCGGTCCCGTCACCGGCCAGTTTCAGTCCCTCGTCGAAGCGGTCCCGGATCGCCTCCTGGTCCTCCTCGGGAATGCCGAGCAGGTAGCCGATGGTGCGCATCGGCATCTGGGCGCCGAGGTCCTTGATGAGGTCGAGCCGGCCCGCGCCGACGAGCGGGTCGAGGCTGCGGGCGCAGAACTCCCGGACCTTCGGTTCGAGGGCGTTCATCTTCTTCGGCGTGAAGACCTGGGCCAGGATCCTGCGATGGGCCGTGTGGACCGGCGGGTCCTCGAAAAGGATGATCCCGGGCGGCAGCTCGATGTTCGCCCTGATGAGTTCCAGCACCGAGCCCTGGCCGGACCGGTAGGTATTCCAGTCGGCGAGCGCCGCCTCGACGTCGGCGAACCGGCTCAGCGCGAAGAAGTCGAACTTCTCGTTGTAGTAGAGCGGTGCCTCGTCGCGCAGCCGGCGCCAGGTCGGATACGGGTCGGCATCGATGGCCGCGTCGTAGGGGTCGTAGTAGACGTCGCGGCCGACGGTCACGTTCTCGCTGCTCGTCATGCGCGGGCGCTCCATCCTCTGGCGTCGGCGGGGCTGCCCGCGCGTTCGGCGCGGCGACAGCCTTGGCCACGGCGTGAACCGGCCCGACCCCGGGCGATCGATGCCGTAGAACCCGTTACACCGTCAGCCGTGCAGGAAGCGTGGCACGAGCACCACGTCAGGAGCAACGCACCGGTTCCTGCCTACCAGGCCGCCGCGAGGAATCCGGTGGCGAGGATCGAGGGCTTCGCGCCGTCGTGAGCGACCTCCAGGTCCTTGCCGGACAGATACAGCAGCCAGTGCCCGTCGGCGCTCGCGTCGAGGCTGGTGTGGTACCGGTCGGTGAGGCCGACGGCGATCTGCCGGACCTGCTGGCCGGTCGCCGGGTCGATCTCCAGCATGTCGACGTTCGTCGTGTTCGGCGGCCAGCCGTCGCAGCACTGCCGTACCGCGAACAGGTGGCCGTTCGGCAGGTAGACGCCCTCGGCGTAGTAAGTGCCCGCCGGGGCGCCCGGCAGCGGGACCGCGGTCGAGCCGTCGTCCTTGAAGTACGACGTGTCCGCCGCGGGATTCATGATCGCCAGCTGCCAGCCCTCGTTGTCCTGCACCGAGGAGATCGACACCGCGAGCTTGGCGCCGTCGGGCGACCAGGAGAGGTGGTCGACCGGCGCGGGCAGACCGGTGGACGCCACCTGGGGCGCCATCGGGTAGCGGTGCGTCTGGTGGGTGGCCAGGTCGACGACGATCACCTGGTACCCGGCGGTCAGGTCGTTGGCCGGGTAGCAGCTGGGACCCTTGTAGTCCTCGAAGTACAGCGTCGCGTAGGCGAGGCGCTCGCCGTTCGGGCTGAGCGCGGGGGAGCTGCCGGCCGCCGCGACGCGGGTCTTCGTGCCGTCCGAGGTGCTGACCCGCCAGATCTCGTGCTGGCAGCCGGTGGCGACCTCGTAGTAGACCGTCTTCCCGTCCGGGCTGACCGCGAGGGCGTCGCCGGCCACGCTGCTGGATACCAGGGTCCGGGTCGCCTGCCCGTTGGCCGGGTCGAGCAGCACCAGCGCGCCCGCCGCCGTCACGGCCGCGAGCGTCGGAGTGGCCTGCGCGCTGGTCGACAGGCCGTCCGAGGCCGTCGGCCCGCCACCGTCCGCCGGGGGAGTCGCCGAGCTACCCCCGAACGAGCAGGCGGCCAGCACCGCGGCGGCCAGCGCGAGGGTGACCGCTGCGACGAGCGGCCGTGGCCGCGCCGCGCGGCGGACCCGGCCGGCGCGTACCGTCGACGTCATCTGCGCACTCCCTGTTCTTCACGACCAGCGGGACCGAACCGTACCGTCCCATGCCATTCCGGGCGCGGTGAGTGCCTCGCACCCGGCACCGAGCCTGGCGGTCACCAAGGTCGACTGGTTCTCCGGTCTCACCGAGACCGGCGGCGTCACCGCCACCAAGAGGACCAGCCCCGATGGTTTCCGCCGCTCCATCGACCTGCTGACCAACAGCTTCGACGCCACCGGCACCCTGACCACGACGGTCAACGGCAAGCAGTACAAACAGCCGGCGAACGCGACCTAGACCGGTGGAACCTCGTCAGGTCCCGGACTCGGCGGCGACCGGGACCTGACGAGGTCAAAGGTCCCACTTCGCCCCAAGGCCCCGACTTCGATGCCGGCGGCTTCGGCCTGCCGATGGTCACCGCGCCGGTGCAGTTCGACGGGCGGCCGGGCCAGCCGACCCGCGCGCCCGAGCACGGCGAGCACACCGAGGACCTCCTGCTCGGGCTCGGCCTGAGCTGGGAGGAGAACACCGCGCTGAAGGAGCGGGGCGCGGTCCTGTAGCCGGCCGCGCGGCCTGCTCGGTTCGGCGCCCGAGACCGTGCGCCCACCGGCCGAGGCTCGCTGGATCAGCCGGTACGGCCGGCGGGCGGCAGGGTGGACGCGCGCACGACCAGGTGGGTGGCGAGCGTGAGGTGCGCCGTCGGCGCCGCCTCGCCACGCAGCAGGGAGAGCAGCAGCGCGGCCGCGCGCCGGCCCATCTCCTTGGTCGGCTGATGGACGGTGGTCAGCGGCGGGGCGTTCAGCGCCGACTCGGGAATGTTGCCGAAGCCGACCACCGAGAGGCCCCTGGTCCGAGCAGCCGCGCGAGCAGGGGTACCGGGACGCGCTGGCCGCGGCCGGCCTTGACGCCGATCCGGCACTGGTCGCCGCCGCCGACCCGGATCCCCGGGCCTGCCGCCGTGCGGCCTTGGCCTTCTTGGGCCGGGCCGAGCGGCCCACCGCGGTCTTCGCCACGAACGACATCGGCGCTGTCGCGACGGCCCGCGGGCCGACGTCGGCCGGTTGGTGGAGCTACCAGCGGGCGCGGGTCTGGTCCCGGTCGTCGGTCCACTGGTCGGAGCCGGGGCGCTCGTCCGGCACGTCCCGCGTGTCCGGGGCGCCGCCGCGCCGGTGCCGCGGCCCGCGCCGGTCGACCGCCATGGCCCGGTCGTCCTGCCTGCCCGGTGCTCCCGGCACGCCGGCGGCGTTCGCCGCGGCGCGGCTGCGCTTGATGTGCCGGTAGGCGAGGAAGAGCGCGACCACGAGGACGATGACGGCGATGATGTACGTCGGCCCGTGGAAGTCGTCGGCGATGTGCTTGTAGTTGCCGCCGACCTGGTAGCCCACGATGGCCAGCGCCGCGGTCCACGGGATGCAGCCGAGCGTGGTGTAGATGCCGAACTTGACCGGGTTCATCCGGGCGATGCCGGCGGGCAGCGAGATGAAGGTCCGGATCACCGGCAGCAGGCGTCCGACCAGGACGGAGACCGCGCCACGGTTGTCGAACCAGCGCTCGGCCTTGTCGAGGTCGTGTTCCCGCAGGAAGATGTACTTGCCGAACCTCATGATCAGCGGGGTGCCGCCGTACCGTCCGACGGCCCAGGCGATGTAGCTGCCGATGACGTTGCCGACCACGCCGGCGGCGATCACCAGGACGAGGCTCGGCTTCGAGCCCGCGAACGCCCCGGCCGACATCGCCCCGCCGACCAGCATGGTGACTTCGGACGGGATCGGGATACACGCGGACTCGAGGACCATCAGCACGAACACCGCGGCGATCCCGTAGGTGGTGATGAAGTGCTCCACGAGCGTCTAGGCCTCTTTCGCGGGGTGAGTGTGACGGATCGGGCGACGGGCCGGCCGGCGCCGCCGGGCTTCGCTTAGAAGATGGCGAACCGCAGGGTGCACAGCACGCCGGCCACAAAGCAGTAGATGGCGAACGGCGTGAGCGTACGTGTCTCGAAGTAGCGCACCAGGAAGCGGGTGGTGAGGTAGGCGGCGATCCCGGCGAGTACCGCTCCGAAGACGATCTGACCGTGGATGCCCTTCGTCTCGCTACCGGCGAGCTCAGGCAGCTTGAACAGGCCGGCCGCGAGGATGATGGGCGTCGCCAGCAGGAAGGCGAACCTGGCGGCGTCCTCGTTGTTGAGCCCGCGGGACAGGCCGCCGATCATGGTGACGCCGGACCGGGAGATGCCGGCGAGCAGTGCCAGCGACTGGAAGAGGCCGATGACGGTCGCTTCCTTGACGGTGAGGTTCTCGAGGGTCTTCGCCCGGCCTCGCCCGGTCGGCTGGGCGGTGCCCTGGTCGGCACCAGCCTGGGCCGGCACGCGGGAGCGGGACCGCCCGGGAATGCGGAGCGCCAGCGTCGGCGCGTCCCCGCCGCCGGCCGTCGTGGCATAACCGGCCTCGGCGCCCGCGCGCGCGTCCGGTGCCAGGGGTGAGGTCACGCCGTCGCGGCTGGTGGCGACGGCCGCGGGGGAGCGCCGGTCGGCGCGGTCGCGCATCCGCTGCCCGGTGTAGAGGACGACCCCGTTGATGGCCAGGAACAGGGAGACCGCGACCGGCTTGGCGAAGATCGTCCGCAGGGTGTGCTCGAGCGCGAGGCCGATCAGGCCGGTGGGGATGGTCCCTACGATGACCATCCAGGCCAGCCGCTGCTCCGAGGTCTCGATCTTCCGGGAGCGCAGCGTCTGTATGAAGGCCTTGATCAGACGGGCCCAGTCGGACCGGTAGAAGACCAGCAGCGCGATCGCCGTCGCCACGTGCAGGGCGACGATGAAGGCCAGGTACGGCGATTTGTCGGCCGAGTTCTCGGTCACCAGGTGCTTCCACGACCCACCGATCAGGGCCGGGATGATCACCGAGTGCCCCAGGCTGGAAACGGGGAACAACTCGGTGGCCCCCTGCAGGAGACCGATCACGCCTGACTGCAGATAGGTCAGGTCACTGGACACACGGGTCTCCGCTCGGTTCCGGGCCGGCAGGCGGGGCTGGCTGGCTGGCTGGCTGGCTGGGCTTGGCCGGCAGTACTCGCCTGGCAAGGGTGGTTTGGCTGGGCCGGCTCATCATACCCGTTCTACTACAACCTACTACAGTGCGGTTGCCGCCCGGACGACCGGTACCGCTGGTGGCGCGGGCCCAGGTAGCTTGGGTGGGTGACGATGGGCTCCGAAGGCAGGTCGCGGCGGCGGCCGGGACAGCTGGAGGCGGAGGTGCTCTCGGCGTTGTGGGCGGCCGACCGGCCACTCGCGCCCGGGGAGGTACAGGCCGCCCTTGGTGACGGCCTCGCCTACACCACGGTCATGACCATCCTCAACCGGCTGCACACCAAGGGCGAGCTGACCCGGACCGCCGCTGGCCGCACGTTCCTCTACCAGCCGGCCCAGAACACGGCCGAGTTCACCGCCCGGCGGATGCGTGGGCTGCTGGAGCAGGTCGACGACCCGGTCGGGGTGCTGGCCCGCTTCGTCGGCAGCCTGAAGCCCGGCGAGGAGCAGGCGCTGCGTGACCTGCTGAACCATCCGCGGACCGCTGATGACGCGGCCGGTCCAGGGGGCGAGGGCTGACGCGGTGCTGCTCTCTGTCTGCCTGGCCGGTGGGGCGGCGCTGCTGCTGTTGGCGGTCGCCCGCCCGGCCGCCCGCCGGCTCCCACCGGCGCGGGCGGCCCTGCTGCTGGCGACCTCCGCGCTGGGGGGTGCCGCCGTCTGGGTGATCGTCGTCGGACTGCTCGCCGTGCTGCTGGTCGGCCAGGCGCCGCCGGTCGCGGCCGTCGGGCGCTGGTCGGCTCGGCTCGTCGGCGCGGGTGACCCGGTGCCGACGGCCGCGTCGGTCGTCGCGTGGGTCGCGGTCGCCGTCGGGCTCGCGGGTGCCGCGATGCTGGCCCGCCGGCTCGTGGCGGAGGCGCGCCGCTGGCTGCCGGCCTACCGCTGCGACCGCTGCGCCGGCCTGCTCGTCGTCGTCGACGACCCGGAACCGGCCGCGCTGGCGGTGCCGGGCTGGCCCGGGCGGATCGTCGTGTCGTCGGGCATGCTGCGGGCTCTGCCGGCCGAGGAACGCCGGGTGCTGCTCGCCCACGAGCAATGCCACCTCAACCACGCGCACTGGGTCTTCCGGTTCGTGGTGCGGCTCGCCGCCGCGGCCTGCCCGCTGGCCCGGCCCTACGTCGCCGCCTGCGACCACGCCCTGGAGCGCTGGGCGGACGAGGCGGCCGCCGCCGCCACCGGCGACCGGCGCCTGACCGCGCAGGCCGTCGCCCGGGCCGCGCTCGCCCGCCACGACGCGGCGCGAGCCACCGCCCCCGCCTTCACCGACGGCCACATCTCCGACCGCGTAGCCGCGCTGCTGGCTCCACCACCCCGACGGCGCTGGCTGCCGGCGGCGGCCCCGCTGCTGGTCCTGGCCGTCGCCGCGGTCTGCGCCCTGCTCGCCGGGCACGACGTCCACGAACTCTTCGAGTTCGCCCGCTACCCACGCCACGGCACCTGACGGGCCCGCCCCGGCCCGGGCGGGAGCGGTCTGTCGCACCCGGCACCTAGGATCGCGGGCATGGAGCGGAGGGTTCTGGGGCGCACCGGCCGGCCGGTGTCCGTGGCCGGGCTCGGTACCTGGCAGCTGGGTGCCGACTGGGGTGCCGTCGACGAGGCGAGCGCGCTCGACGTGCTCGCCGCCGCCGTCGAGCAGGGCGTCACGCTCTTCGACACCGCGGACGTCTATGGAGACGGCCGAAGCGAGCAGCTCATCGGCCGGTTCCTGCGGGAGCACCCGGGCAGCGGCGTCTTCGTCGCCACCAAGATGGGCCGGCGGCTCGCGCAGGTGCCGGAGAACTACGTGCTCGCGAACTTCCGGGCCTGGAACGACCGCTCCCGGCGCAACCTGGGCACCGACCGGCTCGACCTGGTCCAGCTGCACTGCCCGCCGACCTCGGTGGTCACCGGCGGCGAGGTGTACGACGCGCTCGACACGATGGTCGCGGAGGGGCGGATCGCGAGCTACGGCGTGAGCGTCGAGACGGTGGCCGAGGGCCTCGCGGCGATCCGCCGGCCGCATGTCGCGAGCGTCCAGATCATCCTCAACGCGTTCCGGCAGAAACCGCTGGAGGATTTCCTGCCGGCTGCGCTGGCCGCCGGCGTCGGCGTCCTCGCTCGCGTCCCGCTGGCCTCGGGCCTGCTGTCCGGCCGCTACGACGAGAACACCGTGTTCGACCCGTCCGACCACCGGTCGTTCAACCGGCACGGCGAGGCCTTCGACGTCGGCGAGACGTTCTCCGGTGTGGACTTCCCGACCGGTGTCGCGGCCGCCCGGGCGTTCGCCGGGCTGTCGGACCATCCGGCCCGGCTCGCGCTGCGCTGGGTGATCGACCAGCCTGGCGTCACGACTGTCATCCCCGGCGCCCGCAGCCGGGCGCAGGCGGCCGAAAACGCGGGCGCCGCCGCGGCACCGCCGTTGGACGCCGCCACCCTTACGGCCATCCGCGAGATCTACGACGAGCGGATCCGCGGGCTCGTTCATAACCGCTGGTAACCCGACTGGTGCGTAGGTCGGACGGCCGCGGGTTCGGCCCGTTTGGGCCGGGTCCGCGGCCTCCCGGTGCGGCATGATGCGGACTCATGAGCGTCGAGACCCTGGTGCACCGTCCTAACGGATGGGAGCTGCGGCGTGAGCGGGTGGCCCGGCATCTGGAACGCACCGCGTTGACGCTGTTCGCCCAGGAGGCTCCGCAGGACGTCACGATCGAGCGGATCGCGGCGGCGGCCGGCATCTCGATGCGCACGTTCTTCCGCTACTTCGGCAGCCGCGACGAGGTGCTCGCCGCGCTGCCGCGAACCCTGACCGAGATCCTCTGCACCAGGGTCCGCGACCGGCCGGCGCACGAGTCGCTGGTCGAGGCGTTCTCGGCGGCAGTCCGGGAGACCGAGGCGGAGCGCGGCACCGAGCGCGAGGCGGATCGAGAGCTGCTGCTGACCTGGGGCCTAGCCGTGCATCGCCTGCCGGAAGCCGTGCTGCTGGCGCTAGCCCGTGGCGCGGTGAGTACCGCGGTGTCGTTCCAGTCCGCCGTCTGCGCGCGGCTCGGGGTCGCACCCGACGACGCCCGCGCCGGGGCATACGCGGCGGCCCTTTCCGGCGTCGTCAGCTACGCGTTCGAGCGCTGGGTCGCCGGTGGCGGCGACGGCTCGCTGTCCGAGACGCTTCTCGACGCTCTCGCGACCCTGCCGGACCTGCGTTAGCCCGGACCACCTGCGTCGTGGCCGCGCGGATGTTGGCTTCTCAGACCTGACGGGTCGTCAGGTCAACGGGCTGGTGGCACCACTCGGCTGGTTGACGAGGTGACGGCGATGGGCGATCCGAGTCCGACGATGGCTGCCCCGCGAGACCTGCTGGCCCCCCGGGGCGTGGCGGCCGGCTGTGGGACGCGCTGTACGCACGGGACTGGCCGCGGCTGCGGGGCCTTCTTCGGGCCCGACTCGATCTACTACGACGTGCCGACGACCGCTGCGGCCGCAGCCCGCGGCCCGGAGCACATCGAGGCTGGCTGAGGACCGCGCTCGCTGGCCTGTCCGAGTACAGCCACGGCAGCTCCCGCGTCGTCGCCGAAGGTGACCTCGTCATCACCGAGCACGAGGAGCGCTGGGGCTGGCCCACCGGGGGGAAGGTCACCCTGCCGTTCGTCTCCGTCCAGCGGATCGAGGACAGCGTGATCACGCTGTGGCGGGACTACTGGGACTTCAGGACGCTGCTGGCCGCGGCGCCGCCCGGCTGGCAGGAGTCAATGGCCTTCGGCGACCCCCGGCTGCCCGGTCCAGGTCGGGATTTGCCAAGAAAGGCTGGCGGCTGCGGGCCGGCCATCTACACTGAGGTGATGCACATCACATCTTGCTCAGGACATGCGGGCGGGAGACGGCCGGGCCAGCGCGCCGGCTGTCGACCTCCCCCGGGTGACGGCGCGTCGCCCGCCCGAGGGCGGTCCCCGGCGCCTCCTGAGGCGGACCGCGTGGACAGGAGCGAGCGTGGCTGATGCTGAGGAACTGCCGCCGGTGGACCAGCTGGCCATCACCAATCTGTTGGCGCGGTACTGCGTGCTGCTCGACCTCGCGGACATCGACGGCTGGGTCGGGCTGTTCACCTCCGATGCGGGCTTCGACATCGACGGGCGGACCTACCGTGGCCACGACGGGCTGCGCCGGCTGATGCGGACCGCGCAGCGCGGGACCCACCTCGCCAACCCGCCGGTCATCGAGCCGGTCGGCCCCGGCCGGGTCCGCACCACCCGCAATGCGCTGTTCGTCAACCGGCACAACGGCTCGCTGCGCCACACCCTCTATCGGGACGAGGTGGTGCGCACGGCCGACGGCTGGCGGATCCATTCGGTCGTGTGCCGTTTCGTCACCGGCGACGGGCTGGTCGTCTGGCCCGAACCGGGATTCGAGTCGCCGGTTCACGGCATCGACCTCCCCGACTGGGCGGACGCCTGAGCTTCCAGTTCCTCGCGGTGGCGACGGCCCGGCCTCGTCTGCGTCGGCGAAGATTGCACCGTGTACGTTCCGTCGCGCTCGGAAACTGCGCCGTTTGAGCTGAGATGTGGCGCGGCAAACGAAATGGGAAGCGCCCGACACGAAAACGGCGCCCTCCGTGCGGAGGACGCCGTTTTGCGTTGGCCCGGCGGGTGGTGCCGGCCGCGTCGTCAGCGGCGCGCTGACCGCCAGATGGGCTGGAGGATGACGATGGCGCCGGCCGCGACCGCGATCTGGAGAATGTGGCGGATCCAGTCGACGCCGCCGGTGTGCCCGACGCCGACGGCGCTGGCGATCACGTTCCCGATCAGCGCGCCGATGATGCCGGCGACGATCGTCAGCCAGATCGGGAGGCTCTGGCGTCCACGCAGGACGAGCCGCGCGAGTGCCCCGATGATCAGACCCGCAATGATGATCCAGATGATTTGGAACATGGCACTCTCGCTTCCGCGCGTTGGCCCCACCGCCGTCGGGGAGGCATGGTACGAAGCCGGACAGTATCGTCTTCGCCCGCGCTTGCAGGTGTAACGCCTCAATCTGACATCGCGTTGCGCGTCGGGCCCGTGAGATAGCACCTTCTGGCGGTCCTGGCGACCGGTCGAGGTATCGGCACAGGCCCGCCGGCGTCACCGCGAGTATCCGGGCCGGCCGCGCGACCGCCGCGAAATCGCACTCATCCGGCCAGCCGTGGGCCGCGGCCGCGATCAACACGTGGCGGGCGGCGCCTACCGGGCGGCCCGACTGTCCTTACCCTGAGGAAGTGTCCCGGTCCGCCCGCGCCGCGCCGGAGGTGTCATGGAACGCTCGCACCCCACCGCGCGGTTCGACGACCTGCGGGCCGGAGTGGCCTGGGAGCTAGGGCCACCCGCCTTCGTCCTGGAGACGAGCCGGCCCGCTGAGGTCGCGCCGCTGCTGGCGGAGCTGGAGCGGGCCACCACCGATGGCTGGTGGGCGTACGGATTCCTCGCCTACGAGGCCGCGGCTGGCCTGGACCCCGGGCTCGCGGTCCACCCGGGCGTGGCCGGGCTGCCGCTGGCCTGGTTCGGCGTCTGCTCCGCGCCCGTGGTCGTCACGCCGGTGCGGCCGGCGGACGGCGGCGCCTACCACCTCGGCCACTGCGAGCTGGCCTGGGACGAGGACACCCACCGCGACCGGGTCGAGGCCGTCCGCCGGTACATCGCCGCGGGCGAGACCTACCAGACGAACCTGACCACCCGGCTGACGGCGGAGGCGGACGGCGACCCGCGCGCGCTGTACGCCGACCTCGCGCTCGGCCAGCGCGGCGCCTACAACGCGTTCGTCGACACCGGCCGGTTCGTGGTCGCGAGCGCCAGCCCCGAGCTGTTCTTCGAGGTCGACGGCCGCGACGTGCGGACCGGGCCGATGAAGGGCACGGCCGGGCGCGGCGCCACCCCGGCGGCGGACGCGGCGATCCTCGCGGCGCTGCGGGCCAGCGAGAAGGAACGCGCCGAGAACATCATGATCGTCGACCTGCTGCGCAACGATCTCGCCCGGCTCGCCGAGACCGGCGGGGTGCGGGTGACGTCGCTGTGCCGGGCTGAGCGGTTCGAGACCGTTTACCAGCTGACGTCGCGGGTCACGGCACGGCTGCGACCGGAGGTCGGGCTGGTCGACGTCTTCCGGGCGCTGTTTCCCTGCGGCTCGGTGACCGGGGCGCCCAAGCGGCGCACGATGGAGATCGTCCGCGAGCTGGAGGATGGCCCGCGGGGGGTGTACTGCGGCGCCCTCGGCCTGGTGGCCCCGCCGCGCGCCCGGTTCCAGGCCCGGTTCAGCGTCCCCATCCGCACCGCGGTCCTCGACCGCGCCACCGGCCACGTCGACTACGGCACCGGCGGCGGCATCACCTGGGACTCGGAGCCGGCCGCGGAGTACGCCGAGCTGTGCGCCAAGGCCAGGGTTCTGACCCGCCTGGCCCGTTCGGCCCTCGTTCGCTGAGTCGGGCGGCTGGCGCTGGTCCGGGTCCTCGGTTGCCAGGCCCAGGCCTCCGTCGCGATCGCTCGCCCGCTCGAGATCGCGACCGGGGCGGATGACTGAGCTCCAATCGACCCTCGGAGGCCCGTTCTGGGTGGCGCACCCGAGCTCGCCTGCGCCGTAGCCTGGCACTGCGACGACCGGGCCGGCTGTGACGCGGGACCCGACCGCCGCGTTCCAGCGGCCCGTGCCCCAGCGCCCCGCGGCCCGCGCCCGGCCCAGACGACAAGGCGTCCTGGCCGCCTCAGATAGGAGACCGAGTGACCGCGCAGATCCTCGACGGCCGTGCCCAGTCGGCGGCGATCCTCGACCGGGTGCAACGGGAGGTGGCGGAGTTCGTCGCGGCCCACGGCCGGGTCCCGGTGCTGGCGACCGTGCTCGTCGGCGACGACCCGGCCTCGCACACCTACGTCCGGATGAAGGCCAACCGGTGCGCCAAGGTGGGCATGCAGTCGCGCCGCCTGGACCTGGACGCGTCGATCTCGACCGAGACGCTCGTCGAACGGATCCGGGAGCTGTCCGCCGACCCGGAGGTCGACGGCATCCTGCTGCAGCACCCGGTGCCCGACCACATCGACGAGCGGGCCGCGTTCGAGGCGATCGCCCCGGCCAAGGACGTCGACGGCGTCACCCGCACCTCGTTCGCGATGATGGCCTTCGACGAGGGCGGGTTCCACTCGGCGACCCCCGGCGGGATCATGGCCCTTCTCGACGCCTACGAGATCCCGCTGGCGGGCCGGCACGCGGTCGTCGTCGGGCGCAGCCCGATCCTGGGCAAGCCGGTCGGCATGCTGCTGCTGGCCCGCAATGCGACCGTCACCTACTGCCACTCGCGCACCACCGACCTGGCCGACCACGTCGCCCGCGCGGACGTCGTCGTCGCCGCCGTCGGCCGCCCCGCTCTCATCCGAGGCGAGTGGATCAAGCCGGGTGCGGCCGTCGTCGACGCCGGCTACGCCGACAACAGCGGCGACGTCGAGTACGAGCCGGCCGCCGAGCGGGCCTCGTACATCACCCCGGTGCCCGGCGGCGTCGGCCCGATGACGATCGCCGTCCTGATCGACCAGACGATGCGGGCGGCCCAGGCCCGCGAGGCTGCCCGCACGGGCCGCCCCCGCCGCACCGGCGTCGCCACCGGCACGCGGTAGGGCTGGTCAGGGCACGTCCGCCGGGCCGGCGCGCCGGTGGCGGCCCGGACGAGGCGTATCGAGATCTATGTCCTACGATGGCGCGCTATGTGCGCTGCTGCCGTCGCGGCACTGCGCAAGGGGGCGAACGTCACCCTTAGCGCGCTCGCTGACGAACTGGGTTCGGTCTCCGCGATGCTGGAGTGGGGCGTCGAGCGGGGACGGCGGCTCGACGCGGACGTAAGCGCCGTACTGATCGGCGACGACGGCAGGGCCCGGTCCAACGACGACCTCGTCTTCTACAACCAGAAGGCGGGTGGCGACGGCGCCGTCCGGCTGCGCGGCAAGGTGTCCTTCGAGGCCGAACGGTTCACCGGCTTCGCCGACGTCATCGAGGATCCCGGGTCTGGCCAACGCGCCCGCGGCGGCGCAGGCCCTGATGCGGCCGCAGGGCGGCGTCGCGCGCGGCTGGCAGCCGGCCCGGCTCTTCCCCGTCGCCGGCATCGGCGGCGCGCAGGAGCAGGAACGGCGGGCGACCTCCGCGCTGCTCGCCGTGCTGGCTGGCGTTGACGAGCTGGGCGCCGTCTTCCTCGACCGGATGCGCGGGCCGCGCGGAGCGAGGCTCACGACGTTCACCGAGGTGCCCTTCACCCTCAACGGCGGCGCATACCGTCCTGACGGCGTCATCCAGGCCGAGCGGCCAGGGCAACGGCCCTGGACCGGCCTGGTCGAGGTCAAGACCGGCAAGAACCTGCTCTGCGTTCCCTCGGTAGGCCGCGTCGGCCATGCGGGCCAAGGCCAGCTGAACAGCGCAGGTCCTGACGGTTCTCACCCCGATCGCGGAGCCGCTCGCCCGGTCGCGGTGGTGAACTGTTGCTGGCCAGTTTCCCGGCCAACCGTCCGGCGTCGCCTCGTCGGGGCCTCCGGCCGGCGGGACGAGCAGGGGAGGCACCATTCGCGCGGCCTCGGACCGGAACCGTTGGTCGGTCTGGTTCTCCTACTACCTGTTCGTCATCTTCGGCATCGGGCTGGGCGCGACCGGGGTGCTGCTGCCCGCGCAGATGCGCGACTACGGGGTGGACCAGGCGGCGATCGGGGCCACCTTCGTCGCCAACTCGGTCGGGTTCGTGGTGGCCAGCGCGGTCGTCGGGCCGCTCGGCCACCGGTTCGGCATGCGGCGGATGATCCTGGCCGCCAGCGTCGTGCTCGGCGGCGCCTGCCTGCTGTCCGCCAGCCGGCCGCCGTTGGTGGTGCTCGTCCTGGCCAGCTTCGTCGTCGGTTCGGCGTCCGGCTCCTGTGAGGGCGTGCTCAACGCGTACGTCGCCGGGCTGCCGTCGGCCACGGCGGTGATGAACCGGCTGCACGCCTACTTCGGCGTCGGCGCGCTGCTCGGCCCGCTGGCCGCGGCCGGCCTGTTGACCGTGACCGGCTGGCCCGCGGTGATGATGATCATGGCAGTCCTCGCTCTGCCTCCCGCGGCCATCGGCTGGCTCACGTTCCCCGCCCGTGACGTCGATCCGCTGCTGGTCGCCCACCCCGGCGCCGTCGTCGCCAGCAGCGCGGCGGGCGCGGACGGGCCCGCGCCCGCCGCCCTGAGCCGCGGCGGCCGGCACGCGCTGCTCGCCGTCGTGCGCCAGCCCTTGGTGCTGTGGGCCGGGGCCATGCTCTGCCTCTACGTCGGCCTGGAACAGGGCCTTGGAAACTGGGGCTACACCTACCTGGTCGACGCCCGATCGGTGTCCGGCCTGCTTGCCGGCTACACCGCCAGCGGCTACTGGTTCGGCCTGACGGCCGGCCGGTTCATGGCCACGCCGGCGACCACCCGGCTGCGCCTGTCGGCGACCCAGCTGCTGTCGGTCTGCATGGTCGGGACGACGGTGAGCTGCGCGATGCTGTGGGCCGCCCCCGCCACCTCGGGCCTGGCGAGCCTTAGCTTCGTCCCGTTGGGCTTCTTCCTCGGGCCGGTCTACCCGACCACGATGTCGATCATGCACCGGCTGACTGACGCCCGCCTGGTGCCGACCGCGATCGGCGCGCTGGGCGCTGGCGGGGTCGCTGGCGGCGCCTTGTTCCCCTGGCTCATGGGCACGGTCATCCAGCTGGTCGGGCCGTGGACGCTGCCCCCGGCCGCGCTGCTGCTGGCGGTGCTGCAGTACGCGCTCTGGCGGGTGCTGGGGCGCCGGCTCGCCGGATCGGGCAGACCGGGCGGTACCGGCCCGGCCGTCGGCCTGCCGAACGGGGAGGTCGGACGGTTCGTCCCGAGCCCGGCCGGGGACTGACCATCACCCGGCGGGCACGATCTCCGGCCGGCCGGTCGGCTTCGGGTCGGCCGCGACCCGGCGGCGGTAGGCGGACGGGGTCTCGCCCACCCGCAGGGCGAAGGCCCGGGCGAAGGCGCTGACGTTCTCGAAGCCGACCGCGAGGGACACGTCCAGCACCGACGGCCCCGGCTCGGCGAGCAGCGCCATCGCTCGCAACAGCCGCGCCTGCAGCAGATAGGCCCGCCAGGACAGGCCCAGCTCGGCGGCGAACTGGCGGCGCAGCGTCCGCTCGGACACCCCGATCGCCCGGCTCACCGTGGCCGCGGTGACGGTGTCGAGGTTCTCCCTGGTGTAAGCCATCGCCGCCGCGACGAGCGGGTCCGCCGAGGTCGGCAGGCTCAGCGGGGCCTCGTGGTCGAGCGCCTCGGCCACCAGGTGCGCGAGCGTGCGGAAGAAGCCGTCGGAGACGTCGTCACTCTCGGTCCGCGCGATCGGCCAGCGCAGCGCGTAGAGCATCATCTCGCGGATCAGTGGCGAGACCGCGACGATCCGGGCCCGGTCGCCGGGCCGGGGGACGATGCGTGGGTCGAACATCACCGACACCGTCCGCACCGCCGTGTTCATCGTCGCCTGGTGCGAGAGGCCGGCCGGGAGCCAGGCGGCCTGCTGCGGCGGCAGCAGGTAGCGGCCGCCGGAGGT
The DNA here is from genome assembly GCF_000966285.1 of Pseudofrankia sp. DC12. NCBI lineage: Bacteria > Bacillati > Actinomycetota > Actinomycetes > Frankiales > Frankiaceae > Pseudofrankia > Pseudofrankia sp. DC12. Next base: position 5,622,653 of record NZ_KQ031391.1, read on the forward strand.
CTCGACCTCGACGACGCCGGAGACGGCGTACTCGATCTGGTGCAGGTCGTGCGAGTGCCAGGGGGTGACCAGGCGCTGGCCCTCGTACAGGTAGCCGCCGCCGAGAGCCTCGCCGCCGCGGCGCAGGTCGATCGCGCCGACGTGGACGCCGATCAGGTCGAGCTCGCTGGGGAGCGTGGCCCCGCTGAATCGCAGCGTTCCGGTGTGGCCTGGCACAGTGACGGCCACCGCGAGGTTGGCCGTTTCTGCAGGGTTCCTGGCCGAACGTGCGGAGACGGACATGGCTGGCCAGCGTACAACTAGGTGGGAGGTCCAGCCAACACCGTGATCCAGGCCGCGGAGGGGCTGACCCACGAGGCACTCGTACGGCCCGGCCGCGCCCGAGGAGGAACTCCCAGATGAACATCGAGGACATGGTCCTGGTGAGCATCGACGACCACGTCGTCGAGCCGCCCGACATGTTCGCCGGCCGTGTGCCGGCGAAGTGGGCCGACCTTGCGCCCCAGGTGGCCAAGGGCGAGGACGGGATCGAGCGGTGGATCTACCGCGGCCGCCCGACCGGCGTCTCCGGCCTGAACGCCGTCGTCTCCTGGCCCGCCGAGGAGTGGGACAAGAACCCGGCGAGCTTCGCCGAGATGCGCCCGGGCGCCTACGACATCCACGACCGGGTCCGCGACATGGACCGCAACGGCATCCTCGCGTCGATGTGCTTCCCGACGTTCACGGGCTTCTCCGCTGGCCATCTCACCCATTACAAGGACGAGATCACCGTCGCGATGATCGAGGCCTACAACGACTGGCACATCGACGGGTGGGCGGCCTCCTGCCCGGGCCGGTTCATCCCGATCGCGCTCGTGCCGACCTGGGACCCGCAGCTGATGGTGGCCGAGATCAAGCGGGTGGCGGCCAAGGGCTGCCGGGCGGTCACCATGCCCGAGCAGCCCCACATCGAAGGCCTGCCGAGCTACCACGACCTCAACTACTGGGGCCCCGTCTTCCAGGCGATGTCGGACACCGGCCTGGTGTGGTGCCTGCACATCGGCCAGGGCTTCGGCGCCATCAAGGGCGCCCCGGACGCGCCGATCGACAACCTGATCATCCTCGCCTGCCAGATCTCGGCGCTGGCCGCTCAGGACGTCCTGTGGGGCCCGGCGATGCGCACCTACCCGGACCTGAAGTTCGCCTTCTCCGAGGGTGGCATCGGCTGGATCCCGTTCTACCTGGACCGCTGCGACCGGCATTACACCAACCAGCGCTGGCTGCGCCGCGACTTCGGCGGAAAGCTGCCCAGCGAGGTGTTCCGCGAGCACACGCTGGCCTGCTACGTCACCGACCCGACGGCGCTGAAGCTGCGCAACGAGATCGGCATCGACAACATCGCCTGGGAGTGCGACTACCCGCACTCCGACTCGATCTGGCCGACCGCTCCCGAGTTCGTTCTGAACGAGCTGAACAACGCCGGGGCGGCGGACTCGGAGATCGACAAGATCACCTGGCAGAACGCCAGCCGGTTCTTCAACTGGGACCCGTTCGCGGTGATCCCGAAGGAGAAGGCGACGGTCGGGGCCCTGCGGTCGACCGCGATGGACGTTGAGACGGCCGTCGTGCCCCGTGCCGAGTGGGCCCGCCGCTACGCCGAGAAGCACGGCGCCACCGCCTGACCGCCACGGCCTGACCGCCACGGCCTGACCGCCACGGCCTGACCGGCTTGGACCGGGGCGGCTCCGGGTCATCCGGAGCCGCCCCGGTCACCGGGCCGGGTCGACGGCCTCGGCCGTGCGGCTCCACAGCCGGCGGCGGAACTCCGGGTCGTCGACGACCTGGTTGCGGGGCGCCGGTTTCCGGTCGATGTAGTAGGCGCCGTCGACGAGTTGTCCTTCGTCGGCGGTCGCGAGCCACACCAGCGTGTCGGCGCCCTGCTCCGGCGAGCGCATGAGCGCCCGCGCCGGCGAGCGCATGAAGGTCCGGATCACCGGGGCGCTGCCCGCCGCGAAGTTCGAGCGGATCAGGCCGGGGTGGAAGGACACCGCGCGCACGCCGGGTAGGTGTCCCGGTAGCTCGGCCGCGAAGGCGACGTTGGCGAGTTTCGCGTTCGCAAAGGCCCGCATCGGTCGGTAGCGACTGACATCTCGTCGGGACCGTGCTGGTGCTCGACTCGGGCGACGGCCCGGTGCGGCTGGGGGCAACCGGCGGGCGAACCCGTGTGCCTGGCTGGACGCCACCATCGGCCCCGGCGCACGCGCCGCCCTGCGCGGCAAGGGCGGGATTCGCTGCACCCCGCTGACCGACGGCATTCTGCGCGTCGGCCCGGTCATCGCGGCGATCGAGCGTTGAGCGGGTCTGCTGGCCGGGCTGTCGCCGGCCAGCAGACCCGCTCAACGGTGTCGCCTGGCGTCCCTCACATCTGCGGGCCGGCCGCGAGGCGGGGGATCAGCATGTTGGCGATCACCTTGACCACGTTGCCCGAGGTGGTGTTCGGCCCGTTGGTGTTGACGTTCATGATCTTCGTTGCGACGTCGACGGTGTTGTTGGTCACCGTGTTGTTCGCGGTCCGGTCGGTGCCGCTGGCATCGTGCCGGTCCTCCATGTAGATGGTGATCGACGCCCCGTTGTTGTTCCAGGCGAAGTTGCCGGTGGCCGTGTCGCGCCCGCTGCTCTGGATCACGATGCCCACCTTCCGCCAGCCGTCCGGCTCGTTCGAGCCGTTACCCGCGGCGATGTTGTTCTTGAAGGTGTTGCTGTAGCCGGTCTCGTCGGTGAACCCGGAGCCGTCGTTGTTGTACGAGATGTTGTTGGTGAACGTGTTGTCGTGGCACGACGCGTCCATCCACAGGCCCGACGGGTGGCCGTTGTCCGAGAACAGGTTCCCGATGAACTGGTTGTTGGTCTCGACGGTGATCTTCACGCCGCCGCAGTCACCGCCGGGGTCGTTGGCGTCCGGCAGCCGGTTGTGGATGAACTGGTTGTAGCGCCAGATGGTGCCGTCCATGCCGCCGGCGGCGCCCTTGCACTCGTTGTCGTGGAACGTGTTGTTCTCGACGAGCGAGTTCATGCCCATCGAGGCACCCAGGTAGTTGCCGTAGATCTCCGAGTTGGTGAGCTTCCAGCCGCTGGCGGCGTCGGACTCGTGCAGGTTGCTGTCGATCGCGCCGTTGCGGCCGGAGTCGGAGTAGCCGGTGATGCTGATGTTGTGGATCTCGACGTTGTCCGCGCTGCCGTTCGGCCGCTGGATGCCGAGGCCTACCAGCTTCGTCCCGCCGGGGCCGGCCTTGACGCCGTAGAACTTGTCGCCGGCCTTGGGGTGGATGACACCGGGGCCGCTGAAGGTGCCGGCGGCCAGGTTGAACTGGGTGCCGGCGCCGTGGCTGTCGATGAAGGACTGCAGGTCCGAGCCCGCGGGCACGCTCACGCCGCCGGCCGGGATCTTCAGCGGCGCGGGGATGAGTGGCGCGTTCGGGTAGGCGGCGGTGTTGCCCAGGTCGGTGGTCCCGCCGCGCAGCCGGTCGCCGCCGGTGCTACCACCGGTGGTGGTGTTCGGCGCCCCGCCGGCCGGCGCGGAGGCCGACGGCTGCAGGGACGGCGTCAGCTCGGGCCCGTTGATGGGCGCTCCCGCGCTCAGGGACAGCGTCACGTCCTGCGTCGGCGCGCCCTTCGCGGTGGCCGTGACCGTCAGCTTGCCGCCGCTGCCGAGATGCTCGGGCAGGATGAACCCGACCAGGAAATGGCCGGTCCCGTCGGTGCCGATGGTTCCGTCGCCCGCATAGGCCGTGCCATCGGGATACGCGAGGTCGGCGTGCAGCTTCACCGTTGACTTGACCGGGAACCCGGTGCCACCGACCACGGCCGTATCCGTGTCATAAAGCGTGATGGTCAACGACGGCGGGACGGCGGCCGAGGCCAGATGCGGGGTGAACACCAGCGCGAGCATCGTGGCGACGACGGTCGCGAGTATCCGCCGGGTACGTCGGGTCCGGCGCCGATGTCGACCGGACGCCTTTCCCCGCTTGGGGCCCGCGACGAGAGCCAGGATCAGGGGCTGCGTGGACGGCCTCATACGGGACATCATCGCCCGGCCGGTCTGGGTGGTATACACCGGGTCCGGCGACAGCCGGCCGTGAGCGTACCCGGTTGGCGCGTCCGGTGGGAAACCGCCCACTTGTCCAGCTTGGCTGCCGACGCCGGCTGGCCCGTGCTCGCAGGTCGAAACAGCACCATCTGGGGGCCGTCGGCGCCATCTCGTGCGTACGCCGATAACAAGTCCGCGTTCGTTCAGGCCAGCGGCCGGCTAAATGTAGATCTATTGCCGCGATCCGTTGCTGGCGTGTTGTGCCGACCTATTGAAAGGCGTCGAGCAGGGCACGCAGCGCATCATCGAGGTGCTTGCGCTGCTCGGGGGACAGGACGGCGGCCACCCGGTTGACCAGCTCGGCATGCTCGGTGATCGCCGCGTCGACGATCGTCAGGCCCTTCGCGGTGAGGCAGACGCGGAAGCTGCGCCGGTCGGTCGGGTCGAGGCTGCGCTCGATCAGGCCGGCGGCCTCCAGCCGGTCCAGCCGGTTGGTTATCCCCGCTCGCGACATCATCAGCAGGGCGGACAGCTGTGACGGGATCAGCGTGCAGGGCGGGCCGGACCGGCGCAGGGTGGCCAGCACGTCGAACTCGCCCGGGTTCAGGCCATGGTGGCTCAGAACCTGGTCGGCCGCGCCGGCGAGGTTCTTCGACAGCAGCTTCATGCGGGCGAAGCAGCCCAGGGCGCTGGCATCGAGGTCCGGGCGTTCACGGCGCCAGTCGGCGATGAGTTCGTCGATCGGATCCTGTCCACCCACTGACGTGAGCGCGCCCGAGAACGTGCACTCGTCGCCGGCTGAGTCCAGGGCGTCCGTCGCGCTCATGACGAGGTCGACGGGGCCGTGAGTCGCGGCACCGGGTGCGATGTCGGCGCCCACCGCGGCGCCGTTCGCGCGGCCTTTCATGACCCGAGTGTAGTTGATCAATACAGTTCGATGCCAGTCAAGTTCGATGCCGTACTATAAGGAGGTGAACTACTCCGGCCTGTCCTCCGGAGCGCCCCCCGCTACCCGGCGGCCCTCGACCGACGTCCACGGCGGACGTCCACCATCCGCTGTCGCGCACCAACCCTCCGGCGTGCGTGGCTGTTCCAGCTGACCGGATCGACTTCAGCGCCGTGGAGGCTCTCAGTCTCCAGGAGTTGACCCAGGGAGACACTGTGACTACAACCACCGACGTCACGCCTGGCGAAGGCCCGGGGGGCGATGCTGCCCGGGCGGTGTCGGTCCCGGCCCAGGCGACGACGAGCCCGGCCCCCGTCGCCTCGGCGCCGGGTGGCGAGCCGGACCCGCGCCGCTGGCTGGCGCTGGCCGTGATCGCCGTCGCCCAGCTCATGGTCGTGCTCGACGGCTCGATCGTGACCATCGCGCTGCCGCACGCACAGAAGGCCCTGCACATCTCCACCGCGAACCGGCAGTGGGTCATGACTGCCTACTCACTCGCCTTCGGCAGCCTCCTGCTGCTCGGCGGCCGGATCGCGGACTTCGCCGGCCGCAAGCGGGCCTTCGTCTGGGGGCTGATCGGCTTCGCCGCCGCGAGTGGTCTCGGCGGGTTCGCGCCGAACAGCGGGCTGCTGTTCGCCGCGCGGGCGCTGCAGGGCCTCTGCGCCGCGGTGCTCGCCCCGGCCGCGCTCTCCCTGATCACCGTGACCTTCACCGAGGAGAAGGAGCGGGCCAGGGCGTTCGGCGTCTACGGTGGCATCTCCGGCGGTGGCGCGGCGATCGGCCTGATCGCCGGCGGGCTGCTCACCGAGTACGCGTCCTGGCGCTGGTGCCTGTTCGTCAACGTCCCGATCGCGCTCGTCACGGCGGTCGCGGCCGTGAGCGTCGTGCGCGAGAGCCGGGCGGAGGGCAAGCCGAGCTACGACATCCCCGGTGCGCTGACGGTGACCGGCGGCCTGCTCGCCCTGGTGTATGGGTTCACCCGGGCGGCTGAGAGCGGCTGGGGCTCCGTGCCGACGGTCTCCCTGCTCGTCGCCTCGGCGGTGTTGCTCGTCGCGTTCGTCGTCATCGAGATGCGCACGGCCGCCCCGCTGCTGCCGCTGCGGGTCGTGCTCGACCGGACCCGAGGTGGCGCGTTCGGCTCGTCGCTGTTCTTCGGCGCCGCGCTGCTGGCGATGTTCCTGTTCATGACGTTCTACTTCCAGAACACGCTCGGCTACAGTGCGCTGCGGTCCGGCTTCGCGTTCCTGCCGTTCAGCGCCGGGATCGTCTTCGGTGCCGGGCTCGCCAGCCAGTTCATGCCGCGGGTGGGTGCGAAGTCCCCGATGATCGTGGGCTCGGCGATGGCCGTGGTCGGGCTGCTCCTGCTCACCCAGGTCGACCTGCACACCGGCTACGCGTCGCACGTGCTGCCGGCCGAGCTGCTGATCAGCATCGGCATGGGCCTGGCCTTCGTCCCGATGTCGAGTGTCTCGCTGATCGGCGTCGCCCCGCACGACGCCGGCGTCGCCAGCGCGCTGGTGAACACCACACAGCAGGTGGGCGGCTCGCTGGGCATCGCCCTGCTCAACACCATCTACGCGACGGTCGTGGCCAACTACGTCAAGGACCACGGGTCCAGCCCGATCGACCAGGCGCACGCGCAGATCTCCGGCTACACGACGTCCTTTGTGTGGAGCGCCGTCTTCATGGCGATCGCGCTGGTCATCGTCGTGGTGCTGGTCCGGGCGCGCAAGTCGGACGTGGTCGGGACCGCCACGCCGGTCCACGCCGGCTGACCGCCGTCCGGCGCCGCCGAGGCCCCGGCCGCTCCCGCGTGGGAGCGGCCGGGGCCTCGTGCGCGATCAGACCGGTGTGTCAGACCAGTGGGAGCCCGCGCCGGATCCGGTGGCGCAGGTCCAGCAGCAGCAGGTTGAACGGGAACAGCCGGACATCACGCGGCAGCCGGCGGGAGACCGCGCCGAGCCGCCGCAGCGTCCGGTCGAACCGGGCCTCGTCGTCCGCCGACCAGGCGAGCCCCAGCTCGGCGCGGAACCGCGCCGGCAGGAAGCCGGTCGTCATGAACTCCAGTGGCCGGCGCGGCGGCAGGTTGAACGGGAACCGCAGCGCGCGCCGGCTCACCAGGCCGAGCAGGTAGTCGCGCACGACCGGGTCCACCGACACCTGTGCCTGGGCTCGCTCCCAGTACTCCTCGAACGCGGCAAGGTCGGCCGGCCACAGGTCCCCGTGGACCTGCAGCGTCGTGCCGAACCGGGCGGCATGGCGGTAGACCCTGTCCGCGACGGCGGGCTGCGCCGGGCCGTACGTCCGGGTGTAGAAGTCGGTCAGGCCGCGGTACATGCACGCGGCGACCCAGAGCTGCAGGTCCTGGCGGAACGCGTTGTACTCGACCGGGCTCGCGGCCGTCGAGCGGACGTCGCGGTGGGAGGCGTTGACGGCGTCCCGATACCTGGCCCGCTCCTCGTCGGTCCCGAGCCACGCCACGGCGATGTAGGTGAGAGTGGTGCGCCCGCGCTTGGCCGGGTGGCGGGTCAGCTGCCCGCCCGGTATCCGGCTTTCCACCACGCCGTGCCCGACCGGGGCCCAGCTCAGCTGCATGACGACGTTCGCGAGGCCGGCCAGGAACGCGCCCGCGCCGTCGAGGAAGTCCCGGAGATCGACCGGCGTCGCGGCGTCGTCGGCCACCGGCCCGAACGTGGTCGGGCCGGTCGACGTCGTGCGGGGGAGAGGGATCTCTCGCGTCCCGCGGGCCGGGGCGGTCGTCACCGGGCGCCTCCTTCCGCGTCGCCGCGTCTGTTCGCCGGAGCGGCTGCGCCGGTAGGTCCGCGTCGGCTGACGCGGAGGTGGCCGCTGCTGGGCGCTCGGTCTCGATGGTAAGCGAGCCCGCCACCCGCGAGATCGCTCCGGGTGACCCTATGGACGCAGTCGAGCGGCCTTGCCGCCTCCGGTAGCACCGCGGTAACCATCGGTGGCGATCAACGGGCCCAACGCGATTCTTGTCACGGTCCCGCCGCGCTCACCGTCGGGTCGCGGTCTGTTCACGCGGGGGCTGCCCGATCGCAGTCTGTCGGTCCGGCTGGGCTGGCAGCGTGCTGCACACAATGGGAGAAGCCGGGCCGACGGGCGTCGAACGTAGCCACGACGATCGCACCAACATCGAGTGCACCACCATCGGGTGCGGTGACGTGGAATGCGGCGACATCGAAACCAGCGACCTCGGATGTGCCGAGGTCGACGGTAGTGACGTCGAACCAGGCGCCAAGCCGCGCGTCGGCCGCCGGTGGGCGGCCGTACGCCGGGTGGGCGCGCTGGTCACCGCCGGCGTGACCGGCTCGGTCGGCGCGACGCTCGTCGTCATCACCGGTGGACGGCTCGCGCTTGGACCAGTGGTGAAGCCACCGACGGCGTGGTTCGGCCTGCTCGACCCCGTGTCGACGAACGAGCCGTCGGTGCTGCCCGCGGTGCTGATCGCCGGGGCCGCGCTGCTCGTGGGTGCCTGGTGGTGGGTCTGCCGGCGCTGCCAGCGCGGCGAGCTGTCGCTGCGCGGCGTCGTCACGCTGATCTGCTGCTGGGCGGTCGTGCCGCTGGCCGGCCCGCCGATCCTCAGCCTCGACGTCTACAGCTACGTGGCGCAGGGCGTCATGGTCTCCTCCGGCCTCGACCCGTACACCGCCGGCCCGGCGCTGCTCGGCAGTGCTCCGGCCGCGATGGCGGCGGACCCGATCTGGCAGAACACCCCGTCGCCGTACGGCCCGGTCGGCCTCGCGCTGTTCCACGCCGTCGCGGCGCTGACCGGCGGCCGGGTGGTGCGTTCCGTGCTCCTGCTGCGCGGGGTGACGACGCTCGCGGTCGTGGCGCTCGCGTGGTGCCTGACCCGCGCCGTCCCCGCGGCCCGCCGGCCGTGGACGCTGGCCGTCACCGTCGGCGGGCCGGTCGTGCTGCTCGAGCTGCTCGGCGCGGTGCACCTGGAGGCCGTGATGATGGCGCTCGCGGCGGCCGGCCTGCTGGCCGCGCTGCGCGGCCGGCCGGGGCTCGGCCTCGGGCTGCTCACCGCCGCCGCGCTGACGAAGTGGCCGGCCGCGGTGATCCTGGTGGTGCTTCTGGCCCGCCGCTGGGCCGACCTGGCGACCAAGCCGGTGGACGCCCCGGCGGCAGCCGGGCCAGCGCAGGACACCTCGGTGGCGAACGGCCGGGCGGACGACGATGGGGTGGTGAGCGCGGCCGGCGGCTCGCGGGCGGGCCGCGCCCGGCGGGTGCTCGTGACAGCCGGCCGGGATCTCGCGGTGGTCGCCGGCACCGCGGCAGCTTTGTCGCTGTTGCTGGTGCCGGACGGCCTCGGCTGGGTCCGGGCCACGTCGACGCCGTCGCTCGGGCTCAGCCTCTACTCGCCGGTCTCCGCGCTGGCCAACCTGATCGCGATGATGACCGGCCTACCGGGCGCGGCGCTGCCCGGCAGCGAGCCGCTGCGGATCGCGCGCGCCGTCGGCATGCTGGTCGCCGCGTTGCTGATCGGCTGGTTGCTGGTCACCGTCCGCCGCCGCGACGTGCTCACGAGCTGTGGCCTCGCGCTGCTGTGCCTGGCGCTGCTCGGGCCGGTGCTCTACCCGTGGTACCTCGTGTGGGGGACGGTGCCGCTCGCGATGGCGCGCGGAGCCCAGCGCCCGGGGCTGCTCATCCTGGTCGGCGCGTTCGGCGCGCTGCTGTCCGTGCCGCACCCCGAGCTGCTGTTCGTCGGCCGGCCGGCGGTGACCGACTGGTTCACCCGCGAGGGGCCGGTCGTGCTGGTCATCCTCGTAGTGGGCGCGGTGGTGGCGTTCCTGGCCCGGCGCCGGCTCACCCAGCCGCCGCGCCGCGACCTCACGCCGTCGGCCTGAGCGTTTCCCGGTACCGTCAGCGCCGTGACGACCGCGCCCGGGACGCCCGTCCCGCCGGGGCCCGTCCGCGCCGGGCCGGGCAACTCGTGGCCCGCGGCCAGCCGGACGGCGACGCGGCTCACGGACGGCCGGGAGCTGATCTACTTCGACGACGCGCCCGGCCGAGGCCGTCCCGGCCCGGACGAGCGAGACCTGCTGGCCCTGGCCCGGCCACCGTCCCAGCTGCGGTTCGACCCGCTGACCGAGGAATGGGTGGTGGTCGCGGCCCATCGGCAGGGGCGCACCCATCTGCCAGCCGTCGCCGACTGTCCGCTGTGCCCGAGCCGGCCCGGCCGGCCGACCGAGATCCCCGAGGACTACGACGTCGTCGTCTTCGAGAACCGCTTCCCGGCGCTCGGTCTCCCGCCCGCCCCCGAGCCGCCCGCCCCCGAGCCGCCCGCCCCCGAGCCGCCCGCCCCCGAGCCGCCCGCCCCCGAGCCGCCCGCCTCCGAGCCGCCCGTCCCTGAACCCCCGGACTGGGGCGCGGGCGGCCCGGCCGCGCCCTACGCGGGCCGGCCAGGAGAGGGGCGCTGCGAGGTCGTGTGCTTCACCGCCGACCATGACTCGTCGTTCGCCTCGCTCGCGCCGCGCCGGGTCGCCACCGTGCTCGCCGCCTGGACCGACCGCACCGCCGCGCTCGGCCGGTTGCCGGCGGTCGAGAGCGTGTTCGTGTTCGAGAACCGCGGCGAGGAGATCGGGGTGACGCTCGGTCATCCGCACGGACAGATCTACGGCTACCCGTTCGTCCCCACCCCGCTCGCCACGATGATCGGAGTCGCCAGGCGCCGCGCGGCCTGCCCGCACTGCGAGATCATCGCCGCCGAGACCGCGGACCGGTCCCGGCTCGTCGCGCGCACGGCGGCCTGGGCCGCCTTCGTCCCGTACGCGGCACGCTGGCCGTTCGAGGTGTCGATCTATCCACGCCGGCACGTGCCCGACCTGCCCGCGCTCGACGACGCCGAACGGGGCGAGTTCCCCGGGCTCTACCTGGACGTGCTGGGCCGCCTGGACCGGGTGCTCGGTGTCCGGATGCCCTACGTGGCGGGCTGGGAGCAGGCACCCGTCCGGCGGGACCGACGCTGGGCGCATCTGAGGCTGCGGGTGTTCTCCAACCGGCGCGCCCCGGACAAGCTCAAGTACCTGGCCGGGAGCGAGGCGGCGATGGGCGTCTACATCAACGACATCGAGCCGGAACGGGCCGCGGCGATGCTTCGGGCCGCTGGCTGACCACCCGGCGACCCTGACCGACGGTAGCCGTTCAGTGGGGTCCAGGGGATCGCCCGAAAGACTCCGGACGTTGCCTGGACATGACCGACGGTGTCGCGGCGCGCGGTGTCACGGCGGCCGCCCGGGGTGGCCGAGGCAGCGGGCCATCGACCGGGCGAGCCGCCAGGGGACGAGCGGACGAGGCACCGGGCGAGCCGGCGGCCGGCCCGGACGGCGAGCCAGACCGGGTCTCCAGCGGGGCTCGGCGGGCCCGGATGCGGCGCCGGGCCGCGACGGGAGCGAGCCGGTCCGGCCGCGGCGGGCCGGTCTCGGCCGCCGCCTTCGGGCCGGGCCGGGTCAACCTGGTTGGCGAGCACACCGACTACAACGACGGCCTGTGCCTGCCGTTCGCGATCGAGCTGGGAGTGACTGTCCGGGCCCGTCCGGCTCCCGACGGCCTGATCCGGGTGCATGCGGCCGACATCGGCGCGCATGACGTCTTCGTCGCCGACGCCCCGGCCCGGGCTGATGGCTGGCGGTCGTTCGCGCGCGGGGTCGTCGCCGAGCTGGCCGCCGCCGGCTACCCGGTCCGTCCGGCCCGGCTCTCGGTCGTCGGCACGCTGCCGCGCGGCGCGGGCATGTCCTCGTCGGCGGCGCTGGAGGTCGCCCTGGTCCTCGCCCTGCTCGCGCACAGCGGCTACGGCGAGCCGGACCGCCTCGAGCTCGCCCAGCTGCTGTCCCGGGTGGAGAACACCTGGGTCGGTGCCCGTACCGGGCTGCTCGACCAGACCGCCTCGCTGTTCGGCCGGCCGGGGCATGCGCTGCGCCTCGACATCCGCGCGCTGACCGGCGGTGCCGAGACCGTGCCCGAGCCAGCCGCTGAGCCGGTCGGGCCAGCCGCACGGGACGGGCGGGCGGTGCCGCGTCCCCCCGGCCGCTGGCTGTCCGGACCGGCCGGCCGGCCCGTCCCCGGTATAGAGCCGGTGCGCCTTGACCTGGGCCGTTGGCGGTTGGTGACGGTCGACTCAGGTGTCCGGCACGCAATCGCCGCATCGGGCTACAACACCCGGCGCGAGGAGTGCGCCCGGGCCTGTGAGCTGCTCGGCATCTCCTCGCTGCGGGATGCGGACGAGGACGCCCCGGGCCGGCTGCCCGAGCCGCTGGGTCGGCGGGTACGGCATGTGCTGGACGAGAACGAGCGGGTTCGCCGCGCGGTCGCGGCGCTGCGCGGCGGCGACCTGCCCGAGCTCGGGCGGCTGCTCGACGCGTCGCACGCCAGCCTGCGGGACAACTACGAGGTGTCTGTGCCGGCGGTGGAGGAGACCGTCGCTCGGTTGACGGCCGCCGGCGCCGCCGGTGCCCGGCTGGTCGGCGGTGGGTTCGGCGGGTCGGTGCTCGCGCTCTTCCCGCCAGGGAAGCGGCCGCCTGTGGAGGCCCTGCGAGTGGTGCCCAGCGGCCCTGGGCGGCTCGTCCGCCGTTGAGCCGCGAACAGTTCGTTTTCGTCCAGCTGACCGGATCCGCCACGAAATCCGCGGGAAGCACGATGAAAGTACATCGCGCTCACTCCGCGAACGGCAGGTCGGTCGCCGGCCGGGCCGCGCCGACCAGACCCGGCGTCCGCGCCCAGGCGGAAAGCCCCCCGCGCCGCCGCACCGCGGGGGATTGGCCGGGACGCGCGACGCCGAACGTCGGGACCCTGCCTGGCCAGCCCCAGACCGGGTCTAAAGTCTCAATGCGTGAGGCCTTAAGTCCCAGGCGATTCGGCCCGCGCGGGGTGCGCCACCGGCTGCCGGTGGTGCTGTTGTTGTGCGTGGCGGCGGTGCTGTGCGGGGCGTTGTCCCAGACGTCGTCGCGGTCCCCGGCGAAGGAGACCCGGCCCGGGGCCGTCTGGTACAGGTGCGTGGCCAGGCGGTAGCGCCAGGTGGTGTCGCCGGCCGACTGGTGCGTGATTTCCGCGCTTGCGCGACCGCCCCGAAGGGCCCGGGGGACTCAGAGCACGATGGCGGCGACGAGCCAGCTGAGCGCCGCCAGCACCCCGGCGGTCAGTTCGACGAGCAGGCCGATCCCAATGCCGACGAGGGCCGCCCAGGTCGAGGCGAGCGCCTCCCGCCAGTCCTTGAGCCGGATCGCCTCGGCCACGTAGATGCCGAGCAGGCCACCGACGATCAGGCCGACCACCGGGATCACGAAGAATCCGACGACCGCGCCGACGGCGCCGATCAGCAGCGTCGTCCAGGGCGCCCCGCGCCCGGCGGTGGCCCGGGCCGGCAGGACGTACTTGGCCACGGTGCCGAGGGCGGCGAGCACCACCATCACGGCGAACACGACCCACCGCACGCCGCCGCCGTCGGCGACCGTCCACCACAGCCCGGCGCCGAGGATGACCACCAGGCCGGGCAGCACGGGCGCGACGATCCCGACCAGCCCGACGAGCATCAGCACGCCGACGATCACCTGCGCATCGACGCTCATCGACAACCTTCCCCGTCCGGCCGGAACGCCGCCGAAACTACCGGTTCCGCCGACCCGCCGGCCAGACCGCCCGAAACCGCCCGCTGGTCCCGCTGGCCGCGAGGCGTCAGAAGTCGTAGGCGCGCTCGCCGTGCAGCGCGATGTCCATGCCGTCCTTCTCCTCGTCGACGGACAGCCGCATCCGGACGAACATGCGGATCACCGTGCCGATGACCAGCGTGACGACGAAGGAGTAGGTGACGACCGCTGCGACGGCCTCTGCCTGCTTGCCGAGCAGGGTGAGCCCGCCGCCGTAGAAGAGGCCGTCCGCGCCGCCGGTGTCCGACGACCCCCAGAACCCGATCAGCAGCGCGCCCAGGCTGCCGCCGACCAGGTGCACCGCGCCGACGTCGAGCGCGTCGTCGATGCCGATCTTGCCCTTGATGCCGGTGACGGACGCGCAGACGATGCCGGCGATGAAACCGATGAAGATCGAGCCGACGGGTGTCACGAACCCGGCGGCCGGGGTGATCGCCACCAGCCCGGCGACGGCCCCGGAGGCGGCGCCGAGGGTGGTCGCGCGCTTGTCGCGGATCTTCTCCAGCAGGATCCAGCCGAGCAGCGCACAGGCGGTGGCGGTGTTGGTGTTCATGAACGCGAACCCGGCGAGCTCGTTGGCCTTCAGCGCGGAGCCGGCGTTGAACCCGAACCAGCCGAACCAGAGCAGCCCGGCGCCGAGCAGCACGAACGGCACGTTGTGCGGCCGGAAGTTGCCGTCCGGCCAGCCCCGGCGCTTGCCGACCACGATCGCGATCGCGAGCGCCGCCGCTCCGGCGTTGGCGTGCACCACGGTCCCGCCGGCGAAGTCCTCGGCGCCGTGCTTGAACAGCCAGCCGGTCGGCGAGAAGACCCAGTGCGCGACCGGGGCGTAGACCAGGACCGACCACAGGATGATGAAGGTCGCGAACGGGCCGAAGCGGAACCGGTCCGCCGGCCCGCCGGTGATCAGCGCCGGAGTGATGATTGCGAACATGAGCTGGAACGCGGCGAAGACGATCGGAGGGATCGTCTGCGCCGCCGCGCCGCTGTAGCCGGGTACCTGTTCGTTCATGTGCTGGAGCCCCGCGAAGTGCAGGCCGCCGAAGAACTCGTTCTGGCCGCCGAACGCGATGCTGTAGGTGCACGTCACCCACAACAGGCTCACGATCCCCATGCAGAAGAAGTTCTGCATGAGCATGCCGAGGACGTTCTCGACCCGGACCATGCCGCCGTAGAAGAACGCCAGACCGGGCGTCATCACGAGCACCAGTGCGGAGCTCGCGAGCAGCCACGCGGTGTCTCCGGAGTCGATCGCGCCGATGTTGAACGGCATGTCCCGCCTGTCCCTGTGCTGGTCGGAAGCTGGCGGCCTCCTGGGCGGCGCGGTACCAGAGGGGAACTGGGCACCGGCGGGGGAGAGGCCCAAGGCGGCAGGTTCCGCACCACCCGTTCCGCCGTGGTGTCTCGCGTATTTCCACGGAGTAACAGCGAAGATTTGAGCCGGGTTTGTCTGGCCCGTCGGCGTGTGGTGGGCCGCCAGGGTGGCCTGGTTGCGTGACGGCCGGATCGCGGCAGTTCCTAGCCACTTTCTGTGGCGTTGTCTATGTGTTCCACATCACGCCGGCATGCCAGGCCCTGCACGGTCGCTGGCTGGTGTCGTCCGGTCGCGGGAGCTGATCCGCCTGCCACGTACTGTCAGTACATCGTCCTGGATGGTGGCCGCAGGCGCGAGCGCTTGGCTACCGGGAGATCAGCCGGCCGCACTGCGGCAACGGGTCCACCGGAGTGAAGTGCTGGCCGTCCGCGCCGACCTGAACAAAGCTCAGGCACCGGGTCAGCCGGCCGAAGTCGGCGCGGAAGTCGACCGGCTGGGTCAGCAGCCCGTCGGCCGTGTAGCCGTGCACGGCCCGCAGCGCGGCGACGAGCCCCGCCCTGGTCGGGCAGTCGCCGGCCGCCTGCAGGCCGCGCAGCGTGATGTCGGCCGAGATCCAGCCGGCGAGCGCGGCCTGCTGGTTCGCGGGCTGCGTCTCCGGGGCGTACTGCGACATCGCGGCCAGGAACTCCTGGTGGGCCGGGCTGTCGGCCTCGAAGGGCAGGAAGTCGACGACGAAGTACGCCCCCGCGAGGATCGTCTTGAACGTGTTGAGCAGCCGCGGGTCGTAGCCGGTCGGCGAGAGCGCGATCTTGATACCGGCCTGGGCGCCGATCGAGGCGAGCACGGACTGGCCGAAGGCGGGACCCGCGACCGCGCCGACCAGGGCGTCGGCCCCGCTGTCCTTGATCTGATTGCCCAGGTTGGCGTAGTTGATGGGCGACGTCGCGTCGACGGTCGCCACGACCGGAATGCCCACCGACTTCAGGCTCGCCGTCAGCTCGGCCGCGAACGCGACCGAGGCCGGGGCGAACCGGGAGACGACGATGACGGCCCGATGCCCACCGTGGCTCGCGATGAAGTCGCCGTAGGTGGTCACCGACCCCGACGCCGCCAGCAGGTTCGAGTAGCTGAACATGTTGTCGTAGACAGTCCACGGCTCCTCGAGGGACGAGCCGACCACAGGGATCCCCTGGCTGTGGAGGTACGCGGCCGAGCCGGTCGCGACAGACGTCGACTCCAGCATCGCGAAGACACCGCTGTTCACCAGGGCCGTCGCCGCGGCCAGGTTCATCTGCGTGGCCGACTCGTCGTCCTGCCAGCTGTAGGTCAGCTTCCGGCCGCGGACCCCACCCGCGGCGTTGGCCACGCCGAAGCGGGCGTCCACCCCCGCCCGGAAGGACCCGAACAGCGACGCGGCGTTCCCGGAGTTCGGGTAGATCATGCCCAGCTGGATCTGGTCACGGCTGATCCCGGGCGAGGTGCAGGTGCCGCGCCCGGTCTCGGCCCGGCTCGGGGCCGCGCAGCCCGTCAGAGCCTCGACCGCGACGAGACAGGCCGCGACCGACAGTGCCGCGGCCGACAGTGCCGCGGCCGTGCGCGGCCGCCGCCGCCACCGGCGGGGCCGACTACCGAACGTGCGCCGGCGGGCCGAGAAGACAGGCCGACGGGCGGCAGAAGACTTGGACGCCTGGGACTGGGACAGGTGGACCGGGCTCGTCCTCACCTCACCCACAATGACGACGAATCGGGCCCGGCGGCGCCGATCTGTTGGGGACATGTGGTCCGGACGGCGACAAGTGGGATTTGGGTGTTCCTATGGTGGCTTCGCCCAGCGTATGGCCTGTGATCCAGAAGTGATGAAGGTAGAGCGGCGGGGCGGTGAACAGATCCGTCGATCGCCCTCACCGGCCCGCGCCCAGGACTGGCCTCGGGTGGGGCCCGCCGGTGCCGGTCGTGGTCCCCACGTGGCGGTGGCGCAGCGTGGTCGGTGAAGCCGGCGGCCGACACGGGCGATATACCGGGAATTCAGGTCGTGACGCGGGAGAATCCAGCCATGACGGTCAGCACGGCGGCCTCCGGCCGCACGGCCGCGCGAGTCGGTCCATGAGGGTCACGGTGCCGCGGGCGGAGTTCGCGGAGGCCGCGGGGTGGGTGGCCCGGCATCTGCCGGCACGGATGGCGCCGGGCATCGTGGCGATCGCCGGGATGCGGCTGGACGCGGCGGAGCGGCTGACGCTTTCCGCGTTCGACTACCAGGTCGCCGTGACCGCGACCGTCGAGGCGTCGGCCGCCGTGCCGGGTGGGGCGCTGGTGCCCGGCCGGCTGGTGGCGGACATCATGCGCAGCCTGCCGGACGAGACGGTCCGGCTCTCGGTCGACGAGGGCTGGCTGCTCGTCCGCGCCGCCGGAGCCCACTACCGGGTGCCGATCCTGCCGCTGGAGGACTATCCGGCGCTGCCGGCCTTCCCGCCGCCGGTCGGCGAGGTGGACACGCTGGGGTTCACCGCGGCGGTCAACCAGGTCGTCCCGGCCGCCGCGCGGGACGAGACGTTCCCGGTGCTGACCGCGCTGCGCCTCGAGCTCGCCGGCCGCGGCCTCACCCTGGTCGCCACCGACCGCTATCGCCTCGCCGTGCGCTCCATCCCCTGGCAGCCCTCGGTGCGGGCCCCCGAGGCCGTCGCGCACGTCCCGGCCCGGCTGCTCGCGGAACTCGCCCGCATCCCGACCGCCGCGTCGCGGCTCGCGCTCGGCCTCGGCGCGGACGACGACGGTGGCCCGCGGTTCGGGCTCTCGACCGGGTCGCGCCGGATCGTCGTCCGCCTCGTCGACGGGACGTTCCCGCACTACCGCCGGCTTCTCCCCGAGGCCGTCGGGCTCTCGGCCGGGGCGCAGATCGCGCCGCTCGCGGCGGCGATCCGCCGCGTCGCGGTGGTCGCCCCGCGCACAGGGCCGGTGGTACGGCTGACGTTCTCGGCCGGCACCCTCACGGCCGACGTCGGCCCGGACGCGGGAACCACCGCGGCGGGCGACTCCGGCCCGCTCAGCCTCGCGGCGGCGACCGACTCGGTCCCGATCGACTACGACGGGCCGGACCTGGTCGCCTGGTACAACCCCACCTACCTGCTCGACGGGCTCGTCGCCGTGGACGGCGACGAGGTGACCATCGGCTTCGCCGCCGCGGACCCGGGCGAGGCGGCCCGGCTGCCCGCGATCATCACCGGCAAGGACGACGACGGCTTCCGCTACGTCCTGATGCCGGTCGTGCGCAGCGAGGCGGCCTAGCCGGCCCGCGGGGCCGGTGGGTCGGCTGTCAGGCCGTCGAGGCCGGCGGTCCAGAGCTGGCCGTCCGCGCCACGCCGCACCCCCGGCGCCGGGCGGACGCCAGGCGGCAGCATGTCGGCCGCGGCCGCGTTGGCGACGAAGTCGACCAGCGTGGCCCGCAGCTCACGGGCCGCCCGCGGCGGCTCGACGTCGCGCCGGTGCGCCAGCCCGATCGTGCGGTGTAAGCCGGGCTCGGCGAACGGCGTGGTCCGCAGCGGCTGCCGGAACGCGACCATGCTGGGGATCACCGCGATGCCCAGGCCCGCCATCACGAACCCGCAGACCGCGTCCATCTCGCCGCCCTCGATCGCGAAGGTCGGCTCGAACCCGGCCGTCCGGCAGGCGCCGACGGTGAAGTCGCGCAGGTCGTAGCCGCGCCGGAACATCACCAGCGGCCGGTCACGCAGATCCTCGACCGCCATCCGGGCGCCCCGCACGGGCGGTGGGCCGTCGGGGGAGGAGATGACGACCAGGTCCTCGCGCAGCAGCGGGGCGGTCGCGAGCGCCGGGTCGCTGCCCTGCAGCGGCAGGATGATCAGGGCCAGGTCGAGGGCGCCGACCGCGAGCTCGCCGACCAGGTCGCGTGAGCCGCCCTCCTCGACGAGCAGCTGAATACCCGGGTAACGCTGCCGGAACAGCCGGAGCACCTCGGGCAGCATGCCCGTGCACAGGCTCGGGGTGGCGCCGATCCGGACGGTTCCCCGGCGAAGGTCGGTCAGCTCCTGGACCTCGCGGCGGGCCATGTCGGCGTCCGCGAGGATCTTTCGGGCCAGTGGAAGCAGCGCCTCACCCGCCGCGGTGAGTGTGATATTCCCCCTAGCCCGGTTGAACAGGGGGCTGCCGAGCTCCGTCTCCAGGGCACGAATCTGCGCGGAGAGTGATGGCTGGGCTACGTGAACGCGCGCGGCGGCCCTCGTGAAGTGCTTTGTCTCGGCCACGGCGACGAAGTAGGCCAGCTGCTGGAGCTGCACACCCGCACCATAGCCTTCGGCTATTGAGACGAGCACCTTCATGTCTTGGACCATTGCCAGGTGCCGCCCGTACGGTCGCCGCCGTGGCAGTAGAGACCGCGGCGACCCGGGTAGGTCGCCCCTCAGCCGTGACGGCCCTGTGGCGGTCGAACATCGGCAAGAAGGCAGTGATGGCCACCACCGGCCTGCTCATGCTGCTCTTCCTCATTGTCCACATGTTGGGCAATCTCAAGATTTTCTTCGGGCGGACCGATTTCGACGACTACGCGGCCTGGCTGCGCACGATCGGCCACCCGGTCCTGCACAACGCCTGGTACCTGTGGATCCAGCGTTTCGGGCTGCTCGTGATCGTCGGCCTGCACGCCGTCACCGCCTACCAGCTGAGCAGGCGGGACCTGCAGGCGCGGCCCGCGAAGTACGCGCACCGGCTGCGCCCGACGGCGAGCTACGCGACGAACACCATGCGGTTCGGCGGCATCATCCTCGGGCTGTTCATCATCTACCACATCCTCGACCTGACGGCGCTGGTCGCGAACCCGAACGGGGCCGAGGGGAAGCCCTACGACAACGTCGTCGCCGACTTCTCGCCGTCGCACTGGTACATCGCGGTGGCGTACATCGTCGCGATGCTGGCGCTCTGCGCGCACATCGCGCACGGCTTCTGGAGCGCCGCCCGCACGCTGGGCGCCGTCTCCAGTGCCACCCAGGCGACCACCTACAAGGCGATCGCCGGCGTCCTGGCGGCCGTGATCACGCTCGGCTTCCTGTCCGTCCCCATCGCGGTCCTCGCAGGGCTGGTGAGGTAGTCAATGTCCGACAATGTCACTGGATCGGCAGAACCGGCCGAGGTCACTGGGTCGGCAGAACCGGCCGAGGTCACTGGGTCGGCAGAACCGGCCGAGGTCGAGAGCACCATCGCGGGCGCGGCCGAGGCGGCCATGCCTTACACGCTCGGCGAGGACCTCGCCGACAGGGCCGCTCCGGACGGCCCGATCGAGACCCGCTGGAGCCGGCGCAAGTTCGAGGCGAAGCTGGTCAACCCGGCCAACCGGCGCAAGCACAAGGTGATCGTCGTTGGCACCGGCCTGGCCGGCGGCTCGGCCGGCGCGACGCTGGCCGAGCAGGGCTACCACGTCATCCAGTTCTGCTTCCAGGACTCGCCGCGCCGGGCGCACTCGATCGCCGCGCAGGGTGGCATCAACGCCGCCAAGAACTACCGCAACGACGGCGACTCGGTCCGCCGGCTGTTCTACGACACGATCAAGGGCGGCGACTTCCGCGCCCGCGAGTCGAACGTCCACCGGCTCGCCGAGGTCAGCGTCCAGATCATCGACCAGTGCGTCGCCCAGGGCGTCCCGTTCGCCCGCGAGTACTCGGGCCTGCTGGACACCCGGTCCTTCGGTGGCGTGCAGGTGCAGCGCACCTTCTACGCCCGCGGCCAGACGGGCCAGCAGCTGCTGCTCGGCGCCTACCAGGCGCTGTCGCGGCAGATCGACGCCGGCAACGTCGAGATGCATGCCCGCCACGAGATGCTCGACCTGATCGTCATCGACGGCCGGGCCCGCGGCATCATCGCCCGTGACCTGGTCACCGGCGAGGTCTCGACCTACATGGCCGACGCCGTGGTGCTCGCCTCCGGCGGCTACGGCAACGTCTTCTACCTGTCGACGAACGCCAAGAACTCCAACGCGAGCGCGATCTGGCGGGCGCACAAGCGGGGCGCGTACCTGGCGAACCCCTGCTACACGCAGATCCACCCGACCTGCATCCCGCGCTCCGGCGACTACCAGTCGAAGCTCACCCTGATGTCCGAGTCGCTGCGCAACGACGGCCGGATCTGGGTGCCGAAGGAGGCCGGCGACACCCGGAGCCCGGAGCTGATCCCCGAGGAGGACCGCGACTACTACCTGGAGCGGATCTACCCGGCGTTCGGCAACCTGGTCCCGCGTGACATCGCGTCGCGCGCGGCCAAGAACGTCTGCGACGAGGGCCGCGGCGTCGGCCCCGGCGGGCTCGGCGTCTACCTGGACTTCGCCGACGCGATCAAGCGCCTCGGCGAGGACAGCGTCCGCGAGAAGTACGGCAACCTGTTCGACATGTACCAGCGGA
This sequence comes from Pseudofrankia sp. DC12, assembly GCF_000966285.1. Lineage (NCBI taxonomy): Bacteria > Bacillati > Actinomycetota > Actinomycetes > Frankiales > Frankiaceae > Pseudofrankia > Pseudofrankia sp. DC12. The sequence goes on from NZ_KQ031391.1 coordinate 5,644,047, forward strand.
TCACCGGCGAGAACCCGTACAAGGTTCCGATGCGGATCTACCCGGCGATCCACTACACGATGGGCGGGCTTTGGGTCGACTACGACCTGCAGTCCACCATCCCAGGCCTCTTTGTGATCGGTGAGGCGAACTTCTCCGACCACGGCGCGAACCGGCTCGGCGCCTCGGCGCTCATGCAGGGCCTCGCGGACGGCTATTTCGTCCTGCCGCCCATGCTGGGCAACTACCTGGCCTCGACCAAGCTCGCCCCGGTCGACGCGTCCGCCCCCGAGGCGGTCGCGGCGCACACCGAGAGCAGCGAGAGGCTGACGAAGCTGCTCGCGGTGAACGGCGACCGGACGCCGGACTCCTTCCACAAGGAGCTCGGCGACCTGATCTGGGACAACTGCGGCATGGCCCGCAACGACACCGGCCTGCGCAAGGCGCTGGCCCGGATCGCCGAGCTGCGGGACGAGTTCTGGACCCGGGTCAAGGTTCCCGGTACCGGTGCGGAGCTCAACCAGTCACTGGAGAAGGCGAACCGGATCGCGGACTTCATCGAGTTCGGCGAGCTGCTGGTGCTCGACGCGCTGCACCGCGCCGAGTCGTGCGGCGGCCACTTCCGCGAGGAGAGCCAGACCCCCGACGGCGAGGCGCTGCGCGACGACGAGAACTTCGCCTACGCGGCCGCCTGGGAGTTCACCGGCGTCGGCAGCCAGCCGGTGCTGCACCGCGAAAACCTCCAGTTCGACGAAGTGCACCTGGCCCAGCGGAGCTACGCATGAAACTCACCCTGCGCATCTGGCGGCAGACCGGCCCGGAGGCCCCAGGCGAGCTCGTCGACTACCAGCTGGACGACGTCAGCCCTGACATGTCGTTCCTGGAGATGCTCGACGTCCTCAACGAGAAGCTCATCCTCGACGGGGCGATCCCGGTCACCTTCGACCATGACTGTCGCGAGGGCATCTGCGGCTCCTGCGGCATGGTGGTCAACGGCGCGCCGCACGGCCCGCAGACCCTGACCACGACGTGCCAGCTGCACATGCGCTCGTTCTCCGACGGCGACACCGTCGTCGTCGAGCCGTGGCGCTCGGCGGCGTTCCCGGTGGTCAAGGACCTGATGGTCGACCGGTCGGCGTTCGACCGGATCATCCAGGCCGGCGGCTACGTGAGCGTCTCCACCGGCGCCGCCCCGGAGGCGCACTCCCAGCTGGTGCCGAAGCCGGACGCGGACCTCGCGTTCGAGAACGCGGAGTGCATCGGCTGCGGCGCCTGCGTCGCGGCCTGCCCGAACGGCTCGTCCATGCTCTTCGTCTCGGCGAAGATCTCGCACCTCAACGTGCTGCCCCAGGGCCAGCCGGAGCGCGAGAGCCGAGTGATGAACATGGTCGAGCAGATGGACGCCGAGGGCTTCGGTGGCTGCACGAACACCGGCGAATGCACCAACGCCTGCCCCAAGGGCATCCCGCAGGCGAGCATCGCCCGCCTCAACAAGGAGTACCTGCGCGCCTCCCTTACCGGCAAGCGTTAGCCGTACACGCCGGGCCGGGACCGTCTCAGGCGGGTCCGGCCCGGCGTACGGCATCTCTCCCGGTCGAGCCGCCAGGTGGCGGCCGTCCCACGGCCAGCTATTCGTGGTCGGATCCCGGCCGATTCCCATCGAGACCGGGCAGCCGAGCCTCCAGCAGCCGGCGGTGCGCTCCTGGCCCCAGGTAGTCCTCCTCGTGCGTGAGGAACGTGAACCCCAGCTTGCGATACAGCTTCACGGCAGAGTCGTTGTAGGGGTTCACCGTCAGCCGCACCCGGCTTACCCCGGCCCGGGCCAGGCGCGCGAACGTGGCGCGCGCGAGCCGTTCACCATGGCCGAGCCCACGGGCTGTCGGCTCCACCCCCAGGCCCAGGATCCAGCCAAGCCCGGGCACGGACCCGGCGACTCCGAGACAGTAGCCTCGCAGCCGTCCGCCATCGTCAAGAACCAGCAGGTCGGCCGGGTGCAGGTCGAACAGCTGCCGTAGGACGAAATACGGGTACGCGAACTCGCCGAACAGGCGCGTGTCGAGGTCGACGAGCAGGGGAAGCTCGGCAACCTCGACGGGCCGGACGCGACCGCCTACCGCGACACGGCCACCGCCCGCCCCGTTGCCGGCTAAGTCGGCGCCGAAAACTGTCGGCCCGCGGCCGTCTGGATGCGCCGTCGTTCCGGGCACGGAGTCGTCGGGCGTAGACGGCTCTCCCCGCCCGGGCTGGCCAATGGTCATCTGTTCGTCAGCCAACCGTCGCGCAACGAGAAGCCGAGGTTCTCCACCCGCGCGGAACCGGCGAGCCGCTCGTACCAGGCGAGGTCGTCGACTGTGTGGCGGTGCGTCCACTCATGTAGTTCGGGAGCATCAGGGACGGGCCTGACGGCGGCTGACACGTCCAGTGCGCGAGGATATCGGTACACCTGCTGTTCCCCCTTTTCCACTAGCCGCGATGAGAACCTGGAAAACACGCTGGTCAGCGCCCGCCTCGGTAAAGGCGCCGCCAGGCGGTCCGGCCGTGTCGCTGCCCGGTCGCAATGTGGCGATCAGCGCCAGGTCCCCAACGCCCCGGCTCATGATCGTGCGCCGGGTTCTCTGCCATGCCTTTCTGGATCGCCCTGGGACGCCATAGATCCGACCCGTGAGCGCCCCGGCCCTGGGTGGCCGAGAGAGCTGGCAGCGCGGCCCACCAGCAAGTCTGGGCAGCTCTCGGAGAATCCGCCGACCCGCATCCGCGAGTGCTGTCGGGACTTCGGCCCGGCGAATCTCGGGGACCCGAATTGGCTAGGCATACGCGTGCTCGAACGGTCGCGGATGGGCGAGTGGGCCAATGGCGCCGTTCCCGTCTGAGGTGATGACAGCGGGGGTAATCCTAACAAGTCGGTCGTGCTGGCGCCGGAGAAACAGAGCTGTTACTCGGCAATCGGCCGCCGGCTCCCAAGCCGCACCGCCGGCTGCGGCCGGCGAACTCGGTGCCGCCGGTCAGGCGCCCGCGCAGGCTGTTCGTCCGAACGGCCGCGGCGCGCGCCTGCCGGCGGCGCCGGGAACGACGAGGAGACGGGGAACGGTGGACGAGCCGGAAGCCCCGGACGCCAGCTGCGACGGCCGTCGCAGGCCCGCAGGCCCGCAGGCCCGCCCGCCGGCCCGCCCGCCGGCCCGCCGGCCGGCCCGGTCGCGTGGTGTTCGCCCAGTGGGCGCGGCGAGTGAGTTCGTGGGTGCTGACAGAAAGCTACTCGTGACTCTGATAACCTGCGGACGCACTGGGACGGTGGCGTGAAACCAATCCTGAGTGGCGACCTGCGGGCTGGCTCAGCCCAACCGGTTCACGCAGCCGGTCCGCGGCGCCTTGCCACTCTCGGCGATGCGCTCGTCCGAGGTGTGGCCGCGGGCGGCCGGCCGCTGGCCGCGAGCCGCCGTCGGTCGTGTGCGACTGCGCTACTCATTCCTGGACGGCGGCCGTGCGGATCCAACCGAGACACCAGATTCTCGACATATGGCGAGCGGTTCTGGCGACCGCCTACCAAGACAGCGCATGGAGCTGGGGCGGTCGTGACGACTCCAACTCGATCAGCGACGCCGAGCAGTTGTTGTGTCTCCTTTATCCGGCTACCGAGATCGACACGCTGACGCTCGACCGCGCGGACTCGACCGGCGCCGACGTTCGCCGCGCGCTGCGGCCGCTGGGGGATACCAGCCAGCTGCCGCGTGCACTGCTGGAGATCGTCGAGCTGTACCTTCGGAGGTACACAGCCGAGGACGGCGAGCCGATCTTCAGTTCGGGCCGCTATGTGTCCACCGATGATCCGAATGGTGTCTCGGTCGAGCAGTCGGACCTGCACATCGTCGATGCCTACTCGATGTCCGTGACGCTTTGTCTGGCGACGCTCGGCTTCCTCGAAGTATACGAGCCCCCACCCCGCCGAGTGGATCTTCGGCGGCGCATCGAATTCGTTCGCGAGGCGATGAGCCGTCGACTGACCGATTCCATGGTTGGCCTGCTGCGGAGCTTTGTCGTCCAGACGACCAAGCCTGACGAGGTGGCGGGCCGGGCGATCCTGAGCATGATCAATGTGTCCGGTGTCCCGGAGCAGGTGGTGCTCGAACGGCTGCGCCGGCAGCTTGCCAGGGTCCGGTCGCGACTGCGTGACGACATCCGAATCGGCCTCTCGCCCGACCTGAAGAACCGGCTGGACGACGACAGCCTGCTTTTCGAGTGCGGCTGGACGTGGGGAATCGCGGAGAACGCGGAACCCATCGACTTCGTGGCCGATCTCAAGATTAACAAACGGCAGGGGTGCGCCGAGGATCGTCCGTACCTCTACTTCACCGTTGTCGCGCTTGACGGCATCAACGACCTCGTGTCGTCCCGTACCCGAGAACTCGGGCTACTCAATGACGAGCAGCGCCGCCTCGCGGACGCGCTTCAGATCCGCTGGGACATGACGCAGCGCTACTGGTCGACCGTCGCCAGGTTCGGCGACCAGATGTGGCCGCTGGAGAACATCCCGTGGCGGACGTCCGATGACGAGGAGTCGGACTATTTCAGTCTTCTGGTCTCGGCGGTGCTCGTGCAGGACCTCCAGCAGCGCCGAGCGACCGATGACGACCTCACCCGGGCGGTACAGGTCTTCGAGGAGCTTGCGCGGCGCGGCAGGATTACCAGCCGCGTGACTCGGGGAGACCGTGCGATCGCCCTGCACGAGCCCGGCGTCAAGATGTCCTTGCGTGGCGCGGACCTGCTAGGCCCGCCGCTATACCGCAACGTCGCGGACTTCGCCCCGCTGCTGCTCAAGCGCAGCCTTCAGGCCGCCGGACTGTCTCAGAACGTGCATGCGCGTGACAGGCTGATGCTCGTCGCCGAGTCCACGATGGATCACCTGAGCCGTCGGCGCCTGCGGACCGGTAGCGCCGCCGCGGGCCTGTGGGACGACCCCGTCGAGGTGCTCGCGCCCTACGCCACTGGTGAGTCGGACCAGCGGCCGTCGTGGTACATCACCGAGCGAGTCGTCGAGGGCCTGGTCGCGGCCACGAAGGCTTTCGACGGCCTGCCGCTGCGCAGCGGAGCCCAGGTGGACCATGCCCTCCAGCTGCTCTCGGAGGCAGACCACCTGCTGAACCGCGAGATGATGACCGCCGACGCCGACGACCAGTCGGCGATGCAGGCGGGCCTCCTCCAGATCGAGGGCCGGCTCACCCGAGCGCGCCGGATCCTGAATGACAGGCCTGGAACCGCCGCGGCGCTGGCCATGGACGCGCTTCGTCAGCTGGACGGGCTAGCGGTCGCTGACAGCGACGCCACGAGGAGCATGTAGATGCTGGTGTTCGCCGCCTCCGACAAGGGCGGGACCGGGCGTTCGGTGACGAGCTGCAACATCGCCTACCGCCTCTCGATGACGGGCCGCGATGTCGCTTATCTGGACTTCGACTTCGGCTCACCGACTGCTGGCGCGATCTTCGAGATCGCGAAGATCGACCGTGGTACCCCGACCACCGGGCTGCACGAGTGCATCGCCGAGGGTGCCACGGACCCCGACCAGTTCGACGTCCGGAGCCACTCCGACCGGCAGGAGCTGCGGGCGCTGCAGGCAGGCGCCGGCCGGCTGGTGCTGTTCCCCGGCGACCTCGGTGGCGCGGAGTTCGGCAGCACACCGGAGGGGATCGCGCGGTGCGTCGACCTCTTCCAGCGCCTCGACAACGAGTTCGACATCTGCGTGGTCGACCTGTCGGCCGGCCGCTCACACGCGGTCGGCATGTCGTTGGCCGCGATGGCCACGCCTGAGCTTCGGACCGTGCCGGTGCGCTGGGTGGTCTTCCACCGCTGGACGCGGCAGCACATCGTGGCCGCCGCCAACCTGGTGACCGGCGAGCACGGGCTCCTCAAGATGGGCGCCGACGTGAGCCACGACCCGGAGCGACTGGCGAACGCGATCAAGTTCGTCCGCACCGCCGTCCCGGAGCTCAGGTCGCCGACGGCGGCGGCACGGCCGACGCAGGCGCGCTGGCTGCAGCGGGCGGACCGCGAGCTGAACGAGCTGGCCAGACGCTATAACGTCGGTCAGGACCTGCTGCTCGGTTCCACTCCTGTCGAGCCGGTTCTGCAGTGGCGCGAACAGTTGATCATTGATTCGGACGTGACGGACAACATCGCCAACGGCGAGACCGTCGCGGCCTTCAACCAGCTCGTCAAGGACCTGCTGGACGACGGGGAGTGGGAAGGGCAATGACCGCCGTGGCGGACGTCGTCTCATACAACGAGGCGAGCAACCAGGACGACCTGACGTCGCTCCCGCTCGCGCACCTTTCCGTCGAGGTCGGTCATTTCTACATGGACGAGCTGCTCAACGGTGACGAGCCGATCCGCGCCCGCTTCGCCGCCGTCCGGCCATGGCTGGACGCCGCGCGCGCATCCGTGCGCTCCACCAGCCGGCCCCGGGTGAGCACCTGCTTCCTGATCGATGACTACTTCTACGCGCGAACGAACCCAGCCGACATCATGCCCCGGCTGCTGGCCGCCGCAGAGGCGAGCGGTGTCACGATCGACTATGTCGCCCGCGAGGCTGGCTGCTACGAGGCCGACAACGTCGATCTCGCGGCGCTGACGGCCGCTCGCCTCGTCGACGAGCCGGCGCCGAAGACGAACGGCTCGCGACCGCCCACGCACCAGTCGGGCTGGCTTTCCAACGGCGCTCGGTCGTCGCCGGACGACGGCGGGCAGGCACTGCGCTCGAGGTCCTGGGAGCCGCCGCAGGAGTTCGGCCGGCGTAACCACTCGATCTTTCTGGACGTCGAGCTGTGGCGGGACGAGCGGGACCGGCTGTGGTCCTGCCCGTTCCTCGCGGGCATCTGGCATCTGCTGCGCCTAGGGGTGCTGCGCAACTTCGGCGAGCCGGTGGCACAGCCACAACTGTGCTCGCCCACGCAGGACTGGCCGTCGGCCTGGGACGACCTCCCGGCCGTGATGCAGCTCCGCGAGGGCGCGGACCCGTTCAGCGCATACCACGTGCTGTCGATCCTGCCGAGGTCCTACCTCCCGATCGAGCACGCGATCCAGGTCATCCTCGGCCAGCTCGACCTTGAGAAGCCGGTAGTCGACGACCTGGTTCGCCGCGCCGCGCGGGAGAGGATCACCGTCCCTCCCGCGGTCACCGATCGGATCTCGCACGTCTTCATCGACGGCTGACCGGCGCCCATGCTGCTGCTCGGCGAAGTTCGCACCTGCCTGCTCCGGACCTCTACCCAGCTGCCCCTGGGCGTGGCCGAGCAGGTTCTTGAGCTGCTCCCCGGACGCCGCGTCCTCACGACGACTCGGCCGTGCGCCAAGTCCGTCTCCGCGCCCCTGCTCACCGGTGTCGACTGCAAGCTCGCGAGCCCTCCCCAGGCCGCACGGGGCTCCCGCGTGATCGGCACCGTGTCGGCGAACGCGGTGATCACCGGCGGGCTGGTCCTGCAGGCGTCGGCCCGCACCCGCGTGGTCCAGGCCGCCAGGCCGAACCGGCTCCCCTGGTCGCACTACGCTGCACTGCCCGGCGTCGTGGAAGCGGTCACCCCGACGGACGCGGAGGTGGTCGCCGACGGGTTCCTCGGGAACCCGAGCCCGGGCCCGACCCTGGACCTCGGCGCCGTCGCCGAGCGGCTCATCGGGACGGTCCAGCGCGACCGTCGGCTCGACCACGTGACCGCCCTGCGCTCACGGACGATCCGGGTGCGCTGGGTCGCGCTGCCGGACGCGACGGCCAGGACGCCGAGAGCCGAGGTCCGGCTCGTCGACGACGTCGTGCGAAGCGTGCGGCTGGCCATGCCGCCCGAGCAGCTCGATCTCGCGCAGTCCTTCGTCGAGGACTTCGCGCTGCACGACTGGCTCCTGACCTCGCTCGACCGGGTGATCGAAGATGCCGAGCGGCGTCGGATGGCCGGAGAGGACCCGACCGACCTCGTGCGCGCGGCCGTCGAACGCCTCGAGCACCTGTGGATGCCGGGTGCCCGGATCGCGACCGAGCTGGCCGGGCTGTGGCCGGCGCTGGACAGCAACCCGGGCTACTCGAGGCAGTGGAACTCGCTGGTCGGGCGGATCCACTCCCAGATCGCGCTGCGGACCCTCCAGGCCCTCGCCGACGCCCGGCGGCGCAGCGCGGGCTGGTAACCGGGCCGGTCACCGCGCCCGCGGCCTTACAGCCGGAACCAGCGCCGAACGATGAGCGCGAAGAACACGCTCGTCGAGATCAGGCCGACATAGGACTCCACCACGAGCGGGATGCGGGCCGATGTCGGCAGATCTCCCTCGCCGCTGCTCAGCGGGTTGAGGTAGTTCACGAGCGCGACGTACGTGCCGTTCGCGATCGGCGTCCCGAAAACAAGAATGAAAAGGAGACTGAACACGACCAGCTGACAGGCGCCCCACCCGAGCAGCCGATAGGGCTCGTAGCCGTAGCCGCACAGCCAGTCGGCCGCCGTCTCGCGCGCCTTGACGACGCCCGGCTTGCGGGCCTGATGCCGGGCGCGCAGGCCCGCCAGCACACACTTGTCACGGGCGCGCTGTTCGTCCGCCGTCTGGAAGAGCGCGGCGGCCCGGGTGTAGGCGAGCGCGGCGTGCAGCGGGAGCTGCCAGCCGCGCAGCTGGTTGCCCAGTGTCTCGGCGATACCCGCGAGCCGGAGAGTCTGGGCGGTGGTCAGCCGCAGAGGTCCGTTCGCCTCCGTCTCGGCGGCCAGCAGCGCGGCCAGCAGACACCGCAGGTCCTCGTGCTTGTCCTGGTCCAGATCGTCGGCGTCCGCGGCGGCCGGAGTGGTAGCCGTTTCGTAGAGGGCCTGGAAGACCAGCGCATCTGACTTCCGCGCCTCGCGGGGGATGTCCCGGACATAGTCGTCGAGCACCTTCGCCATCATGGACTCGAATCGATTGGCCAGCTCCGCCTCGTCGTCCCGCACCGTTCCGTTGTCCCGGCTGGTCAGCAACTCGTTCGCGTGCTGGCCTGCCTTGCGACGGATCGAGCCCGCCATCGCCTCGGTGAAAGGCTTGGCGACTGACGAGATCGGCCTGGTTATCGGTGCCTCCTTGCGACTGCTACGCCTCGCGCCGGGCCGGCCGCCAGCAGCGGCCGACCCGCCAGGGCGGAGGCGTGGTGGAGTGGCCTGCGCCGAATCCGTATTCCGATTGTCGCGCCTCGTCTCACGATTCGCTACGTCTTCTCCCGAATAGGCTGGCCGACGTCGCTCTGGCCATCGTGGGAGGCGCTCTGCGTGGCACCGCCGCGCTACGTCGCGCCGGCGTGTGGCGGGGCAGCCACCGTCGTCAGGACGGGCGAGCGCCAGGCGACGAGACGCTCGCCACCCTCTTTGGCGGGCGAGGCATCGACGGGCGTTCCAGCAGGGCACCGAAGGTAAGGTCTCACTTATCGAACTTTGTCCACGAGAACCTTTGGCCGGGCTGGTCGCGACCGGTGCCGGTTGCCCGGTCGAAAGGTCATCCGCGTGAGCGGTGCGCAGGTGGTCTCCGGAGCTGAGCCGGTCGAACCGGTCCCGGCAGCAGGAGCGCAGACCGTGCCGGCGGGCGGCCCCGACGATGTGCCCGCGCTGGTGCCAGCTGCCCGGCTGTCCCCCCGGTCGCGGCTGGCCCGCCTGGCCGGTGAGGCCCTGGCGGCGCCCACGTCCGCGGGACGGTCGGCCGACGCGCCCGTGGACGCCCCGGCGACGACAGCTCTTCCCCGGCCGCGCCGCAAGCCTGCGCCGTCCGTGCCGGGGTCGGACGGCGCCAGGGACGGCATCGTCGAGCCTGGCGGCATCGTCGAGACTGGCGGCATCGTCGAGCCTGGCGGCGCGGTGACGGCCGTCGGCGTCACCAGCCCGCCAGGCACGTCCGCCGAGGGTGACGAGGGCCGGCGCCCTCACGCCGGTGGCGCCGCGGCGGCGGAGCCCGAGATCACGGAGGCGCCGACCGAGTGGATTCCACCGGAAGGCCTCAACGAGCTGCCCGACAAGCTCAGCCCGCGGCCCGAGGCCGACGGTGGTTCGCCCCGGCGGCCTCGTGGGCTCGTCAGGGCGCTGGTTGTCGGGCTGGCCGCGATCGTGTCGTGTGCGTTGTTCCTCGTGGCCGGGCTCGGCTACGGCGCCACGAAGTACTACGAGACGCAGCTGAGCCGGACCGACCTGGGCGCGGGGCGGGTCGAGGGGACCCGGCCGCCCGCGGTCCCGCACGGGCGGGAGACCTGGCTGCTGGTCGGCTCGGACGTCCGCACCGGCGCGGACTCGGCCGAGGTCGGTGGGGCCCGCTCGGACACGATGATGATCGGCTATCTCGGCGCCAACGGCTCGACGACTCTGGTCTCGGTCCCGCGTGACCTCAAGGTGACCATCCCCGCGTTCACCGACTCGGCCGGCAAGCACCACTCCGCGCGCACCGACAAGATCAACGCGGCGTTCAGCCTCGGCGGCCCGGCGCTGCTGGTGCGGACCCTCGAGAACGTCACCGACGTGCGCATCGACCATTTCGCCGAGATCGACTTCGGCGGTTTCAAGCAGATGAGCGACGTGCTCGGCGGCATCGAGGTCTGCATGGTCAAGGACCCGTTCAAGGAGTACGTCGCCGAGGACGGGAAGACGTCGACCAACCTCAACGACCCGATGTCCGGGTTCCGCGGGCAGGTGGGCCCGAACCTGCTGGAGGGCGACAACGCGCTGGCGTTCGTCCGGCAGCGGCACGGCTTCGTCAACGGAGACTACTCCCGGATCCAGCGGCAGCAGGCGTTCCTCGCGGCGGTCTTCCGCAAGGTCAACAGCGGGAACCTGCTCACCGACCCTGGGAAGCTGGCCGGCTTCCTGAACGCCGTCACGGGCGCGGTCACAGTCGACTCGGGCACGAGCCTGACCGATCTGAAGACCCTCGCCGAGCGGCTGCACGCGATGAACGCCGGGCAGGTGCACTTCACCACGATCCCGCTGTCCGGCGCGCAGTCCGCCCCGGTCTACTACGCGCTTTACGACCCGGCCACGGTCCGCGGGTTCATCAAGCAGATCCTCGCCAGCGACGACGCGACGGCGGCTGTCGCCGGATCGCCGACGCCGTCCGCGGCGCCGAGCCCGACCGTGGACCCGAGCCAGATCCGGGTGACGGTGCTCAACGGCAGCCCGACGGGGGGCACCGCCAACAAGGCGGCGGCCAAGCTGCGGGCCGCCGGCTACCAGGTGGTCCGCGTCGGCACCAACGCCTCGCGCCAGGTCGCCAGCACCGAGGTGCTCTACCCGCAAAGCCTGGCCGCCGCGGCCAGCCGGCTGCTCGCCGACATTCCCGGGGCCCGGCTGGTTCCGAACACCGAGGCCGCCGGCTCGTCCGGTGGAGCCTTGACGACGTCGCCGGCCAGTCCTTCCGCCACGGCGACGGCGACCAGCGGGATGATCACCCTGGTCGTCGGCGAGGACATGGTCACCGGCGACACATCGGTCATCGCTACGCCGACCGCCGCCACTCGGGCGCCGGGCGCCGTGGTGCCGTACTACACGCAGGCGCCCGTCTCGGCCGCCGCGGGCTGCGTCAAGTAGCGGCCGCCGCCAGTGATCACGAGACGGGCTGATCTCGGGGGTGCGGCGCTAGGCTGGGCAGGGCCGTCCGGGCATGGGCGGCGACCGTCCGTCGCACCGCGAGGAGCCCGCATGGCACGCCCGGCGCCGCTGTCCACGGACGAGATCACCGAGGCGCTGCGTGGGCTGCCCGCCTGGGCGCTCGCGGACGGGGCGATCCGGCGCACGGTCACGGCGCCGACCTTCCTCGCCGGTGTCGAGCTGGTCCGGCAGGTGGCCGCGGTGGCCGAGGAGATGGACCACCACCCGGACATCGACATCCGCTGGCGGCGGGTCACCTTCGCGCTCAGCACCCACGACGCCGGCGGTATCACGGTGCTCGACCTGGAGCAGGCGCGGGCCATCGACGGCCTCGCCCGCGCGCTCGACGGCGGCGCCTGACCGCTACGTCGGGCCTCCCTCGTCCTCGTCGTCCTGCAACCTGCGTCCCCCTCGGCCGGCCGGCCTGCGGACGCCGCTGCCGCGCGTTCTGACGGGTCTACGGTGGATGGGGTGTCGGGCGTGGGTCTGGCGGGTTTCGGGCTGGGTGACGTCCGGCCCATTTACCTGGACGTCCTAGAATCCGGCCTTCTGCCAGGAATGATGGCCTGTTGGATCGCCCCTGACACCCGGCAGCTGGGCGGCGAAGCGAGAGGGGACTCGTGATGGGCGAGCAGGTGGGCGCCACCGCGCCGACGGTCGAGCGGCTCGGCGTCATCGGCTGCGGGCTGATGGGCTCCGGCATTGTCGAGGTCGCCGCCCGGGCCGGGCTGGACGTGCTGGTACGCGAGATCGACGCGCGCGCCGCCGAGGCCGGGCAGGCCCGGCTCGCCCGCTCGCTCGAGCGTGGCGTCACCCGCGGGAAGCTCTCCGCCGAGGAGCGGGACGCGGCGCTGAGCCGGATCGCGTTCACCACCGACCTGGGTGACTTCGGCGACCGGCAGCTCGTGGTCGAGGCGATCGCCGAGAGCGAGCAGCTCAAGACCGAGATCTTCGCGACGCTCGACAAGGTGGTCGCGGACCCGGCGGCGATCTTCGCCTCGAACACCTCCTCCATCCCGATCATGAAGCTGGGTATGGCGACCAGCCGGCCCGAGCAGGTCATCGGGATCCACTTCTTCAACCCCGTTCCGGTGCTGCCGCTCGTCGAGCTGGTGCCGTCGCTGCTGACCAGCGAGTCGACGATCCAGGCCGCGCGGACGTTCGTCACCGGGCCGCTCGGCAAGCAGGTCATCACCTCCCAGGACCGCGCCGGCTTCATCGTCAACGCGCTGCTGGTCCCGTACCTGCTGTCGGCGATCCGGATGTTCGAGTCCGGCTTCGCCTCGGCGGTGGACATCGACAACGGCATGGTGCTGGGCTGCAGCCACCCGATGGGCCCGCTGGCGCTGTGCGACCTGATCGGCCTGGACACGGTCAAAGCGGTCGCCGAGTCGATGTACGACGAGTTCAAGGAGCCGCTGTACTCGCCGCCGCCGTTGCTCGCCCGGATGGTGGACGCGGGTCTGGTCGGGAAGAAGGGTGGTCGCGGGTTCCACGACTACCACGGCTAGCCCGCCGGTAGACCAGGTATCCCGATCAGCCAGGTATCCCGATCAGCCAGGTATCCCGATCAGCCAGGTATCCCGATCAGCCAGGTATCCCACCAGCCAGGTATCCCGACCAGCGAGGTAGGAAGAAGGCACAAGGTGGACTCCAGTTTCGATCTGTACCGGCTTCCCGAGGAGCACGACGCTCTGCGCGCCGCGGTTCGTGATCTCGTCGAGTCCGAGATCGTCCCGCATGCGGCCGATGTCGACGAGAACGAGCGGTTCCCCCACGAGGCGCTCGACGCACTGAACCGGGCCGGTTTCGCCGCCGTACACGTTCCCACCGAGTACGGCGGCGAGGGCGCCGACTCGGTCGCGACGTGCATCGTGATCGAGGAGGTCGCCCGCGGCTGCGCGTCGAGCTCGTTGATCCCGGCGGTGAACAAGCTCGGCACGATGCCGATCCTGCTCGCCGGGTCGGAGGAGCTGAAGAAGCTGGTACTGCCGTCGATCGCGGCCGGCGAGGCGATGGCGTCCTACGCCCTGTCCGAGCGGGAGGCGGGCTCGGACACAGCATCGATGCGGGCCCGCGCCAGCCGCGACGGGTCCGACTGGGTTCTCAACGGCACCAAGTGCTGGATCACCAACGCCGGCATCTCCACCTGGTACACGGTCATGGCGGTGACTGCCCCCGACGCCGCCCGCAAGGTCGACGGCGTCTCCGCCTTCGTCGTACACAAGGACGACCCGGGCTTCGAGGTCGGTTCCAAGGAGCGCAAGCTCGGCATCAAGGGCTCGCCGACCCGCGAGATCCACTTCTCCGGCTGCCGGATCCCGGCCGACCGGATCATCGGCGCTCCCGGCACCGGGCTGCGGACCGCGTTGCGCACCCTCGACCACACCCGGCCGACGATCGGCGCGCAGGCGGTCGGTATCGCGCAGGGGGCATTGGACGCGGCGATCGCGTACACGAAGGAACGCAAGCAGTTCGGCCGGCGGATCGCGGACAACCAGGCCGTCGCGTTCATGCTCGCCGACATGGCGATGAAGATCGAGGCCGCCCGTCACCTCGTCTATGTCGCCGCCGCCCGCGCGGAACGCGGCGAGCCGGATCTCGGCTTCGTCACGGCCGCCGCGAAGTGCTACGCCTCCGACGTCGCCATGTCGGTCACCACCGACGCGGTCCAGCTGTTCGGCGGCGCCGGCTACACCCGCGACTTCCCCGTCGAACGCATGATGCGCGACGCCAAGATCACCCAGATCTACGAGGGCACGAACCAGATCCAGCGGGTAGTGATGTCGCGGCAGTTGCTCAAGGGCTGACCGACCTGCTGTTTTCGCTGGTCAGAACGAGGCGTCGATGAGCCGGAGCGCGTGCTGCCCCTGGCCGACAATGCACTTGGCCTGGACGGTGAGCAGGACGCTTGGCCTGGACAGGTGAGCGTCATCGGCCGGTGAGCTGGACGACTTCGGAGCGGACGCCCGCGAGTTCACCGAAGCCGGCGTTGGCGTCGGTCGTGAGCAGCACGCGGCTGGTGGCGGCCGCAGTCGCCGCGATCGCCATGTCATGGGCTGATCGTGGCCGGCCGCTGGCCATCGCGGCGACAGTCAGGCGCGCGTGCACCCGCGCGACGCCGAGGGTGTAGGGCTCGATCGGGAGGCTGGACAGGATCGCCTCCACGCGGACGGCACGGGCTTGGCGGCGTGCCTCGTCAGCACGCTCGGCGCCGACCAGGAGTTCCATCGCGGTGACCGCAGCGATCACGGCGTCGTCCAGCCCGAGGAGGGTGTCGACGTCGAGCGTGCCTCTTTCCACAGCGATGAGGACGCCGGTGTCGAGGATTACTCGCCTGGCCATCCGCGCACCTCATCGCTGAAGCCGGAGCCCAGCTCGGCGTGGATATGCTCCAGGTCGTCGGCGAAGCCCGCATCGGCCGGGTTGTCGCGCAGCGCGGCCTTGAGCCGGTCCGCGGACGTCTGCCGTTCGGGGACGAGCCGACCGACCGGCACGCCGTCGCGGGTGATGACGACGATCTCTCCGTGCTCGACGGCATCGAGGATGTTCGCGAAACTCCGCGCTGCCTGGGTGGCCGTCACGGTAACCATGATTACATACTATCTGATCTGCTCCGAGGGCATGTACTCATGGCGTCCACGCCGTATCCAGCGTCGACGGTCTGCCCTCCTAACGCCGGCACGCACGGCCCGCGCCACGGTGCCGGCAGGCATCGAGCCTGCCGAAGGCGTCAACCGCACGCCTACTGGTCCACGGAGCTTGGCCACTTGGGTCGCCCGATATCTCCGCCAACACGTCTGCCCAGCCACTTTGCCACGTGCCGGGATCCTCGGACGGCCCCGCGCCGGAGGGCACCTCGGCGCGGGCAGAAAATCACGGCATGACGCTGCCTGCTGCGGTACGTGATGCCGTGGACGCCTACCTCCTGGCGGTCGATGCCGTAGATCCCGATCTCGTGGAAGGCTTCTACGCGATCGGGTCCGCGGCCCTGGACGATTTCCGTCCCGGGGCCAGCGACGTCGATTTCGTCGCCGTCACCACCACGGCCCCTACAGACCTTCAGGTCGCGGCGTTGACCCGCATCCACGCCCGTATGTCCCGCCGCCCGATCCTCGACGGGATCTACACCACGTGGCCCGACCTCGCCCGGGACCCAGGACAGGCATCGCCAGGACCGCATGCCTACGGCCGACGGTTCCACCCGCGCTGCGACCACCACGGCACGGTCAGGGCCTCGGTGCGGGGCGAGTCGGAGTAGCTCCCGCGCCCGGGGGCCGTACCGTTTGTGGGCATGGGCGGACGCATTGTGGTGTTCGGCGCCACCGGCTACACCGGCCGGCTCGTGACCGCGGAGCTGGTCGCGGCGGGGCACCGACCGGTGGTCGCGGGGCGCGACCGGGCGCGGGTCGACGCGCTGCGTGCCCGCCACGGTGACCTGCCCGGCGCTCTGGCCGACGCGGCCGACGCTGACTCGGTGCGCCGGCTGGTCGGGCCTGGCGACGTCCTGGTCGCCACGGTGGGCCCGTTCTCTCGGTTCGGCCGGCCCGCCGTCGACGCGGCCATCGTGGCCGGGGCGCACTACCTGGACAGCAGCGGCGAGGCTGATTTCCTGCGCCAGGTGTACGACGACGCGGGCCCACGGGCCGAATGCGCGGGCGTCGTGCTGCTGCCGGCGTCCGGGTTCGACTGCGTGCCCGGCAATCTGGCCGGCGCGCTCGCGCTGCGCGACGCCGGCGAGGAAGCCCGCCGGGTCTATGTCGCCTACCAGGTCGTCCCTCCGGGCGGGCGGCTGCACCGGCTCGGAGTCAGCAGCGGCACGAGGGCGACGATGCTGGCGTCCGCCCTCAGCCCGGTGGAGGCGTTGCGCGCCGGCCGGCTCGTCACCCTTCCCTACGGGCGCGAGGTGCGGGCCTTTCAACAGGACAGGTCGGTCTTGACCGGCGTGCTGTGGGCAGGCACCGAGGCGCGCACGCTGCCCCGGCTCGCGCCGCGGCTCACAGAGGTCGCGACCTACATGGTGACAGGCGGCGTCCCGGCCCGGCTGGCTCGGGCCGCGTCCTACCCGCTCGCGACGCTGTCCCGGCTGCGCGCCTTCACCCGGCTGGCGGGCCTGGCGACGGCGCCGGCGCTGCGGGTCACCGGACGCGGGCCGGATCCGGCGGCCCAGGCCGCCACCAGCACCGTCGTGCTCGCCGCCGTGGCCGATGCCACCGGCCGACAACTGGCCACGGTCCGTCTGCAGGGTGTGGACCCCTACGTCTTCACCGGCCGGATCATGGCCTGGATCGCCGGCCAGCTGGCGTCCGGCGCGGCGGCCGGGCACGGCGCCCTCGGCCCGGTGGAAGCGTTCGGCGTCGACGAGCTCGAACACGCCGTCGCGGCGGCTGGCCTACGCCGCGCGGGCCTGCCCGGAGCCAGCTCCGGATCGAGTTAGCCGGCCAGCTGCTGACGGAAGCCGGCCAGGTCGCCCGCGAGGCGACGCAGCCTCCGCCGCAGATTCTCGCTGTCAGCTGCCTTCGTTTTCAGGCCGCAGCGGGTTGGGTGGTGGCCTGGCGGCGCCATTCGGACAGGTAGCGGCGGGCGGTGCTCGCGTGCAGGTCGATGACCGGCGGTACGCCACCAGCCGGCGCCGGCCGCGGACCGTCAGGGCGGCGCGGTGGCGGCCTTCCATCGCCGGAAGGCCGCGAGCAGCTTGTCGCGCATGTCCGGTCGCAGCTCGTCCTGCTGGAGCGTGCCGGCCAGCCGGACGGTGTCGCGCAGCTGCTCGACGTAGGCGTCGCAGCCGTCGCAGAGCTCGAGGTGTTCGGTGAATCGCCGGTGGGTGTCGGCGTCCAGCGTTCCTTCGAGGTAGCCGGTGACGATCTCGACGAGCTCGTTGCAGTCGATCTCCAGGCCGCGGGTCATGCCTGTGCCTCGTTCATGTAGTCCTCCAGCACCTGCCGCAGCCGGGCCCGCCCGCGGTGCAGCAGCACCCGCTGGTTGCCGGGTTCGATGCCGAGCAGCGCGCAGACCTCGTCGGCTTCCAGCCCCTGCACGTCGCGTAGGTGCACCACGGTGCGCTGCCGGGGCGGCAGCGCGTCGAGGGCGGCGCGCAGCCGGGTGCGGACCTCGTGGGACAGCAGGGCCGGCTCGGGCAGGTCCCAGGGCCGCGGCGCGGTCGCCCAGTGCCCCGGCCACTCGTCGCCGGGTGGGCGGAACCGGCTGGGGTCGACCGTCGGGCCGGTCTCGTCCTCGGGAAAGGCACTGCTGAACGGGACGCTGCGGCGCTCGCGCACGCCCCGGCTCCGGGCGAGATTGAGCAGGATGGCGAACACCCAGGTTCGGAGGCTGGACCGGCCCTCGAACCGGTCGAGGCCGGTCAGCACGGCCAGCCACGTCTCCTGTACGACCTCCTCGGCCACGGTCCGGCTGGGCACATGGCCCGCCGCGACCGCCAGCATCGCCGGTGCCATCCGGTCGACCAGGTCCGCGAAGGCCGCCTCGTCGCCGGCCCGCAGCGCCTGCACGACGCGGGCGCCTTCGGTGCCCGGAGCCGGGCCGACCGGCACAGTCCCTCGAACCTCCACGAAACGGAACCTAGGCGGCGCCGGGCCGCGCCACAATCTCCCGCGCCCACCGGGCCGACGGAGATTGTGCGGCGCGGCCTTGGGCGACGCCCCGAGGCGGTCGCTCGCGCGACGTTGTGTGGGGTTCGGTGTAACGCCTGGCCTTCTGCGACGACTGTGCTGGCGTCCGAGTAGCGCGGTGACGGGGAGGCCCGGATGACGGGTGTGGAGATGGTCGTCGAAACGGCGGCGGCCGGCGAAGTCGCGGGCGGTGCGACCTGGGAGGTTGTGGTTGCCGACTGGGCGGCGCTGCCGGCGCGGGAGCCCGCCCGGGCGGTGGTGGACGGCCTCGACCTGGTGGTGGTGCGTCTACGCCCGGATAGCCCGGGGATCGGCGCGCCAACCGCGTTCGGCCCGGACGGTCCCGATGGGCCTGCTGGCGCGCACCTGGCTGACGGGGCCGTGGCGGTGTTCGAGGGGCGGTGCCCGCACCGCGGCGCGCTCCTGGCCGACGGCCGGATCGAGGGGCACAGCATCGTGTGCGGCGTGCACGGCTGGGACTTCCGGCTGGACACCGGGCTGAGTGACTACGACCCTTCGCAGCGGCTGCACCGCTTCCCGGCCCGGGTGCGCGCGGATGGGATGGTCATGGTCGACCGGCGCGAGCTGGACGCCTACCGGGCGGTGAAACCGCAGACGGCGGTGACCGACGTGTATGCGCGGCTGTTCGTCGACCCGCACCAGGCCAGTGCGGAGGAGCCGTACGTCGGGGAGATCCACGAGCTGGCGGCGGACGGGCTGAGCAGGCTGGGTCACCACGGCCGGACGGCGGCGATGGGAGTGCCACGGACCGAGCTGCCGAAATGGGAGGACCTGCAGATCCTCACCGCGCAGCTGTCCCGCTTTCCGCTGCTGGACGACGAACCGGTCGGCACCGACGTGGTGATCGGGCCAGGAGCGGCGCGGCCGTTGCGGCTGGACATTCCGCTGTTCGTCTCCGACATGAGCTTCGGGGCGCTGTCCGCCGAGGCCAAGCGAGCGCTGGCTACCGGCGCGGAGGCGGCCGGGACCGCGATCTGCTCGGGCGAGGGCGGGATGCTGCCGGAGGAGCAGCAGGCCTGCTCCCGATATCTCTACGAGCTGGCGTCGGCGCGGTTCGGCTGGGACGAGGCGCACCTGGCGCGGGTGCAGGCGCTGCACCTCAAGCTCGGGCAGGGCGCGAAGACCGGCACCGGCGGGCACCTGCCAGGCCACAAGGTGACCGGCCGGATCGCGCAGGTCCGCGGGCTGGCGGAGGGCCAGCCGGCGATCTCGCCGGCCCGGTTCCCGGACTGGCGCTCGCTGGATGACGCCCGCGACCTGGTGAACCGGGTGCGCGAGGTCTCCGGGGGCATCCCGGTCGGGGTGAAGATGTCCGCGCAGCACGTGGAGGCCGACCTGGACGCCGCGCTTTCGCTGGGCGTGGACTACGTGATCCTCGACGGCCGGGGTGGCGGTACCGGTGCCGCACCGACGATCTTCCGAGACAACATCAGCGTGCCGTCGATGGCGGCGCTGGCCCGGGCCCGCCGCCATCTCGACCGGGTCGGCGCGGACCAGGTCAGCCTGGTCGCGACGG
Source organism: Pseudofrankia sp. DC12 (assembly GCF_000966285.1). Taxonomy (NCBI): domain Bacteria; kingdom Bacillati; phylum Actinomycetota; class Actinomycetes; order Frankiales; family Frankiaceae; genus Pseudofrankia; species Pseudofrankia sp. DC12. Next base: position 5,663,801 of record NZ_KQ031391.1, read on the forward strand.
GCGGGCTGCGCCGGCCCGCGGACTTCGTCAAGGCACTCGCGCTGGGCGCGGACGCCGTGGCGGTGTCGAACTCCGCGCTGCAGGCCATCGGATGCGTGGGAATGCGCGCCTGCCACACCGACAACTGCCCGATGGGCATCGCGACCCAGAAGCCGCACCTACGCGCCCGGCTGCCGGTCGAGCGGGCCGCCGCCCAGCTGACCCGGTTCCTGACGTCGTCGGTCGAGCTGATGGCGGTACTGGCCCGGGCCTGCGGCCACCGGCACCTGTCCGGGTTCAGCGCGGACGATCTGACGAGTTTCAAGCGGGACGTGGCCGACCTGGTCGGCGTGGCCTACGCCGGCGTCCGCTGACGCCACGCCGCCGGCAGCCCACGCCGCTCCGGCGCGCCCACCTTTCTTTCCTTCTCTTCCTTCGCTGCGGCGGGTCCAGCCTGCCGGCGCCGACGTGGAGCGGGCAGCGGGGCTGCTGCGCGCTGCCCGCCGGCCGGTGTTCATCGTCGGCCACGGCGCCGCGCAGGCCCGGGAGCAGGTGCGGGCGCTCGCCGAACGGCTGGGGGCGCCGGTGCTGACGACCTTCCGCGCGAAAGGCCTCGTGCCCGACACGCATCCGCTCGGCGCCGGGGTGCTTGGCCGCAGCGGGACCCCGGTCGCCAGCTGGCTGATGAGCACCTGTGACCTGCTCGTCGTGGCCGGCGCCTCGTTCTCCAACCACACCGGGATCGCGCCCTACAAGCCCGTCATTCAGATCGACGACGACCACGCAGCCATAGGCCGGTTCCAGAAGGTCGACGTCGGCCTGCTCGGAGACGCGGCACTCACCCTGGACGCCCTCGCCGACGCCCTCGGCGCGGCGCCGACCGCCGCCGTCGACCAGCGCGGCGACGTGGCCGAGCGGTGGCGGCTGTGGCGGGCGGAGAAGGCCCGCCGGGCCGGCGACGACCGTGGCCGCGGCCTCAGCTCCGCCGCCGTGTTCGACGCACTGTCCCGGCACACGCCGGTGGACGCCGTCATGACGGTCGACGTCGGGAACCATGCCTACTCGTTCGGCCGCTATTTCGAGTCCGCTGGCCGGCCGGTGCTGATGTCGGGCTACCTCGGCTCCATCGGTTTCGGCTACCCCGCGGCACTCGGCGCCGCGATGGCCGCACCGGACCGACCGGTGGTCGCTTTCACCGGCGACGGCGGATTCGGCCAGTACCTGGCCGAGGTCACCATCGCCGTGAAGTACGGCATCGCCATCAAGCACGTCCTGCTCGACAACGGAACCCTCGGAAAGATCGGCAAGGAGCAGCTGGCCGAGCAGTTCCAGGTCTGGCAGACCAGCCTGCACAACCCCGACTTCGCCGCCTACGCCCGGCTCTGCGGGGCGCAGGCCAGCTCCGTCCGCCGGCCCGGCGAGCTGGACGACGCCATGGCCGCGCTGTTCACCGCCGACGGGCCGGCTCTGGTGCACATACGGACCGACGCCGACCTGCTCTGAGCGGGCGACAACGACAACCGGCAACAACCAACACGACTCGTGGGGAGACGAGATGACCGAGAACATGAGCCAGCACAGCGGTGTCGACGACACCTTCGTCCGTACCCGCGCGGCGCTGCACGCCGTCGCCGAGCATGTGCTGGCCGCCGCGCGGTACCGCGCCACGGGCCGCATCGGTCTGGTCGTCACCCCGGGTGGGTTCGGTACGCCGCCGTCCGGTGACGAGGGCCGGGTCGTCGCGGTCGACGGCACCGACCTGGTCGTCAGGTCCGGCGGCTCGGACGGGGCTTCGGGCTCGGCCGTGACAAGGGCGCCGCTGCGCACGCTGGCCGCTGCCGCGGCGCTCGCCGGGGTGCCCGCGCCCGGGGGACCGGCCGGCGTCTACCACCTGAACACGCCGTGCGACCCGGATGCGGCGCTGGAGGTCGACCCGGACGCGGCCCGCCGCATCGCGGACTGGTACACGCTCGGCGATGCGGCGCTGCGCCAGTGGTGCGCCGAGATCGCCGCCGACGAACCCAGCGACATCACGCTCTGGCCCGAGCACGCTGACGTCGCGATCCGTGCCGCGGACATCAACTACGGCGCGTCGCCCGGCGACGAGTACGTCGCCGATCCCTACCTCTATGTCGGCCCGCCGGCGCCCCCGCCGCCCACCGAGGACGGGTTCTGGAACGCGCCCTTCGGGGCCTACCTCACCTGGGACAAGGTGCACTCCGTCGCAGACGCCGTCGACTTCTTCCGCCAGGGCCGCCGACTCGCCCGGCGCTGACGCGCGGCGGGCCATCGACGCGCAGCGGCGCCGCCTGACTGCGCATCCCCGTCGATCCCGCCGCCGCGACTGATGCCGGGCGATGCGGTGCTGCTGCCGACCGGCTCCGAACCCGGGCTAGCAGGGGATCCGGACGGTCCGCTGGAACCTTTCGACCACGCCGCGTCCGCGGCGGGGCTGGAGAAGGACCTCGGTGTCGGCGTGCTGCTGATGGTCTTCTGCCTGCAGGCCAGGGTCGCCGAGCGCTACCGGCGTCTGGTGGAGGCTGACAGGTACAGCGTGCCGCTCCGGCCGTACATCCTGCGCCGGCCGATGTGCCTATCGTGCTCGACGCCGAGAGGGCCCGGGAGGCTCTGCCTTCCGGTGGCCTTCGTGTGTCCGAGCGGCACCCGGTCAGCCAACGGCTCCGAGATGGCTGTGGGCAGGAACGCCAACGTGGTGTCGACGTCGCCGAACCACTCGACGAACCGGGCCGTGGCCGGCAGCCGGCGCAGGAGGGTGAGCACGCCCGCGACGTCGTCGTCCGGGCGGACCGTCACCTCGAACTGACCTTCCGCCGTCAGCCGCGCCCGGCCAACCTCGGCGCGCGGCGCCTCGTCGCCGGGGTGGACGGAGCCGGGGAGCCGCTCCGGCTCGGCTGTGTCCGTGTGGCTGGGTGTAGGGCTGAGGGCACTGTGGCCGGCGCATAGATCCCGACGGGACCCGTCCGGCCCGGGCGAGCGCGGGCTTCCAAATCGGATGCGATATATCACCGTCAACCGCATCCGTTCGTTCGTTCATGAGTGTGCGATCAGTTCGGCGATGTGGGTGCCGATCGCCGAGCGGGCGGTGCTGGCCTCGGCGAGGCAGAGCGCGGGCAGATCCAGCGTGGGGCCGCCGTCGATGGCGCCGCTGATCAGGCGGGAGAGCTCGCGGCGGTGGTGTTCGCTGCTGGCGGCGCCGAGGCCGGCGGTGAGCGCGAGGTCGTCGAGGACGTAGCCGGTCATGATCCGGCGCGGTACGCCGTGAGCGCGTCGAGCGCGGCGTGGCCGAGGGTCAGGGCGGGGTCCCGGTCGTCGCCGGGGGCGCGCAGGTCGGCCGCAACCTGTTCGAGCTGGGTGGCGATCGGCAGTGGTGTCGGGTAGCTGCCGACCGCCTCGCGGATCCAGGCGAGCGCGGCGGCGTGGGCGCCCAGCACGTCGACCGACCGGTCGGCAGCCGCGTCTGACGGGCCGAACAGGGCCCTGACCAGCGCGTGCGCTTTGGCACGCTCCTCCTCCGGCGCCACGAGCGCAATCGTAGCCACAGCCGCTCCCCTCTCCCCGACGCAACCAGACGACAACCCGACGATCGGCCCGCCACCGCGAACGTGACGGAGCCATCCGTGATGGGTCATGCAGTACCAGGTTGATCGCGGACGGCTGACGTACCGGGTGCCGCACTTCCAGGAGAGGGGCACTGCCGCCGACCGGGCTGAGCAGCCCGGTCGGCGGACGCTCAGCGAAGGCCGAGCTGAGTCTCCAGCAACTCGCTGTTGAGCGCGACCGTGTCGCCTTCGGTGCGCAGGATCTCGTAGCCGTCGATGTTGAGGATGCGCTGCGCAGCGAAGCCGCGTTTCCTGGGTGTCGGCCGCCTGGCGGACCTGGGTCGCCAGCATCGCGACGTTGCGGGCGGTCCGCATCTCGCTGACGCCGCTGATGCCGAAGATGGCCGATGCCCGGCTGCGTGCCTCCGTCCAGGAATCCTCGCGGGGCAGAGGCTCGGCGACGACCCGCGCATCGGCGGGCAGCCGGCGCAGGCTGGTCAGGTCGACCGGCTCGTCGTGGTGGACGAGCGCGCGGTTGGTCTGCTCGACGAACACCTGGACGACGAGATCCGCGTGCTCGGGCAGGAGCCCCATCGGCTTCGGGTCGTCGAGCCAGTTCCGAAGGTCGCCGACGGTGACCGGCTTGCCCGCGGCCTCGGCCTCGACGGTCCGGCGGCCGAGATGATCTGCCCAGTGGTCAGCCGGGTCGCCGGCGTGCTCGGCGCGAGCTGGCACACCGCGCACGACGGCTTCGTGCGGGTCGCCGACCAGGCCGGGATCGTGCTCACCGATCCGGTCGAGGCGGCGGAGGCCGACCAGGCCGACCCGCCCGCCGAGGCCGATCGGGAGCCCGCCAACCGGGAGTCCGCTGGTCCGGGGCCGGGCCGGTCGGTGTCCAGGCCGCTGCCGGAGGTCGGGGTGCTGGGGCTCGACGACCACCGGCGGGGCTCGACGACCACCGGCGGGGCTCGCCGCGCTGGCACCGCGACCCGGTGACCGGCCGGTCCGTCGCGGACGCCGACCGCTGGCAGACCGTACTGATCGACGCGACCGGCGGCCACGGCCTGCTCGGCGTCGTCGAGGGCCGGGCCTCCGGCCCAGGTCGTTCCTGGTCGGCGCTCGTGTCGGCGCGGGCCGCCTCTCGGTCGCAGGACCTGTCGGGACGGTGCCGCACTACTGTCGGCGGAGTGAACGGAATATGGACGACCGCTGGCCGTCGTCAGTTGCCGGCGTCGGCCCTGGCCCTGGACGCCACACCCCGCCCTGTCCATCAGGTCCACACCTGCGCCCGCCGCCGTGAGTGGCATGGCTGAGCTGGCGAGACCGTCGGAAGCGCCCGGTTCTCGCCGGGCATCGCTGGGGCAGGCGTGGGACTGGCTGTCGTTCGAGAACGCCACGGCGAGTCGCAGCCGCTTCCTGGCGGTGCATCTGGCCCTCGAGACGCTGCTCATCATCGTCGGCTTCCAGCTGTATTCGATCATCGCTGACCACGCGCCTCGCCACGCCCAGCAGGCACTGGGCCGCACCGACCGGGTGTTGCGGGCCGAGCGCGCGGTCCACCTGTCCCCGGAACTGTGGGTGAACACCTGGTGGGCGCGGTCCCATCTTCGGGAGACGGTCGGGAACTACTACTACGACGGTCCGCACTTCATTGTGACTGCCTTGGTGCTGACGCTGTTGTTGGTGCTGCGGCCTCACCGGTACCGGCTGTACCGGGACATTCTGCTGGTCGCGAGCCTGCTGGCGCTGGTCGTGTTCTGGCTCTGCCCGGTCGGACCGCCGCGGCTGCTGCCCTCGGCCGGGTTCGTCGACACGGTCGCGCGGGTGCGGACATTCGGTGCGGGTGGACAGCATGGGATCACCTCCGCGGAAAACCCTTTCGCCTCAATGCCATCGCTTCACGTCGGATGGGCGCTGTGGGTAGCGATGGCCAGCCGTGCACTGACGGACAACCGGTTGCTACGTGCCCTGGCGTGGTGTTATCCGGCCCTCACCACCTTCGTTGTGATAGCGACGGGAAATCATCTTCTGGCGGACGCTGCCGCGGCCGCGGTGCTCCTGCCGCTGTCGAGCGCGCTGGTCCACGTGTGCCTCGGCGCGAGAGAGACGACGTCACGCGAGCCGGCTCGGCGCGAGGTCGCCAGCGAATGACCGGCGGTCTGCGCGCGGCCGAGGGGTTGGTGGTGAGGTTCGCTATGCCGCGCGTTTGTGCCGACGCGGCGGGGGCAGCCGCGGTAGCGGTCGAGGACATGCCAGTTCTTGAGGACGGCGAATCCTCGTTCGCAGACGGCGCGGGTGGCCGAGAGGGCGCGGTTCTTCTCCTTGTCGGCGTCGGGTAGTTCGGCGTTCTGGGGTTTCTTGCGGGGGGTGAGGAGCTTTTCGCTCTCGCCGCCGACGTAGCCCTTGTCGGCGTAAAGGTAGATCGTCTCCGCCTGGTTGATCACGTGGAGGACGTTGTGGGACCTCGCCGCGGAGAGGTCGTGGGTGGATCCGGGCAGTCCGTTGGAGATCCAGATCATCCGTCCGTAGGGGTCCATCAGGCCCTGGAGGTTGACGCCGTGGTGTTTGTGTTTGCCGGAGTAGTAGAGCCTGTTGTGGGCGCGGATCCGGTTGATGCGGATGACGGTGCCGTCGAGGATGAGGAAGTTGCTCCGGCACCAGGCGAAGGCCCAGACGGCGGCGAGCAGGGTCCGGCCACGGCCGGCGAGCAGCGCGACGGCCTCGTGGACGTAGCGGCACACGGTGGCCACCCCGATCTGGAATCCCTCGGCGAGGGAACGCGGCCACGGCCCGGTGCAGTCCGTCGAGGGTCTCCTCGTCGGCCTCGTCGAGGAACCGCCACACCGTCGGGGTCGAGGCCACCGGCCCGGTCACCGGGGCCAGGTGGCGCAGGCCCTGGAAGTCGCTGATCGCCTCCCCGCCGAGCAGCAGCGCCAGCCCGAGGTCGACCGCGAGCTGGCCGCGGTCGTAGACCGGGGTGAACCCGGGCCGGGCCCACGCCGCGGACAGCGCGGCCCGCAGGCCGAGCTTTTCGGCCAGAAGCCGGATCGGTAACACGCCGACGGAGGCGACAAGCCGGTCGTCGTCGCCGACGAACTCAAGTCGATCGGCCCACGCGGAGCATGGCGTAGCCTGCACGGAAGAGGTGCACCCGTTTCAACGAGAAGTGATCCTAGACAAATCACATCGTTGCTGGTCAGGTGCACCTCGATCACGTTCCGGCCAGGTCAGCCCGGCATATCACCACGGGCCGTGAAGGGCGGAGGCCGGTTCTCCGGCGATGTTCCAGGTCGCGGTCAGCCGAGGGTGACGCCGATGACGATGGCGGCTATGCCCAGGATGAGGACGAGGGACATGACGTGCTGGCCCGCGTAGACCTGGACGTGGATCGACTGCCACGCGCTGCCCATGACCGGCACCCTGGACGTCGGGGCGACGCTGATGCCCTGCCCGGTGCCCAAGGGCTGTCACCCTGGAGCTGCTGACGCTAGACTTGAATCAGTTTTCGTCACAGTGATTCAGGAGGGGGCTGTCGTGGAGTTGGCTGCCATCGCCGGCAAGATCAGGGAGGCTGCGAGCACGGCCAACCTGAGCCAGCGCGCCCTGGCCCAGGCAACGGGCATCTCGCAGTCGACGCTTTCCCGCATCATGAGCGGCGAGCGACCGGCCAAGATGCCCGACATCCTCCTGATCGCCGATGCGACGGGGCACTCCGTGGCGGAGCTGACGGGCGTGGGTTCTGTGGCCGAGCGGGTCCAGTACGCCGCCCGGGCCACAGGCGGCGCCGAGATGGCCGAGATGCGCAGGGAACTACTGCGCTTCCTCGACCTGGACGCCTACCTGGACGACCAGGGCCTCCCGTCGCTTCCGGTGGTCGAATGACGCCCGAAGCGGAAGGCGGGGATGCGGCGGCGCGCTTCCGCCACGACCACCGCCTGGGTGCGCAGCCGTTGGGTGATCTCGTCGCGATCGTCGAGCAGACCACCGGCATCGACGTGGCCGTGCTCGACGTCGGGAAGGACGAGCACGGGCTGACAATGCGCGATCCGGTCCGGGACTCGGTCTTCATCGGCGTAGCGCGCACGATCCAGCCGATGCGTCAGCGCAGCACTCTCGCACATGAACTAGCGCACGTGCTGTTCGCGGACTGGGGCGATCTGCCGGAAGGCCCCTGGAGCGAACGCAGGCCCGAGGAAGTTCGTGCCGACGCGTTCGCCCGTCATCTGCTCGTCCCGGTCGAAGGGCTAAGCGAGTTCCTGGGCGACCGTGGACCCGGTGATCTTTCTCTGGTCTTACTCTCCCAGGTGGTACAGCGTTTCCTGGTGTCTCCGGTGATGGCAACGATCGCCCTCCGTCAGGCGGGTTACATCTCCGGCGCCACCAAATCGAACTGGATGGCGGTGACCACGCCTCCGCTGGCCTCACGGTTCGGATGGATCGACCAGTATCGCGCCCTCCAGGACGAGTCCAATCGACGTCGAGCGCCCCAGCGTCTTCTCGCCCGGGCAATAGTCGGTTACCAGGAAGGCGTGGTCTCCGTTCAGACGCTTGCCACGCTTCGCGGTGTCGATGCCGCCATCGTCGAGGCTGAGCTGCGCGACGCCGGCATCGAACCTGGAGAATCCATCTCCGCGTGCTCGGACGGCTCCGATCTGCCTGAGGCGGACGTCGATCTGACCGAGCTGGATGACCTTGCAGATCGTTCTTCCGAGGCATCCGCCCAATGACCGCACGGCCCGTCATCGACGCCGGGCCCGCTCTGGGCTTCCTGGCCATCAACAAGGAGCGGCTGCTCATCAGCGTCCTCGGACGCTTGAGCGCTCCGGAGACCGTCGCGGATGAGGTTCTCCGAAAGAGCCGGTCCGATGGCCGGTTCGAAGCAGCCGAGGCCGTTTGGCAGAAGCTGACGCCGAAATGGATCGAGATCCTGCCCGACGACGTTACGCCAGAGCTCGCCGCGGTCGTCGCGCGGATCGCGCGTCTACCCATGCGCGAACGCATGAATCAGAAGAAAGACCTGGGCGAGACAATGGTCATCGCGCACGCGGTGGTCGCGGCCGAGGCCGGCGCGGTGGCCACCGTGCTCATCGACGACGGTGCTGGCGCCGCGATGGCCGCTGCGGAGCGCCGGCGTCTTGAACGGCTACGGCTCGGCGGAATGCCAGTCGGCGAGCTGAGGCTTATCAGTACGCTGACCGTGCTCGAACGCGCTGCCGGAAGCGTGCACCTGCCTGACAAGGCAGCCATGAGAAGCGTCTAATCGCGTCTGCGTGAGCGGGACGATGGTCTTCCGCCTATCGAGCGAACCCGCCTCCTCTCGCCAGACCGTTGGACCGCGAAGGCTCCCGCGCAGATGTTGCCGTGACGGTCGGCGCCGAGCACAGAGGGGTTGAAGGGCTGATCTTGCTGCTGTTTTCGCTGGTCTTGTGAACGTGAACATGGAAGGTGGGCGCTATGTGATGGCATGCTTACTAAGCGTGGTGCTGTGTGAGAGATGGGGGAAGCGGTGCTCCTTGGTACGGGGATCCGCGCGGCCCTCCGGAGCCGTCCTGCGGGGGAGGCTCCAGACCACCCGGCGGTCGTGCTCCCCATCGGCAGGCGCATCGACGGCCGTCTGGTGCGCTGGGCAAAGGGAAAATTCAAGCGGCTGAGGAGAAGCAATCGTCGGGCATGGGCATGGCTGAAGAGGGTCCGGAAACGGTCCCCTGGCCTGTTTGCACACTGGCGGTTGCGGTACTGAGCGCCCCGTAGGGCGGTGCGGCAACCGGCGGACTCGGCCAACCTCTGGGGATGAGCAGGAGCCGTTGGTGGTCAGGCGGGCACCGCCCGTGACACGCAGCAGGAGCCGGATGAATCGAGAGATTCACGTCCGTGATCTGCCGGGTAGCCCGCAACTGAGATGCCCCGGGCTACCCCGGCAGCAATGCGGCGCCGTCGTCGAGGCGCACCATGGTGCGCGAAGATTCGGCGCTTGTGGGCTGTTGCGGTCAGGCCGACGTGGGGTCGATCGTGGTGGGGTTCGTCGTGCCGAAGGGTTGAGCTGGCGGACGCGCGACCTCCGTGTCCACGGTCCACCCGGTAGTCCGATGGACAGGGGGTTGGGTAGCTCCGAAACCCTGGCTGACCTGGCACTTCGCGACCGGGCCGCAGGCCGGCAAACCAGGCCTTGGCCGTGTCATCGCGCGAGCCGGCCGCGCCTGTCCACGGCGAGGAGGCTAACCCGCGTCAGCGGGGAGCGGGACCGCGATCTCGTCCCAGGTGCCGTCCTCGTCGTCGCGGTGGCCGGTGAGCACCTTGGCGAGCCGTGTGTTGATAGCGTCCTGGTCGAAGGGCACCGAGTCGTCGCCGTCGCAGTCCTCGTTCCAGTCTTCGACCGGTGCGTCGCCGTGCCCGCCCGTGCAGACCGGCGCCAGCTCCGTCCCGGCGGTGACATCGGCGCCGTCGTAGGTGCCGACGGCTTCCAGGGTGATCGTGTGGCGCCAGGTGTCACCGAAGTCGTAGATGTAGGTCAGCTTCGCACCTTTCTTGGGTACCACCTGGTAGAGCGTGACGTGGTACTCGCTGTCGGCGTCCTCCGGGTCGCCGTAGACGTCGCCCGACGCTGTCCTGAACGCGTGGAGGTGGTCGTCATCCCAGCCGAACAGGACCTGGAGGACGTCGTGCAGGTCGCCTAGGGTGATCGCGGCCGGCACCGTCACCCGCCGCCACGGCGCCGGAGACAGCACGGTGAGCTCCACCTTCAGCTGGAAGCGTCGGGGCGCGCCGCCCGCCGCGACGAACGCGGCGACGGCGTCGCGGAGCTCGGCCTCGTCGGGATGGCCGCCGCCAAGCGTGGCCTCGACCCCGCCCTGGATGACCAACTCGTCGGCGGCCGCCTGGGCGCCGTCGGTCGCGAGCGTGGCGAGCGCCGACTCGGCCGCGAGCCACCGGCTCGTGCGCTCGTCGGGCGGGGGGCCAGCGTCGTAGGCGAACAGGACCTCGGCGAGGTGGGGCGCGAGTGCCGGCACGTCGCGCAGCGCCCTGAGCGCCGGAAGAAGTTCGGGGAGGCCCGCGTCGACGAGGCGCTGGCGCACCGCTGGCCCGGCGCCGGCGGCGGCGCGCAGCAGCTCGGTGAGAGCCGGGACCCGGTCGGCCGGGTCGCCCCGAAGGCCGAAGCGGTCGGGCAGCCACTCCGTGAGCACCGCCGCGACGTCCTCGGGCGACTTCGCGGCGGCGAGCAGCGGTACCACCGCCTCGGCCGGCATGCCGCGCGTCGGGCGCGCCCGCTGTGTGATCGTGCGCAGCCAACGGCCGAGCGGGGTGATCCGCACCTGCCCGTCTGCCGCGTCGAGAGCGCCGAGCACGGCCAGGATGTCGCGCGCCCCGTCGTACGGGTCGTCCCAGCGCCGGAACGTGTCGCTGGAGATCCAGCTCCCGGCGGAGCGGGCCTGTTCGCGGAAGCTGCCGCGCGCGTCGGTCTCGTCGACCGCTGCCTCGGCGACCGCGGACAGCAGCGAGACGCAGGCTTCGCGCGGGCCGCGCGGTTCGCTCGGCCGCGCCGCGTTGAGGCATACCTCGTCGAACACCGCGACCCAGCGTCCCAGTACGTCCCGGCCGGGCTGCTCGCCGTCGCCGGGCTCGGCCGGCCCGTCGTCGGCCGCCCTCGCCTGGCGGCCCTCGACGACCAGCAGACCCGCCGCCCGGGCCGCCGTCCAGGCCTGCTGCAGATCCCGGATGTCGATCGCCCGCCGCGACGTCGGCGGCAGCGCGACACCGGCCGCGGCGCACACTGCCGCGAGGTCGGCGGGCCTCGGCGCCCCCGCTGGCGTCACCGGCCGGCCGGCGCCCGCCCAGGCGGCGAGCCCCCGCCCGCGGATGAAAAGCAGGCAGCTCTCGGCGGCGCGTGCGAGCGTGTCAGGATCGTCGAGCGCGGCGGCGGAGTCCAGAGTCTTGGTCACGATCACGAGACTAGAACCGCCTCGTTGCCGGCCTCGCGGCGAGATGGCCCGGGCGGGAGGGGTCCGCCTGTCGCCTGCCTCGGCACAGTCACGGGCGTTGCGAGTCCGCCTTGTCGGCCGGACTGGCAGACTGCTGGCATTGCAGGTAAAATGCAGGCATGACCGCGATCACGATCCGCGACGTCCCGGACCCGGCCCTAGAGGCGCTGAAGCTGAAGGCCGCGCAGACGGGCCGCAGCCTGCAGGCCTACCTGCTCGACCTGGTCACCCGAGATGCCCGTACGCCGACCCTGGCGGACATGATGGCCCGCCTCGACCGTGAAACGCGCACCGAGCTCGCTACCTCGGACATCCTGGCCGCGATCGACGAGGGCCGGGAACGCGGGTGAGCGATCCGGCAGCCGTGATCGACTGCTCGGCGCTGGTACGTACGTTGACCGATCACGGCCCGACCGGGCAGGCGGTGCGTCACCGGATCGCCCGCATCACGTCGCTCGTCGCGCCTGGGCTGCTTGACTACGAGATGGTCTCGGCTCTGTTCGGGATGGTCCGTGGCCGCAAGCTCACCGCGGGGGAGGCGGAGAAGGCCATCGGTGATTACCAGCTTCTGCCGCTTGTGCGACACGAGACACTGATCCTCTGGACACGCGTCCGCGACCTGCACCACAACCTCAGCGCCTACGACGCCCAGTACGTCGCCCTCGCTGAGACCTTGAGATTGCCGCTGATCACCAGCGACGGCCGGATCGAGCGCAGCGGCGCCGCCAGGTGCCCCGTCGAGGTCTTCGCGTGACGCGGGCGATCCGGGCCGATTACGCCGCCGAGGAATCCGAGTCTTCCTCGAGTCGGCCTGACGCCGGGTTCGGACGATGAACGGTCCTCGTCTGGCGGGCCGCCGCTATGTTCGGCGGCCTGATCACCGGGGCCGGCTCGGCCAGGCGACGGACGGCCTGCTGACGGACCTCGATCTCGCCGAGCCGCGGCCGCTGCTGGGTTTTCTCTACAACGTGAGCAGGGCGACGTCGCCGCCTCGCCGGAGCGTCGTGACCTGCTCATGGTCAACGCGATCGACCGCGACGGGGCCTGCCTCGGGCTCACCAGGTCCGCTTCCGGCGGCGCGGTCGAGGACCTCGCCAGCGCGTGGCAGGTGCAGCCGGGTCGGTCTATCGCGGTCGGCGGCGCCTTGGTCGCCAGGCTGGCCTCGCTTCTTACCGCGTTGCACGAACGCCCCGCGCTGCGCCGCTGACCAGGATCAATTCTGCTGCGCTCCAACCCCCGGCAAATGTCCGTGCCACGCTCGCTGAGCGGCCAGGCGCCGCTGTCAGCGTGCGCTGTGGATGAGCGGATTGCGCACGGTCAGGTCGGGGAACCGGCCGAAGTCGCGGTCTGCGCTCCAGAGTTCGCGGACGCCGTTGGCCAGGCAGAGAGCGGCGATGCGGGCGTCGTGGACGAGGGGCCCTTGGACCTTGCCGGATTCGAGCATCGTTCGCAGGGTCGGCCAGTAGGTGACGCCCTCGTGCAGGAGGTCGAGCGACGGGGAGCCGAGCCAGGCCTCGATCTGGGCGAGGGCTTGGTCGGGCTGGCTGGGTGGATCGTAGATCCGGGTGTGGGTCGTGATCGAGTAGAACTCGTGGACGCAGGGCCATGGGATCGCCCAGGCGGCGGCGGATTCCGCGAGGCCACGCATGACGGCTGCCGCGGGTTCGTGGAACGCCGAGTCGCGGCGGTGGGCGTAGACGAGGACGTTGGTGTCGACCGCGATCACGTGCGGTCGCCGTAGCTGGCGGCGAGCAGGTCATCCCAGCCGGCACCGCGTAACTCAGGTCGTACGCCCTTGCCGCCGACCGATGCGTCTGGGAGTTCGAACCGGGTTGCCGAGCGACGTCGGGCGAGTACGGCGCGCAGGCCGTCCTCGAGGAGTGCCCGCAGCGTCGTGCCCTCGGCGCGGGCGACGTCCTGCGCCTCGCGCACAAGCGCGTCGGGCAGGTCCACGGTCGTCTTCATACTGCTGACCATACTTCGCCTCCCGTACTCCCGTACTCCCGTACTGACCGTGGGCAAGTGCCAGGCTACCTGACTGGTCCGACAGTGTCCGAGTCGGCAGGAGTGTGCGGCTGAGTGCCAGATGCAGGGGGAAGGGGTGTCGCGAGTGTGTTTCGTTTGCTTTGAGAGACGGTGCGGCGACCAGTGGCGTGCCTACGCTGACCGCGTCACCTGGACAGATACGCCTTCGGCTCCCGCTGACGCCGCGCCTGCCGCGCCCCCCGTCGACGAGATCGCCGTCATCGACCTGGCACCCTTTCTCACAGGCGGCGACCCGGCGCCGGTGGTGCGGCGGATCGCCGAGGTCTACCCGCTGGTGAGCTTCCTGCAGGTCGTCGGGCACGGGATCGCGCCGGAGACGTTCGACCGGCCCAGCCCGACCAGGACCCGGCCGCCGAGCCTCCGGTGACGTTCTGGGAGCGCTCCGACTCCGGCATGCTGACCGTGCTTCACCAGCGCGGCGACTACGCCGGCCTCCAGGTCAGGGACCTCGACGACAGCTGGATCACCGTACCCGTCAGCCCCGACACCCTGGTCATCAACATCGGTGACCTGATGGCCCGCTGGACCAACGACCGCTGGCCGTCGACCCGCCACCGCGTCGTCGCCGCCCCGGACACCACCTCGACCCGCGACTCGATCGCGGCCTTCCACCTGCCCAACGTCGACACCGTGATCGCCCCGCTGGAGCCGTTCGTGGGTGCCGATGGCCCGCGCTACGAGCCGGTCACGCCCTACGTCTGGGAGGCCATGTTCCTCGCCGAGTACGACCGGCGCGTCCCCTCCTGAACGCTCCTGAACGAGCCCGACGACGGGGCCGGACGAGGACAGGCCGGCAGGCTCGGCTCGGCCCGCTGATTGACGTACGCGTGGCGGCGCAATGGCCAGTAGGTGACATTCCATCGGAGTACCCGCCGCCGCCGAGGTACTGCCGGCAGAGTGCAGCCCCGTGCCTGTTTCTCGCCCGCGTGTCAGCGTCGCCTCGGTGTGCGCCGGAGTGTTGACCCTTTCGGGATTCGCCGTCGCCGGAGTGCTCGCCGCGCAGCCCGCGGCCGCCGCGGACCCGGCCGGCTATCAGAACGTCCGGATCAACGAGGTCACCTCGTCGAACAACGACACGGTGGAGCTGTACAACGCCGGTTCGGCCTCGGTGAGTGTCAGCGGCTGGAAGATGTCCGACGACAGCTTCTCGCCGCAGTCGTTCAGCCCCTCGGCCAGCACGATCCCGGCCGGCGGCTTCGTCACGTTCAACTCGCCCAAGGGGCTCGGCGACGCGGACAAGCTGGTGATCTACACGTCCGGCGGCACGGTGGTCGACCGGGTCGAGTGGGCCACCGACAAGGCGAAGCCGGCGATGGCGCGCTGCGGCGGCGATGGCACCGGCGCGTGGGTGACCACGACGACCGCGGCCACGTTCGGCGCCGCGAACGCGGCCGGCTGCCCCTCGTCGATCCCGGCGGCGAGCCGGGTGCGGATCAACGAGGTCACCTCGAACGGCTCCGACACCGTGGAGCTTTTCAACGGTGGAACGAGTGCGGTCAGCGTCGGGTCGTGGAAGTACGTCGACGGCGACACCAGCCACTCCGCGGCGACGATCTCGTCCTCGTCGCCGAGCGCGACCAGCATCCCCGCGGGGGGCTACGTCACGTTCAACTCGACCATCGGCCTGGGTGACAACGACTCGCTGTTTCTGCTGGACAGCAGCGGCAACACGATCGACTCGGTGACCTGGGCGACTGACGGCGCGAAGCCATCCGATGAGCGCTGCGCGAACGGTTCTGGCTGGTTCCGGACCGCCACGACCGCGACCCTCGGCGGCGCGAACCCCTGCACGGGCTCCGGCGGCGGTACCGGTGGCGGTACGGGTCAGCTGCTGGGCGGCGGCGGCGCGCTGACCAGTGGTTGCACCCCCGAGGCCCCCATCGGCACGGGCGCAAGCCCGGCGGGCACGTTGGCCTGGCCGGGTGGCCTCGACGTCACGATTGCCGACAACGTCTGCGCGTTCACCACGTCGACCGGTCCCGAGGGCCGAGACCTGAGCGGGCTGGCGTTCGACCCGGCGAACCCCTCCGTGCTGTGGGCGGCCAAGAACAAGAACTGGCTGTTCAAGCTCGTCAAGAGCAGCGGAAAGTGGATTCCGGACCCGTCGTGGAGCGCGGCCGGAAAGCAGCTGCGTTTCCTGGGCGGCTCCGGCCAGCCGGACACGGAGGGCCTGACGGTCGGCGCGAACGGCCACGTCTACGTGACGTCCGAGCGTGACAATGCCGCGAACACGGTGCCCAAGGACACGATCATGGAGTTCGACCCGGCGGCGACCGGCTCGACGCTGACGCCGCTGCACCAGTGGGACATGACCTCGCAGTTCCCGCAGCTCAACACCGGCGACAAGGACGACGCCAACCTGGGCTTCGAGGGCGTCGGCTACGTGCCGGACAGCTGGCTGACCGCGAACGGCTGGAAGGATCCGCTCACCGGCGCCGCGTACAACCCGGCGAACTATCCGCTGCACGGGTCGGGCCTGTTCTTAGCCGGCCTGGAGTGGGACGGCACGCTGCACGTGTACGGACTGAACTCCGACGGCACGTTCACCACCTTCGGCACGGTGGCGACCGGCGAGGCCTTCGTGATGGACGTGCTGTTCGACGCCGGAACGCAGCGTGTCGTCGCGACCTGCGACAACACCTGCGGCGAGACACACACCCTGCTGAAGATCAACGCCAGCGGCGTGATCGTCCCGGACGTGGCCTACACGAACCCGGCTGTCATGCCGATCGACAACCTTGAGGGCTTCGCGCTCGCGCCGACCTCGACCTGCGTCAACGGCTCCCGCGAGGCGGTCTGGTCCGACGACGGCGTCTACGGCTTCGGCGCCGGCACATCCTCCTACGGACACGCCCTCTACAGCGGCACCTTCCCCTGCTGAAGGCCCGCGACCGCATAGCGACGAAGCTCCTGGCAGGCAGGCTCACGCCCCCCAACGAGCCCCACCTGCCAGGAGCTTCGACCGGCTGGTCGAGACCTTTCCCGTGGCAGAGATCAATGCCGTAGAGGCGGCGCTGACGTCAGGCAAGGTCGTCAAGCCCGTCGTGTTCCCGTCCGTGGCTCGCTGACGGTCGCCCGGCCGTCGCGGGGCTCCGGTCCGACCTGTATTGGCTGGCGTCACGGCCACCACGTGAACGCCTTCGTGATGGACGACACCACCCGGTCGATAATCTCGTCGCCGACGACAATGCTCAGCACCGCGGGCAGTTTCTCGATCAGAGTGCCGCGTCCCTCGGTGGCGGCAGCGGTGAGGAGATCGGCGATCGCCCTGCGCTCGCAGGCCGGCGCCAGGTAGACCAGCAGGTTGGCCAGGCCGTCGGCCCGTTCCGACGGGTCCTCTACGGCCGAGACGCCGTCGAGGATCGCCAGCGCCGCCGGCTCACGCCTGTCGGCGGGCGTAGGCCTGATCAGCCAACCCAGGGTCTCCAGCCGATCCAGCGGGTCGGCGACCTCCAGCGCCGCGGCGAACGCCTCGTCCGGGGCTGGCTTCCGCGGCGCCGGCGGATAGAGGGAGTGGCCTTCGCCCAGGAACGCAACGCCGCCCGCCGATGCCTGGGCGTGAGATGCGGGACGAGAGTCGCCAGCACCGCGGCCCGGTCCGGCCGCTCCTCGATGGCCGCGGCCAGCTCGAACGCGAGCGCCAGGACCTCGGGAGAAACCACCGGAAGATCGAGCTCCTCGAAGCCCGATCTTCGACCCCGCGCGCGGCCAGGAAGTCGGCGACCGCCTTTTCGCGCCTCGCTGGGATCGCGGGCCGGCAGCTCGGAGGCGTCGAACACGAAATCCGGCAGCGCGGACCCATCAGCGGGCCCCATGAACCGGATCATCTCCGGCAGACGAGCGAGTAGGTCGCCCGACAGCTCGCTTGTCAGGCTCTGCGCCGCCGCGCGGCGCTCATCGGCAGTGCCGTTCGCGCGATCGACCTGGACCAGAGACCGGTGGGCGAGCGTCCGCAGCAGCTCGTCGGCCTCCAGGCGCACCAGCCCACCGGTGACGGCCCACAGGCGCAGGACGGCCGCCGGCACGCTGCCCCGGCCGGCGAAGAAGGCGAGCTCGCGGAACCGCGTGGCCGCGACGGGGTCCAGCGCCGCGCCCGAGGCGTTCAGCGCGGCGAGCAGGTCGGTGTGCGGGTAGTCGATGAACCTGCCGGCAAGCCGTCCCAGGTCGGACTGGTGTAGGAGGTCCACGACCGTCCCCCAGGGCGTTCCCTCTGGGACCATGCCGCCGACGAGCGCCAACGCCAGGACGAGGCCCCCGCAGCGGTCGAGCGCCGCGTCGGCCTCCGGGGGCAGCCGCGCCGGCGTGCACCCCGCATACGCCGCGAGCACCTCGCGCGCGGTCGGCTCGTCGGCAGCCCCGAGATCCATCACCGTGCTGGCTGTGAACAGCGCGTCGCGGTTGCGCGCCGTCACCAGCAGCCGGGTGCGCCCGCTGGCCGGAACCGCGCGCAGCACGCCCGGGCTCCACACGTTGTCCAGGACGACCAGGCAGGGCGCGTCCGCCAGCAGCCGGCGCAACCGGGCGGTGCCTTCGGCCGCCGTGAACGGGGGCGCGAGGTCGCCGAACGCGGCGAGCAGCGCGGCGACCAGGCCGGGCACGTCCGGATCGGGATTGACCTCCACCCAGACGATGCCGTCCGGGAAGCGCTCCTGCACGTCCGCGTCGTGGACGAGCGCCCGGGCCACCGTCGACTTGCCGATGCCGCCCATCCCGATCAGGCCCACGACCGGGCCTTTGCCCGGATCGAGCAGGAGGCGCCGGGCCCGCTCGATCTCGGCGACCCGGGGAACGAACATCACCGGCAGGTCCGGCAGCAGGTCCCGCGGCGGCTGGGTCCGCGTCGACGATCTGCCGGGAAAGTCGGCGCGCGCGGGCACCGCACGCGCCGAGGGCGGGAACGGAGGCGCGCTCTGCGGCCTGGCGCGGCCACCCGACACCGCGAGGCCGGCGGCGTCCGCCAGCCGGTGCCGCGCCTCTGTCTCGGCGAGGTCGAACAGGTCGAGTGTCACGACCTGGGCCAGTAGGCCCAGCCGCGCGCAGTCGGCGACGCGGGGTGGCGACGTGGTAGCCCAACGCCGAGATCAGCCAGGACAGCACCCGCGGGTCCGTCTCGATCGACAGCCGGTTCCGCAGGAGCGGTACGGTCGCGGCGCTGAAGGTACGGCGGTGGTCCTCAGCTGGAGGTCCGAGTTCGCGCAGCACGCGGGCGCCGAGTTCCGCCGGACCGCGTCGGCCTCCGCCAGTAGCGCCGCGGCGGTGTCGAACACCTCGCGGGTATCCCGTTGGTGTAGGGCCACCAGATGATCCGGTCGCCGTTCACCGTCGTCTTCGGCGACCTCGCCCAGCGCGGCGGCGAACAGCTGATCTGTCGACATCGCCGTGTAGCGGTCAGAGCCGATCGGTGGCACGGCAGCATCATCCATGTCCAGCGGAATCACGCTCGGCCGGCCCTGCGCCGGGCCCAAACTACCTGGGCGTTCTGCCACGGTGTGAGACGTTATGCCTTTTCGCCCGCGGCGGTGAGCCCGCAGTCCGAACGCTGAGCCCTGCTGCCTGTGCATGGGGGCCGCTCTCCAGACCGGTGTTGGTGTTCTCCACTACGGCTGGCGGGACCCGTACGCCGGAGCGGCGACCTCGATGGTCGTGAGCAATCCCCAGCTCAGCCGGCGCAGCTTCGCCGTCGTTGGACCCGCCGAGGGCGTCGTGGAGGCGGTGACCGGGCTCCTGGTGACCTGCCACTACTTCTACCGCAGGCCAGGACGAGGAGTGCAGAGCGTCGCCTGGCGTGCGGAACGGCCCGACCTTGTCACGGCGGTCGCACAACCGGCCGTAGCCTCCGCGATCGCGCAGGCCGCCGCCCGCGACGCGAGCATCGACTCGCTGATCGACGAACTGCGACCAATCCTCGAAACGGGCACCAACGGACTCTTGACCGGGCCTACTGATCGTTGAGGCAGCCGCGGGGGAGCCCGGCCACCTCAGCGAGGGGACGTCTTCAGCGCCGCAGCGCGCGGTGAGGTGCTCGTCGACGCCTGGCTACGCCAGAAGGGAGGCTATCGATGACCGAGGAAGACGTCAGGCGCAGGACCCTTCCTGTCGCGGTGCCTCCATGACTGGACCAACGCACCTGGTCTCCCTTGGTGAACGTCGCCATGACGGCTCTCCAGCGACTCGTGCCTTCCCGTGCGGGTTCTCACGCCATCCCCGGGCATTGCAGAAAGTAACTGGGTTGATTGAGTAACGATAGCTGGTTAGCATTTCTAACAAGTCGACACTGCTCCGGCGACCTGGGGGATCCGTATGCCGACCGGGTGGGTCGCGGAGATCGTCGATGCCGTTCAGCGGTTGGTGCCCAGTACACGAACCCCTCGCTCCCGTCCGAAGCCGCTGGCTGAAGCCCGTTGGGTCGGTGAGGGGCGGTACGTCGTGTCGACCGTTCGACGGCCTATCAAGACGGAATCGTTCACCGATCTCCATCTTGCCCCGCGAGACGCTGACGGCGGGAATCGCTCGACCTACCGGGTCTCGACGGTGGAGGAGGGGCAGTCTGAGCTGCTGGTAACGGTCGCCCCGCACGCACCGGACGGCGGGTTGTGGCTGTGGGGCACCGCGCGTCCGCCGGGCGAGCTGGAACGCAACCTCCTTGAAGCCTGGCAGCGCCTGGACGACCCCGGCCTCGCGACGCGCATCGTGACGGGCCGGCTGGACCCGGTACCCACAGGTGCCGCAGGCGACGTCGCTGGTCTGAGCCGAGCTCAGATCTCCGCCTACCTCGCCTGCACGACACCGGGGGTACGGGTGATCTGGGGTCCACCCGGGACCGGCAAGACGACCGTCCTTGCCCGTGCGATCGATGATCTGGTCACCCGCGGGCGCCGCGTCCTGCTCGTGTCGAGCACCAACATCGCGGTCGACAACGCCCTGGCGGCGGTCATCCGCCTGCGCCAACCGCCACCCGGCGAGCTGGTTCGTGTCGGGCCGCCGACCATGGCCGAGATCGCGCGGGACGACCGGGTCGTGCTGCCCCGGCTGGCCGAGGCGGCGGTGGCGAAGCTGACGGCGGAGCAGGTCCAGGTCGGACAGGAGATCAAGGAGCTGGCCGCGCGGCCCGAGATCGCCCACTTGCGGGAGCTTGACCAGCGCCTGGCTGGTTTCGACCCGGACCGCTACCGTGCGGCGGCCGCCCGGCACGAACGCGACCGTCGACTGGCCGAACTCACCGATCGACTCGCGGTAGCCGAAGATCAGGTCCAGGCGGCCGGCCGGACCCGAGAGGACTGGCGTCGCGCCCACCAGGTGGCGGTTGAACGGCACGTGGCCGCCGAGCCGGCCAGGGCCCAGTTGAGGGCCGCCGCTAATCTGCGGGCGGAAGCCGAACGGCTCGAGACGATTGCCACCTCGGCCGAGGCGGACGTACTTACCGTCGAAGCACGGATACGCGAAGCGCGCTGGAGGCAGGAATCGCTGTCGGGCGGTTCCCCGGCCGCACGGCTGCGCTCCAGGCCGGAGCGTTCCCGTCTCGCGGCCGAGATTTCCGCATTCGAGCGTGACCTGGCCGTCGTTGGGAGGAGCTGGGAGGACGCCCGCCGGCTGGCCGATCGGTTCCGTAACCTCAACGCCCCCCGCATTGCTGAACATGAGCGTGCGGCCGCCCCGGTCACGGAGGTCGATCTCGCGTGGCTCGACCAGGCGGTCGCCGGCGCCCAGTCGGGCGCGGCGACGGCCGATCGGGCCTTGCGGGACGCCGAGCGCGAGCGGGCCGACATCCGGAGCCAGCGGGAGGAGACGCTGGCGCAGCCAGGCGCCGACGCCATCGAGAGCGCCTATCTCGCGGCGGCCGATCGAGCCGGCCTGCCCCGGCTTGCGGCGGAGCGTGCCGAACTCGCGGCGGCCATGCGCACCATTCTCGCTCACCGACAGGCACTCGAAGAACGCTACGAGCAGCTCCTGACGGCCATCGCGCGGGCTCAGAACGACACCGAGCCCACCTTGATTGGCCAGGCGCGGCTGGTCGCGACCACCCTCAGCCGGTTCCGGCTCAACCGCCATGTCTACCGAGGCGGCTATGACGCGGTCTTCATCGACGAAGCTGGAGCGGCCGCGCTGCCCGAACTCCTGCTGGCCGCGGCGAAGGGCCGCCAGACGGTTGTACTGCTGGGCGATTTCCGGCAGCTTGGCCCGGTCCAGCCGGATGATGTGGCTCAGCCGAATGATGCGACCAGGAAATGGCTCGACGAGCGGTCCTGCTTCGATCTGCTCGACCTCAGAGACCCTGAGGACGCCCTGACGCGGCCGGGGGTGGTGACCCTGCGCGAGACCCGCCGCTTTGGCGCCGACGTCGTTGAGCTCGCGAACCGAATCGCCTACGGTGGCGTCCTCATCCCCTCGGCGACACAGGGACGACCTGCCGTCGACGACGGGGGCGATGCCCAGATCGTCCTGGTCGACGTGGATGGCCTGGGTGATGTCAGTCGGGCCCGCGTTCCCGACTCGGGTTCGGGCCGGTGGTGGATCATTGGCAGCCTGCTTTCACGGGCAATTGCCGAGCATCACCGCGAACGCGGCGAGAGCACCGGTATCGTGACGCCGTACCGAGCAGAACGATTCGCGATCATCGATCATCTCGACGACGTGGGGTCTCTGGGTGGCATCCCGGCGATAGAAGCCGGTACCGTGCATTCGTTTCAGGGCCGAGAGTTCGACGTCATCATCGTCGACACCGTCGAGGACGGCGAATGGGCCGGTTGGTGCGCGAGCGCGGCGATCGAGAGTTCCCGGCCGAGGGAGTACAGCGGCGCGCGCCTGGTCAACGTGGCCGTGACCCGAGCGCGCCAACGCGTGTACCTGCTGGTGAGCGGCCGGGCCATCCGGTCAGCCGCGCCCAGGACGACGTTCGGCCACATCAGAGCCCTTGTGGACCAGCGGACCATTCGGCTCGTCCGCGCTGCCCAACTACTCGGCCTGCCCGCCGACGAACTCGACCAGGCGCGACCCGACCCGCTCGTTTCCGAGATCTGGGCGGCGTTCGCTGGCCATGTCGTCGCCGAGGCGGTGTTCGACGAGTTTGGCTACATCACCGCTGTGGTCGAGGCGATCAGCCGGGCGCAGCATTCGGTCTGGATCTGGTCGCCCTGGTTCGGCGCTCGGCTCGACGAGGTGCTGCCCGCGCTCGCGCTGGTGAAGGATCGGGGTGTCACCACCAGGGTATTCATCGTCGACGACTCGGACAGCGTCATCAGGGGCCAGCGGGCACAGGGTGTGGACGTCGACGGACGCCTGACAAGCCTGCGTGCGGTGACGAGTCAGGTCGTCCGCATCAGGCAGATGCATCAGAAGATCGTGATCATCGATGACGAGACCATCTTCCTGGGCAGCTACAACACACTCTCCAGCCGCGGCCGGAGGGAGATCATGGTGCGTCATCGCGGCCGGCGTTTCATCCAGAAGATCCTCGAGCACGAGCGGGCGGCCATCCTCGCCCAACCGCCCACCTGCGCCGAGCACCGCCGGCCCATGGAGGCCAGGAGATCCTCTTCCCGACGCAGGGGCTATCCGTGGTATTGGGCCTGTGCCCGGGCAGATTGCAAGCTGCGGAGCGAGATTGGGAATGCGGCGATCCCGCGCCGGTGACCGGGAAGGTGGCCACACCAGCGGCGAACGAGCTCTGCTGATCGTCGTCTCCGGCTAGCAGATCGACCGCTGCGCCGATACGTTCCGCTATCCGCACGGCCCGCCGCGGTCAGCGGAGGTTGACGGCGACGAGGATGGCGACGGCGCCCAGGATGAGGACGAGGACCCATCGCCGGGAGTGCGTCGGTCTTGTGAGTCAAGCTCACCCGCGGCCTCTGGCACCTGAAGGTGTCTGCTCGCACGGGCGCTGCGGTGCGGTCGCCGCCGACGCGGACGACGCCGACATGCTGAGACTGGTCGGTGCCGTGGCCGGCTCACCGACGCGCTCCAAGTCGCCGCCGCCGGGTTCTCACGCCAGCTCGGTATCGAGACGTCGCCATGGCCGCGCGACCGCGAGGTACGAAGACAGCGCGCGGCTGGCTACGCCAACAGGGCGGAGAGCGTGACGACGCCGTAGCCGCGGTCGCGCAGCGCCGTGATGATCCCGGGAAGCGCGTCGGCGTCGAGCAGCGAGTGATCCTGCGGGTGCGAACCCAGGTGCATCAGGACGATCTCCCCCGGCGTGAGCGCGCTCACCACCCTGTCGGTGACCGAAGCCACGCTGCGCCCGCCGGAGGTGCCCTGCCAGCCGAGGGTGTCGACAGTCCAGCGGACCGGAACGTAGCCGAGCGCGTTCACCGCGGCGATGGTGCGCTGGTCGCGATCGCCGAACGGGAACCGGAACAGCGGTCGCGGGTCGCCGCCGGAAGCCGACCGGATGTCGTGCTCGGCGCCAAGCACCTGGCCGCGGATCTCTGCATCGGTCAGTTTCGTGAAGTATGGGTGAGTCATCGAGTGGTTGCCCAGCCGGTAGCCGCCAGCGGCGATGTCCCGCACCTGCGCCGGGTAGCTCTCCGCGAACTGGCCGGTAAGGAAGAACGTCGCCGGCACCTGCTCGCGCGCCAGCGTCGCGAGGATCGGCGCGACGCCGTCGGCGTTCGCGCCGGCGTCGAAGGTCAGTGCGACGACCTTGCGGTCCGTGGGCATCCGCTCCCAGTCTCGGCCGAGCAGCGACGCCGGCAGGCCGGGCCCAGGTGTCGGCGGCAGGCCGGTCGACGGCCGCGTGCCCGGCGATTTCGCCGTCGTGCCGGCCGGCGCAGCGGTGGCGGGAGATGTGCCGGTGCCTGACGGCAGCTGGCTGGTCGGCGTACTCGGGGCCGGAGTCCCACTGGTGGTCCGGCTGGCGGACGTAACGGCGGCACGGGGACGGCCGTTCCCGTTTCCGCAGGCAGCGACCGCGACCACCAGCAGGCAGAGGAGCGCGCCGAGGGCGGCCGCGCGGCGGCTGCGAATGACGGTGGAGATGACGTGCCTGCCCGCCGCCGGGTTGCGCGGGCCCCGGCGAGTCAGCCAGTCGTAGAACGGACGCCTTCGCGGCGTCCCGGCGCCGTCGCGAGGGGCCGTCAGGCCCTGGTTTCGCTGGGCCGGATGAACCTGGGGCGTCTCGGTCACACCTCACTGTTTCCCAGGATCTGGGGACTGAGTCACTCCGCGTGGCCCTGTGACACGGTAGGAATCGCCCTGGACGAAGTTCGTGGTGCCCGGCCGGCGGGCTGCGCGCGGCCCTGACGGGTCGTGCTCGCCGGCGGGCGGCTGCTGGCGAGCGCCGTCAAATTGCTATGCGGGAGAATCAGACTCGTGGCTGCTCCCGGGACACGCCGGTCGACGTTGGCTCGAAGCCGGGCTCTCGTCACGCAGAGATCCCAATGCCAGGCCCTACGCTCTCCGACCCGGCCGCCATGATCGGAAACCGGGTCGGTCGACGCATCGAATCCTCGTGTGCGAAAGACGGATCAGCCGCTCTTGGCGAGTTCGTCGGCGTCGGCGCGTGTGATAACCGCGTCGGCGATCGCGTACTCGGCTTCGTCGAGGACGAAGAGCGCGAAGTCGATCGCGTTGACGGCGTCCTGCTCCGCCGCCTCAGCATGGAGCTCCGCCTTTCGGGCGTCCCAGTCCTTGCGGCGCTCCTCCGCGTCTGCGCGGATCTCGGCGAAACGCTGGTTCACGGAAGAGCGCACAGCGTCCCAGTGCTCCTTCATGCCGGCCTTCGCCCCGGCGGCGTCCTGCTTGGCCTTGGCCTTGCCCCGCTCGACAGAGGTCTTCAGCTCGGCCCGCTGCGCCTCCAGCCGCTCGCGGTTCCTGTCCCGCGCCGCGGAAACCACGTCCTCGATCTTCCGTGTTCCCTCGGACAGCTCGTCGAGCTGCTCAAACAGCGTCGTCATCCTGACCTCCCTGCCCCTGCTGTTCGTGGCCCTTGATCCGTTCTGGCTGACCGGTCAGCACTCGGTGTCCATACCCTGGCCCGTGGGTCCCGCACATGGACGCATCCGGAAGCGCGGGAACCGGCCGCATACGGAGAGTCACGCACCTGGGGTGCGCGTCGACATCGTGCGCTACGACGCGCGCCGGCCACGGTCAAAACCACCCAGAACCGTGCGGCCCCGGCGCCGAGCAAGATCGGGCAGTGTGACCTGGCGCATGAATCAGGCTCGTAGGACGGTGACCGTGCGGCCGGTTGGGGTGGTGGCGGTGTCGAACTGGGTGCGTTCGCTCAGGTCAGGGGCATCCGGGCGGCGGTCGAAGCTGATGAGGGTGCCGGTGGCGAGGCCGAGGCGGTCGAGGTAGTGGTCGAGCTGGGTGAGGCCCTGGCGTAGCGGGTTGGCTTTGTCGGGGTGCCAGACCTTGAGTTCGAGGGCTTCGCGCTGCCAGTGGCGTTTGCCGTTGTCGTCGGTGTAGGGCCGGCGGATCAGCAGGTCGATCCTTCCGCGGCCGACATCGTATTCCCGGTCCACGTAGCCGCCACCGTTCACGACGCGCTGGAGGAATCCCATGAGGACGAGCTGTGGGGCAACCTCGTGGTAGTGCTCGGTTGTGGTCAGCACATCGCCGTGCTCAATCCAGAACTCGGCGAACTCCCGTAGGAGCAGTTCGACGTCGAGACGACCGTCCGGCAGGACGAAGCCGCGGGGGTCGGTGACGATGTTGGCTTCTACCTGTGTGGTCAGAACGCGGACGATGACTTCTCGGTAGGTGGGGTTGGCGATCCGGACCGGGTTGCTCGTGGCGATCAGGCCGAGGTCGCGGGTATAGGCGAGATCGTCGTCGTAGGGGTCGAGCTGGACCAGGTCACCGGCCAGCAGGGGCTGCACGATGCGGCGGACCCGTGGTTCGGCCAGCCGAGCCGCCAACGAGTCAAGGTGCGTTGCCCGGGCAAGGACCAGCCGTTCCTTTGCCTGTTCCACATGATCAACGGTGATCGGTCGCGAGGCCGGGACCTCCAGTTTCACGACGATCTCGCGAGCCAGGGCGTTGACCAGCCAAGGCTGTCCCGCGGTCAGCTCGAACGCTCGGGCCACGGCCGCCGAGGTGATCTCCTGCCCGGTGTCGGCGGCGTGCTGCCCGTACAGGTGGGCGACCTCGTCCACGGTGAAGTCTCCCAGCCGCAGGGACTCCAGCTTGATGTTGAACGGGCTGGACGTTCCCAGTCGCGACGGGTCGCCCCCCGAGGCCGCCTTATAGTCACGGACGTCGCGGAGGCCGCACAGGGCGATGGAAGCGGGGAAGCTGGTCGGGCGGTCGCGGTAGCCGTCCCGGAGCTGGCTGAGGACACTGATCAGGCTCTGCCCGCTCAGCGCGTCGATCTCGTCGAAGAACAGCACCAGCGGCCGGGGGCAGGCCCGTGCCCACGCCGCCAGGCCTGCGGCGAGAAGTGTGCCCTCGGACGCCTCTGGCCACGGCGGCGGCCGCAGGGCCTGCGGCAGAGCCGTTTCCGCGACCGCGCGCAGGCGAGCGAGGAGGTCGCGGGTCGCTGCGCCATAGTCGTCGAGGGCGGCCCGCCCCGCCTCGCAGGAGAACAGCAACGCGGCATAGCGGCCCTTGGCAGTCAGTTCGTCGGCGAGCGCGGTCAGTGTCGTGGTCTTGCCGGTCTGGTGGGGCGCGTGGACGACGAAGTAGCCTTCCTGCTCCACCAGGTCGGGGACCTCCGGCAGCCGAGACACCGCCGGAACCATGTAGTCGGTCCCGGTGCGGCACGGGCCAGCGGTCTGGAACCGGCGAGCCATCGATCGTCACGCTCCACACGCCAGGCGGCATAGATCACTGCATTCACACCCTACGCATCCGCCCATTATCGTTCGTGATCTCTGGGGTTCGACCGTCAGGCCGCTGGACGGGCAGGCGCGCAAGGCTATGCCATCCCCCGGCGCCCCCCTGTCGGCTGGTCACGCGCCGGCTTGACGAGTGCCTGCGGAGTGCGTCGCCTCGCCCACTTCTCTGGCCTCGCCCACAGCGTTCTGCCGGTCGGCCCGAGGTCGGAAGGATCAGCGGCGAGGTCGGCGAGAAGGTCCGGGAGTACCAGCTCCTCGTCGATGCGTATGGCGTGCTGCTCGAGGGCGGGTCGCAGTTCTGGATCCCAGGCCGCGTCGACGGGCCGGCCGGTGAGCGCACCGCCGCCGACGGCGAGCGCGGCCCGGTAGGCCTCGGCATCGAAACGCCAGGGCTGCCAGGTGATCCGTTCCAGCAGGCCACCGGCGATCCGCAGGCCACCCCAGTCGAAGTCGCCGTGGTAGACGAACCGGGCGCCGTCGCGGGCGAGTGCGTCGAGCAGGCTCAGCACCGCGGCCGACGGCTGGCCCGACACGCAAACGAGGGGCGGGGCGGTGGCGCCCAGCTCGTCGGCCGCGCTGGCCAGCACGATGGGGTTCTCGCAGAGGAAGACGGTGCGCGTGCCGACGCCGAGGTCCGGCTGGTGCTGGCTGTGGCTGAGCTGGCGCAGCGTGAGCACGCAGGGCTCCCCGGTCTCGGCCGCGGCGGCGAGCACGCGCCCGGTCGAGGTCGCCGAGCCGCCGGGCAGGCCCAGGCACAGCACGGTCGACGAGAGGTCGTCGCGGTGGACCCCGACGGTGGCCCAGGCGGCTCGGCGGCCCGCGGCGGAGCCGTCGCCGGTCGGGCTGGAGCCGCCCAGCACCCGGGCCGCGGGCAGCGCGAGCGTCGTCAGCGGTCGGCCGTCGTCCAGGGCGTGGGCGTCGCCGGCGCAGGCCGCGGCCAGCCGGCCGAGTGCGATTCCGGGCGAAGGCAAGGCCTCGAGCACCGCCACGAGTCCGCGGACCAAGGCCGCGGCCGTCTCCGGGGTTCCCGTCAGCCGGCGCAGCGTGCCAGTGCCGTCCAGCCAGCTCAGCCAGGATGTGAGGATCGGACGCGCGGCGACGAGCTCGTCCAGCGGTGCCCGCGCCGCCGACCAGGCCGACCCCTCGGCGGCGGCCTGCGCGGCCAGATTCTGGACGGGGCCGGTCAACAGGTGGATGGCCTCGGCGAGCCCCCCGGGCGCTGCGCCGCTGGCGCGCAGCAGGGCGTCGACGTCGTCCAGGGACACCGACAGCGACGCGCCGGCACCCGCTCGGCGGCCGAGCAGCAGTTCGGCCGCCCGCCGCTGGTCCGGGCTGGCGTTGCCAAGGGTGACGACGCCGGTGAGCGGCCGGCCCTGCTCGAGGCGGCGCCGCGCCCGGCTGACCAGCCAGCCGGTGTGCTCGCCGCCCAGCAGCCGCCGCAGCCGATCGCTGTCGCGGCTAGGCGGACCCGAGGCGTCGGCGCCCATCAACCGGCGCCCATCAGTCGAACGGAAGCAGGGCGGCGGCGTCAGGCGGAGCGTCCTGCGCGGTTCGCGGTGCCTGCGGGAGGTGCGGCACCGGCCGCTCCAGGCGGGACCGGGCCTGACCGTCCCAGCGCCAGGGGGTGACGAGCACCGCGTCGACGCCGTCGCGGCGGGAGAGCTGGGCGATCGCCAGGCCGGGCACCTCCGGGTAGCAGCCCCACTCGCGTTCGCTCGTCATGACGACGTCCAGGTCGAACGCGGCCAGTAGGCCGAGGCATTTGGCGCGGGAGTCGTCGTCGACGCCCGCGAAGGCCTCGTCCAGCGCGATCAGGCGCGGCGCCCGCTGTCCGCCGGCCGAGTCGTAGAACGAGGACGCGGCGGCGAACAGCGGCACCGAGGCGGCGAGCACCCGCTCGCCGCCGGACGCCGGACCGGTCGCCGGGCGCCACACCCCGTCCTGGAAACGCTGGACGGCGAACTCGTGCCAGTGCCGGTAGTCGAGGGCGCGGGTCAGCTGCTCGGCCCAGCCGCCGGTGGTGTCGGCGCTGTGCTCCCGGCTGATCTCCTCCTGGAGGAACGCGCCGACCGCCGCCCGGTCGGCGGCGCTCCACGCGTCGGTGGTCTGGCGCAGCAGCCGGTCGCGGACCGGCCCCAGCCCGTCGGGCGCGGTGCGGGCGGTCCGCCACTGCAGCCGCAGCCGCATCCCGGTCGAGGTCGGCCGGGTCTCCAGCGCGGCGTTGATCTGGCGGACCTGCTCCTCGGCGGCGCTGATCAGCTCCTGCAACGCGCCGGCCACCTCGTTGACCAGATGGTTCTCCAGGATCTCGCGTTCCTTCGCCGAGAGCAGCAGCGCTCGCTGCTCGGTCTCGGCGGCGAGCGCCGCGACCAGCGCGGGGACGTCCTGTCGACGGCCCTGGAAGAGCACATCGACGACGATCACACCGTCGGTGACGACCATCCCGACCGTGTGGCCATGGCGGGACAACGCGTCGGTGAGGATCTTGTGTTCGGCTGACACCCGCTGCTGGACGAGCTCCCAACGGCGGTCGGCCTCGTCGACGCCGTCGAGCGCGGCGTTGACGGCCCGGGCGAGTGTGATCGCCGGGCTGGGGACCCAGGACACCGCCGGGTCGGGGATCTCCAGCTCCGGGACCGCGACCGCGAGCAGCCCGGTCGCGGCGAACGCCCGCAGCCGGTCGACGGCGGCCTCCCGATCGGCGGCGGCCTGCGCGATGGAGGCGGCCAGGGCCTCCCGGCGGCCCTGCGCCTGGCCCCGTTCGCCGAGCGCGGCGCGCTCGGCCGCCCGGGCCGCCTTCTCCTCCCGGCCGCAGGTGGCAAGGCCGGCGTCGACGGCGGCGAGTCTGCGGTGCAGCTCGTCGACGGCGGCGCCGGAGTTCTCGACCAGCACACGGTGCCGTTCGGCGGCGGCCTCGGCCTGCGCCGCGGCTTCGGCCTGGTCCTCGAGAGCAGCGGTGTGCCGGCTGGCCGCGTCGTCGAGCTCGGCGGTGGCCCTGTCCTGCGTCTGGTGGGACCGGGCGAGCGCCTGCGCCGCCGGCCACAGTCCGGCGAGCGCCGCGCGGTAGTCACCGAGGGCCGCGCGCACGAGCGCGAGCGCTGCCTCGTCGATGGGTAGCCCGACGTCGCCCGCGAACTCCACCGCTAGGGCGTGTGCCTGCTCCGCTTCGGCTCGGCGCTGGCCAAGGACGGTGACCGCCTGCTCGTGTTCGAGATCGACGCGTCGGCGTGCGGCGTGCTCGTGGGCGAGGGCTGCGTGGGCGTCCCGAAGTGCCGTGTCGGCCGGCAGCTGCCCGTGCTCCGCGGCGAGCGCGCGCTGCTGGTCGGCGAGGCCGGCCACCGCCGCGGCAAGGGTGGCCAGACGCTCGCGCAGGCCGTCCGCCTCGGCGCGCAGCCGGACCAGCCGCTCCCGCCGGGCCGCTTCCCGCGCACCCTCGCCGAGGTAGGTCGCGGCGGGCTTGTGCCACGAGCCGGCCAGCACCCCGTTGCGGAAGCGGCCGTCGACACCGACCCAGGTGGCCCCGTCGTCGTCGTCCAGGCCGATCGCCGCGAGAACCCGCGCCAGGACAGCGTCGTCGAGCGCCGCGGCCGACTGGTCGGCGCGGTCGACCGCCGGCACGAGCACCGTCGCGAGAGTGCGGCCCGCCGCCGGGCGGTCGGCCGCGACGAGCACGTCGTCGGTGACCGCGTCGCGCAGCTGGCCGCCGGGGCTGACCCAGGCGTCGAGGATGCCAGCCGCCTCCAGCGCGGCCTCGATGCCGGCCCGGTGCTCGGCGGGCACCCCGTCCGCGAAGTCCACCGCCTTCCACAGCGGCGCGCCAGGGCGACCCGTGCGGGCCGGCGCCGCGCGGGTGTACGGCGTGGGCGGCGCGTCGTGGCCGCCGGCGACCAGCCGGTCGATCTCCTCGGTCAGCGCCGCGAGCTCGGTCCGCGTGGTCTCGGTCTCGGTCTCGGCCTCGGCCTGCCGGCGGCCGAGCGCCGCGGTCGCGTCCCGGGCCGCCTCGTCGACGGCCGTCACCAGCGGGCTGCGGCCGTCAGGAGCGTCCACCCAGTCGGCGAGGGCGGCCAGCGTCACGTCCTGGTCCGGCAGCCGCAGGTGCAGACAGCGGCGCAGGTAGGCGGCGGCCGCCTCCAGCAGCTGGTCGCCGCGCTGGGTGACCTGGTCGTCGGCCGCCGCGATGCGGGCGGCGACCGCCTGCTGCTCGCCGATGATCCGGTCCAGCGCGACCCTGGCGGCGACTGCCGCCGCCGCGACCGCCGCCGCCGTGCCGAGCAGTCCCTCCAGGCTCGACACGGCCCGCTGCTGGTCGGTGAGGATCGCGTCGGCCGCGCGGCGCGCGTCCGGATACGGCGGCGCCTCCCGTTCCAGCTCGCGCAGCACGCGGGCGTGCCGGTCGCCGGCCAGGGCGGCGCCGGCGGAGCGGGCGGCGTCATCGGCGACGGCGGCGAACGACACCTCGTCGCCGTGGACCGCGCTCTGGGCGTCGGCGACCTGGGCACGCCAGCTCTCGACGGCCTGGGCGGCCTGCTGGCTGTCCCGCGCGCGCTGCGCCGCGAACCGGGCGAGCCGGCCGGCCTCCTGCTCGGCGAAGCCCAGCGCCTTGGCGTCGCGCATCTCCGGGCTGTCGCTCAGGGCCTCACGCCGGGCCGCGAGCTGTTCGGCTTCCCGCGCGAGCGCCTCCAGCCGCGTGACCGCGGAGTCCAGCGCCTCCTGCGCGCGCTCGCGGGCGGTCTCCGCCTCGGCCAGCTCGCGGCCGTGCTGCTCGTAGCGGCTGTGCGCCTGGCGCGGCGGTGCGGCGAAGCGCTTCGCCGCGATCTGGGCGTAGCGGCCGTAGTGGGTGAGGAATGCCTGCGTCGCGGCCTGGGCCTCGGTGAGCGCGCGCAGCACCTCCCGCTCCTCGTCCAGCCCGCGGAACGCCTCGGCGACCGTGGTCACCAGGGCCGGGTCCAGTGGCGCGAGCGCCTCGGTCAGCGCCCGGGACAGCAGCTTCTCGTCCGGCTTCTTGGACAGCTGCGGCTGGCGGAGCTGGATGAGCAGGTTCACCAGCGTCTCGTAGCGCTGCGGCCCGAGGCCGAACAGCGCCTCGTCGACGGCTCGCCGATAGTCGGACGCAGTGTCGTACACCTGCCCGTGGCCCTCGACGACCTCCTTGAGCTTGTCCCTGGTCAGTGCCACCCGGGTCGGGCCGACGAGGGTGAAGTCGGCGCCGACCCGCCGGCTCGTGACGAAGAACCAGTGACGGGCGATCCCACGGCCGGCGACCGCCTTCAGCCCGGCCCCGATCGTGCGGTACTCGGGCGCACCATCCGCGCCGACCCGGCCGAACTCGAGCCAGGTGTAACCGAGCCGTTCCGGGTGCGGGTGCCGGCCGCCGAGCAGCAGGTTCCACTCCATCCGCTTGTTGCGGTCGCCGTCGGGCTCGACCCGGTGCGGGGCAAGCTCCCCGTCGAGCAGGAACGGCAGCGTCAGCGCGAGCACCTTCGACTTGCCGGTGCCGTTGTTGCCGCGCAGCAGCAGCCGCCCGTCGTAGAAGTGAAACTCCTCCACGTCGTAGTAAAAGAGGTCCACCAGCCCGGCACGGAGCGGCTGCCACCGGTCCCGGCGCGGGACCGGTGGCAGCGTCGGGCCCACGCCATTGGCTGGCACCCCGCCCGCGGCGGGGCTGGTCAGTGCCTGCGCCGTGTTGCTCACCGACGGTCTCCCCGGTTCTTCGCGGCCCTGGCCCGGCGGCTGGCGCCGACAGGCGCGGCGTCGGTCTGGCGGTCCCTGATCGTCGGCGCGTCGACGGCGTACCGCGCGATCGCCGGCCGGGCGAGGACCGCGGGCGGCTCGTCCGGCTCGGCGGGCGCGTCGGCCACCAGACGCAGTGCGCGCAGCTTCTCGAGCGCGGTCGCGAGAAGCTCGGCGTCCGCGCCGGGCTCGGTGACGCCGCGCCGCCAGTACGAGGCGTGCTCGGCGGCCTGTTGGCGGACATAGGCGCGCAGCCGGCTGAGCGGCACCGGCTGGCCGGCGCCGGCGCGCTCGGCCAGGTACTCGGCGACGAGGAGAGTGAGGTGGCCGTCGGTGCGCTGTTCGGGCATCCGCACGTCGGTGAGCTCGTCATCGGGGTCGACCATCGCGATTCCCTCGGCCCGCATCTCCGTGACCAGCCCGGTGGCATCCTCGATCCGCCGGGTGATCGCGTGGCGCTGGCCGGCCAGGTAGGCGCGCTCGTCGTCGGCGAGCTCGTCGTAGTAGACCACCGGCTCGTCCAGCAGCCGGCGGGTCAGCCGCTGGCGCAGCGCCCGGTTGCGCAGGTCGTCGGTGTCGGGCACCGGCTCGGCGGTGAGCTCGGCCAGCCTGGTGTCGAAGGCGGCCGCGTCGATGGTCGACGGCCCGCGGGTGCCGGTCAGCATCGACCCGAGCACCCGGCGGTGCACGTCGTACAGCGCGTCGCCGCTGTTGGACAGGTAGGCGTCCTCGTCGCCCGCGACCCGCTCGAGCACGCCGAGCGAGAGCAGCAGCCGCACGACCGCGACCAGATCCGAGCGTTCGTCGCGGCGGCCCAGGGTGAAGGTGACTCCCGCCGCGGTGAGCTCCGGGTCGCTCGCCGCGACCAGCACCCCCTCGGCCAGCCGGCCGAGGGTGATCTGGGCGTCGGCCGCCTCCAGCACCGACAGCGCCAGGCACAGCAGCACATAGCGGCGCCGGCCGAAGGGCGCCTTGCCCTTGCCGTCCCTGGCCGGGTAGGTGGCTTCCGAGGTGGTCGCGACGGTCTTGAACAGCCGGGCGGAGTCCGCGCCGACGACCAGGCGCCAGCCGGTCTCGGACGCGAGCCACTCTCGCAGCTCGGTCGCGTGCCGTCGGATCAGCCGCAGCACCTCGTCGTCGGCGCCGGCGGTGCGCAGCGGCCCGGCCAGCAGCGCGCGCAGTGCCCGGCGTCGCGCGGCGCGGTTCTCGGCCTCGCGCGGCTCTAGCTCCATGGTCGATTTCCTGCTCCGACGGGTTCCCGCTCGTCGCGCGACGGCGACGGCGGGTGGCGGCCGGGACCCACCCGCTGGGGTGGGACCACGGCGGCCGCGAGATCGACGATCTCCACGACGTGCTGCGGGCCACGCAGCGTTCCGTCCTCGGTCTCGACGGTCACGACGCCGCCGTCCGGTACCACGGACAACCGGACGAGGATCGTGCCGTCGCTCGACGTCGTCGTCACCTCGTCGTCGCCGGGAAGACGCGCGGAGAGGGCATCGCCGAGCAGGCTGAGGAACAGGCGGAACGCATGACGGTCCAGGGCGCCGAGCTCGGAGAGCAGGACCGGCCGGTCGGTGGCCAGCCGGGCGCGGGCGGCCGCGGCCTGCTCGGCCTCCGCGGCCGCGTACTGCTCCAGTAGCTGGCGCTGCGCCGCCCGGTCGGCGACCCGGTTGGGGCTCCCACGCCGCTCGTAGGAGCCGGTCCGGCGCAGCTGTGGGCTGATCCGCACCGGCGGCGCCTCCCGCCAGGGTGTGCCCGGCGCCGGAGTCTCGGCCTCCCAGGCGGTGATCGTCTCCTGCGTGACCGTCAGGTGCCGAGCCGGGGAGAGCCCGAACGCGGCCCGCCACAGCCGGTGCGCCGCCGCGTCGTCCGGCGCCTGGGCGAACCAGCGCGCGAGCGTACGAAAATCCGCCGACCGGTCGGACCGGCCGGAGCGCCGCTCGTTGAGCGCGGCCACGGTGTCGATGAGCTGGGTGATCGCCGTGACGGCCGCGCCCCGCAGCAGCCGGGCCTGCGAGGGATGACCGGCACCCGAGACGAACCAGTCCCGCAGGCCGCGCCACCGGTTGCGCCAGCCGGCCAGCGCCGCCTCGACGGCCGCGTCGTAGGCCGACCCGGGGACGGCACTCGCTCCGGTCGGCTCCTGCTCGCCAGGAAGCGGGTCCGGCAGGGCGTCGCTCGCCTCTCGGCGGGCGACGACGAGCAGCAGCGGGGTGACGTCGGCCTGTTCCAGGTGGCCCAGCAGGGTGGCGATCTCCGCGCCGCGGTTCGCCAGGTCGGCGATGAACCGGTTGATGTAGTCGATGAGCCGCTGCTTGTAGGCGACGAACGCGTCGACGTCGCCGTCCGAAAAGTCGATCACGCGGCGTAGTGACGCCATGAAGGCCTGCGCGTTGTCGGCCAGGCCGGTGAACCGCTCGGCGAGCCCGAGCACCAGCAGATGAACCTTGGCCGGGTCCAGCGTCGACCGGTCGGCCGAGGCCAGCTCTAGCAGCGCCCGCAGCTGCGAGGCGATGTCCGCCAGGGCGACGGACTGCAGGGCACCGCGCCGGCCGATCGCCTGCTCGTAGACCGCGATAGCCTCCTCGGCCGCCTGTCCGGCCGGCGTCAGCTGGTACAGGTAGCGCGCCCGGTGGAAGTCCGCCACGGTCGTGACCCGGCCCGTGTCCGGGTCACGACGCAGGTTGCCCCACTCGGCGAGCTGGTCGAGCACAGCCGTCATCGACTCGGCCAGCACGGCGCCACCGACATCCGCGCTGACGTCCTCGGGCCGCAGATGGACGATGAAGCGGTCCCGCGCACGGGCGAAGGCGGTCAACACGTCCCGGTAAAGCGTGGCGTTGGGCGCGCCGAGGTGCGCGAACGGCGCAGGATTGGCGGACGGGCCCGGCGCGACACCGCCGGTAGCCGGCATCTCAGCTTCCCCTTGGTTGGCCATCGGTCCAGTATCCCGACAAGGCCCGACAACCCGGAGGGCGGTTCAGTCATCAAACGGCTACTGGCGGCGAGAACGTGCGACTGGTCAGCCCGGCAGCCACAGTCGGCGGCTCACGAGCGGCGCCGGACCGGTCATGGCCGGCGGGGGGAGGGGAGCACGAGCAGAGCCAGTTTTGAGGTGACGGTCCAGCCCGACGATGACGTCGAGCACGCCGACGAAGCGATCCGATCCGCTCGACTCGGGCATCCCAATGGCGGCCGGCAGCGACTGTCGGCGCCGCGGCCGCTCGAGCAGGTCAGTTGTACGCATTCGATCACGGTCTGGTACCGTTGGCTACGACAGTGCATGAGCAGACAGTTCTCGTGCCGGCAGGTCGAGGGGCGAGCGGTGGCAACTGCGCCGAGCGTGAGCCGCGCCAGCGTCTTTCCGGGAAGGGGGGCGGAATCCCACCCGGCTGCCGCCACAGACCTCGGCGCGCCGGCCGCCGGTTACAGGGTCACGAACGTGTAGCCCCTGCTCTTCAGCTGAGGCAGGACCGTTGCGAGGGCCTGCACCGTCTCCGAGCGGTCCGTACCGCTGTCCCCGCGCCGGTTCCCGTCGCCGTCGTGGCAGAGCAGGATGTCGCCCGGCCTCGTCGCGAGGAGGCTCGCGACGATCTTCTGGGTGCCGGGGCGAGACCAGTCCGCGGGGTCGACGTTCCAGGCGATCGGGGTCAGGCCGTTCTTGGCCGCCGTCGCGAACGCGGCCGGCGGGAAGTCGCCGCCCGGTGCGCGGAACAGGCGCGGCGCGGTGCCTGCGGCCTTCGTGATCACGGACTGGGCCTGGTCGATCTCCTGCCCGATCGCGGCTGCGGACCGGTGCGAGAACGGCAGCGGATGCGTCATGCTGTGGTTACAGATCGCGTGGCCATCGGCGACGATCCGCCGGACGAGATCCGGGTGGGCCTGTGCCTGCCTGCCGATGAGGCAGAAGGTCGCACGGACGTTGTACTTCCGCAGCAACGCGAGCATGCGCGGTGTCCAGGTGGGGTCCGGCCCGTCGTCGATGGTCAGCGCGACCGCGTTGGCCGGAGCGTGCGGAAGGATCTGGTGCACGGTGTAGACCGGTCGCTTCCGCACGGCCGCTGACGCCGCCGCTGCTGGCCGTGTCGCCGGTGTCGGGTGCGCGGCCGGGGCCTGCTGCGCCGCTGGACTCCGCGTT
The DNA here is from genome assembly GCF_000966285.1 of Pseudofrankia sp. DC12. Classification (NCBI taxonomy): domain Bacteria; kingdom Bacillati; phylum Actinomycetota; class Actinomycetes; order Frankiales; family Frankiaceae; genus Pseudofrankia; species Pseudofrankia sp. DC12. Next base: position 5,701,005 of record NZ_KQ031391.1, read on the forward strand.
GCCCTCGGGGACTCGGACGCCAGGGCCGGGCGCGCGGTCTCCAGCACTCCCGCCGACGTCAACCCGACCGCACCCGCCACGGCCCAGACCAGCACGCGGGATCGGATGTCGCGTTCGCCCCGGTCACGGGCCGTCTCCGGTGACCGATCACGCCACCAGGTCCTCGCTCGGAGTCCGCTTGTCCGGCCATCGGTGGGCGGCGTGCCTTCAGGCTGGTTGGACGGGGTGGTCTTGGCGCGGAGCGACAAAGAAATGCTTTCCCACGACACCTGCGGAATCCCGGCAGCCCGGCGCATGAAAGTGCGGCCGGCTTGTTGTGCCAGCGATGAAGGCGCTCGGTGGCACCAGCCGGACGAACGCCTGAGATCGTTCCGCTTCTGCCCCGCGAACAGAGAAGATGACAGGTGCCGGAACCGTGGGCAGAACTCGATGTCGGCCCGGCATTCGTGCCCGGGCGGGTTCGTGCCGCCGACCGGAACGGCACCCACGATAGACAGCGCTCTGTACTCCGGGCAAACACCTAGCGTCGCCAGAGGTGCCCCCGGTCGCTGACTGTGTGCATCTCCCCTTCGCCCACAGTGAGACCGGCGGCCGGCCTGTGGTCATCGTCACGCGCTGTCCCCTACCCGGGGTATTCCAAGCGTGGCCGACCTGCGTCGTGACGTGTCGAACGTGAGGCGGAGCCGCCGCTGAGCGACCCCGCCGCTCGCCCGGTGGTTCTCGCCTCGGCACGACGCGTCGACACGACGATGGAGCTATGACCGAACGTCACACCGGCGAACCCATCGTCCGCCTCGCCGCACGGGTCGTGCTCCTGCATGCCGACGGCGCGGTGCTTCTCCAACTCCATGACAGGCCGCACGAACCGCACTGGGCCTGCCCGGGCGGCGGGATAGAACCCGGAGAGGACCCGCGTGCCGCGGCGCGGCGCGAACTCGCCGAGGAGACGGGACGCGACGACCTGCCCGGCGACGAGCTTTGGCATTGGCGCCACCGCTTCCGCTTCGCGGACGGGCTTGTCACTCAGCACGAGACCTACTACCTGGCCCGGACCACCGCCCTCGATCTGCCCCGGTCCCTGGCGGACCCTGCCGACGGCATCGTGCTGCGAGCGTGGAAGAGACCGGAGCAGATCCGCCGCCTGACCGAACCCGTCTGGCCCCCGAACCTCGCCGACCTCATCGATCAGCTCGGCTGAACCCGGTGCCTGGCTGGCCAACCGTCGACCGGGCTGGTCTAGGTTCGCGGCCCCTTTCGCCCGCGCGAGGGGGCAGAACGCCGCGTCGGAACCGGCGGCGGCCGCGGTGCTCCGGCTGGCAGCCGGAGTCGGCTGGGATGCCCCCGCCGGGCCGTCGCCGGTACGGCAGCCGGAGGCTAGCGCCACGGCGACGGCGAGGACAGCGAGCACAACGCAGTCGGCACCGGCCAGTTCGCCGGCGCCGACTGCGTACCACGGCCGCCGGTTCGATGGCGGCTCGCTTGATTCTTCTAGTGTGCGGAGCGGACCAGTTCCCGCTCGTCCCCCGGACGGTCGTCGTCGGACGGGCCGGCGCCGGAAGCCGCGATGACCGGCTGGTCAGCCGGTTCCACGGAGAAATGCGGAGTGATCCGGTCGAGCCACCGGGGGAGATACCAGTTGGCCTTGCCGAAGATGTTCATCAGCGCGGGCACGAGCATCGTCCGCAGGATGAACGCGTCCAAGAAGACCGCAGTGGCGAGACCGGTGCCAAAAAGCTTGATCGGCCGGCCCGGGCTCAGGAAGAAGCCGAGGAAGACGGCAATCATGATCAGTGCGGCGGCGGTGATGATGCCGCCGGTCTCGGCCTGGCCGATCGTCACCGACCGCCTGTTGTCGCGGGTGTGCACCCATTCCTCGTGCATGCGACTGACCAGGAACACCTGATAGTCCATCGACAGGCCGAACAGGATGGCGAACATCATGACCGGCATCCAGGCGTCGATCGGCCCGCCTGGTCCTGCGCCGACGCTGTCGGAAAGCCAGCCGTACTGGAAGACCGCCACGACCACGCCGAAGGAGCCGGCCGCGGCCAGCAGGTTCATCACCGCGGCGGTCACCGGGATGACCAGGCTGCGGAACGCGAGCAGCAGCAGGATGAACGACAGGCCGACCACGACCGTGATGAACAACGGCATCTTGCGTCCGAGCACCGTGGCGAAGTCGACGTTGATGGCCGTGCCGCCGTAGGCATAGATGTGGTTGCCTGAACCGTCGTACAACGGCGGGAGAACGGTCGAACGCAGGTGCCGGACCAGCGTGTAGGTCTTCTCCGACTGCGGAGACGTGGTCGTCTTGAAGGTGACGAACGCGACGTCCTTGGTCAGCTGGCTGGTGCCCAGGCTGCCTGGGTCGATGCCTGGGATGCCGGCCAGCGTCTTCGACACGCGCTCCAGATAAGCCTGGTCCGAGGCGCCCGGGCCACTGACGACGGCTTCCAGGGCCGAGTTGTAACCGACACCGAAGCTGCTGGCGATCAGGTCGTAGCCGGAACGAGTGGTGGAGCCCTTCGGATCGCTGCCCTGGTCGCTGGCGCCCAGCTGGAGCGAGAAGAACGGCAGTGCGATGACGACCATCATCGCTCCCGCGACAACCGCGACCGGAATGCGGTTGCGGGCGACGAACTGCGACCACCGGGCCCAGATCCCCACCGGCTGGTCGTCGATGAACTGGCCGGCCCGCACGGCCGCCCGGTGCCGCCTGGGCAGCACCTTCAGGCCGAACAGGCTGAGCAGCGCGGGTAGTAGGCTAAGCGAGGCGATCATGGTGAAGCCGACCGCGAGCGCTGTTGCCACGGCCATGCCGTTGAAGAAGCTCACGCCGAGCGCAATGAGGCCAAGAATGGCGATGCAGACGGTCGAGCCGGCGAAGAGTACGGCGCGGCCCGACGTGTTGATCGCGTTCACGATGGACTCGGCAACGGGCATTCCGCGCCGCAGGTTGCGGCGATGTCGCGTGACGATGAACAGCGCGTAGTCGACACCGACGCCGATGACCATCAACTCGGCCAGGTACGGGGTGATGTTTGACACATTGATGGCGTGGCTGAGGATGTAGATGAGCCCGAGGCCGCTGACGAGGGCGACCACCGCGCTGGCCAGCGGAAGCACCGTGGCGGCGACGGTACGGAACACGAACGCCAGGATGATCAGTGCGGCGAGGAACCCGATGAGGACCGAGTTGCCCGAGCCGCCGCTCTGCCCGATGCCGTTGAAGGCGTCGCCGGTGAACTCGACCTGGAGCTGGTCGCTGCCCAGGGTCTTCAGCTCGTCGTAGACGTTCTTGAACAGGGTGGCGTCGTAGTGGTCATTTTCCCAGATCACCGTGACCAGCGCAGTGGTGGAGCCACGGGAACGGTTGAGCAAGGTCGGGTTCCCCGGGCCCGCCGCGGCGCTCTTCGAGCAGTCGATCGACTGCCACGGCGTCGCGATCAGGGCCACGTGGTCACCCGAGCCGCACAGCTTGACCAGAGCTGGCTGCAGCTGCGCGGGTGCCCCGCTGAACGCGCCGGTCCGGTCCTTGAGGACGACTGTGCCCGACGCGCCGTTCTGGTTGTTCAGCCCCGCATTCTTCAGCAGGTTCGCCACTGAAGCGGTCTCAGTGTGGGGGAGGCTGAACGTGTCCTTGTATGATGCCCCGCCCATCGCGCCGGCAATACCCTGCACCGCGATGACGAAGACAACCCAACCGGCGACGACAAGCCATCGGCGACGGACGGCGAACTCCGCGATCCCTCTCAACAGTACTCCCGCTCAACGTCTGGCAACCGTCGAAACAACAGGACATCGACGGCCGAATACGGATCAGCTGCAGTTTTACACAGGCTTTTGGCTGGTCGGCATCTCGAAGGAAAAGAGTGACGAGCATCCTGCCGCCGGTGGGAGGCGGCTCCGCGCGCGCAATCTGGCCAGTCCGGATTGGCCGACCGGGACGGGGCCGGTCAGGGCCGAGGCCCCCGGCCCGCCTCGCGGAACCCCCGCGATCGGCGCACTGGCAGGCACGGAGCAGCATCTCGGGCGTGGAGACGACGGTTGCCGGGTTGGCCGGCGAGGCGGGCGACGACGACCTGGTGGCGGCGGTGCGGGTGGCGCTCGTCGCTGCGGCCGATCCGGCGAAAGCGCCAGGTATGCAGGCGTACATGAAGTCGCGGATGCCGTTCCTCGGAGTACCGAAGCCGGCCCGCGAACGCGCGCTTCGCCCCGTGTTCACCGCACGGACGCTTCCGGACCCGGACCGCTGGACGGCCACCGTCCTCGCGCTGTGGCGGCGGGCGGAGTATCGGGAAGAGAGGTATGCGGCAATTGACTTGACCGGCCATCGCGCATACCGCACCTACCAGCGATCGACGACGCTGGCCCTGTACGAGGAGATGGTCACCACCGGTGCCTGGTGGGACTACGTGGACGAGATTGCCTCCCGCCGGATCGGGCCGCTGCTCGCCGCCGACCCGGCCGTCGTCCGTCCCGAGATGCTGGCCTGGAGCCGGGACAGCGACCTGTGGCGGCGCCGCACGTCGATCATCTGTCAGCTGTCCTTCAAGGCGGCGACGGACCTCGACCTGCTGTACGCCTGCATCGACGCCAACCTCGCCGACCGGGACTTCTTCATCCGCAAGGCGATCGGCTGGGCGCTGCGCCAGTACGCCTGGACGGACCCAGGCGAGGTCCGCCGTTTCGTCGCCGCACGCGGCGACGCCCTGTCGCCGCTGTCCCGCCGCGAGGCACTGAAGAACATCACGCCCCAGTAGCCCGCGGAGCTCGCGAGGTTCAGCCATGCGCCGCGGTGGTGGGTAAGCCCGGACAGCGTCCACGGCGTAGGACTCGACGCCGGCCAGATCGACCGATGAGGGCTGGGTCAGCTCGTGACGAGGCGTAGTGGCTGCGGCCGGTCGCGGTTGAGACGGTCGAGCGCCGCGGCCGTCGCCGCGTCGGCGGGCAGGTGGGCGAGCAGGCGCTGGTCGTCGTCGACAGCCGCTGGTCCTCGCTCGGCGTCAGCAGGATCTCGCAGTCGAGCACGATGGGCCCGATCGCCGGGTGCTGTACCCGCATCCGGCTGTGGCGGGGCACCGCCACCTCATGCGGCTGCCAGAGCGCGACGAACTCCTCGCTGGTGGCGCTGAGCCTGTTGACGAGCGCGGTGGCGTCGGTGTCGTACCTCGGCGCGCCACGGCCGCGCGCAGGTCGGCCACCAGACGGTGGCCCTGGTCGCCCTGTTCGTCAGCCGGGTACGCGCGCCGCACCGCCGGGTCGTTGAACCACTGCCACACGACGTTGTGGTCCTGCGTGCAGTCGTGGCGGCGCAGCGAACAGGGGGCCGCCGAACAGGTCGCGAAGACCTACCCCCTGGCAGAGAGAGCTGAGACGGCTGCGCACCGCCTAGGTGGTCGGCGCCGGGCACGCCTTCGTCCACAGGTCAGCAGCGCCCTGACCAGGTTCTTCACCCACTGCGCCACCGTCGGCGAGAACGTTCCCGAGATCGTCGCCCTCGCCGAGGCCACCTCCACCTGGCACGAGGAGATCGCCAACGCCATCCTGCGCGGCCTGCCAGACGCCACCACCGAGGGCGTCGATTGGCTGATCAGGCTGGTCTACCGATCAGCGTTCGGCCTCACGAACGTCACCAACCAGCAACGCCGCGCCGCCAAATCGCCACTCGGAGCAGTCGCCCGCTCTGGCTGTACACCGTTACAACCATCGGACACATCGAGTGACCACCTGACAGCGGCCTCCACCGAGCCGCGGAGAGCCAGAAACGCGGGATTGCGGATTGCGGATGGGGGACGAGAATCCCAGGTGCTCGGCGGGTCCGTCTGCGTCGTCGGCGCAGGATGGGCGTGGCATCCAGCCAGCGCCGGTGCCGGAAGACGGTGAGGGGGCCGGGTATGACTCCGCTTGGAAGGAATTTCGGGTGACGCCGCGGGCCGGCCGGCGGACCTGGCTGGTCGCGACGGACGCGCCGGCCGCGACGGTTCTCATCCGCCTTTACGTGGGCCTGGTGTTCCTTACCGAGGGAATCCTGAAGTTCCTGCGTCCTCACACGCTGGGCACCGGCCGTTTTGACAAGATCGGCATCCCCGCGCCCGGTTTCTTCGCGCCGTTCACCGGTGTGTTCGAGATCGTCTGCGGGACGCTGCTTCTGGTCGGGCTGCTGACCCGGGTCGCCGCGATACCGATGGTCGTGGACATGACGTGCGCCCTGATCGTTACCAAGATCCCGGTCCTGTGGGGCGGTTCGGCGCTGTTCAAGGACGAGTCCGGCTGGGGGGACTTCCTCCACGAAGCCCGAGTGGATCTCGCGCAGTTGTGTGGCAGCCTGTTTCTGCTGATCGTCGGTGCTGGCGCCTACTCGTTCGATGCCCGCCTGCGTCATGCCGCTGCCGTGTCGGGCTTGGCGGACGCGGACCGAGGCTGGAGTCCGGCAGGCAGGCGGACGGTGGGCGGCGCCGTCGGCGTGTCGCCAGGCCGGGAGCCGGCTGGCCGGGAGCCTGAGGACCCCGGGTCCTGGTCCGGGCGGCGACCTGGACGGCCTCCCACGAGGTAGGAGGGTCGACCGGCGTGGTGGGTCGACCGGCGTGGATAGCCTCGCGGCAAGGGCTACGGAACCTCGAGGCCGAGGTCGGTCAACGTAGCCCTCCAGCGCGCCGACCGGGACCCGGCACGGTGACCTCCGCTCGCTCCGGCTGGGTCATGACCAGATCATCCCCTCCTACAGGCGATCCCGGCGCGATCCGTCGCGTCCGCTACTTTCCGCGTCAGGTAGCTTCGCAGCCGGCGCGTCAGAATCGTCTCACCATTTCTGTCAGCCCCCGAGCGTCGGCCGAGAGGGCCTTCATCGACACCGCGCCCTCATCGGGCGCCGGGACGGGTGGGCACTCCCGAGGTGGCTCCAGTGCCGAGGGGCCGTACCAGGTCCTTCACCCTGCTGTCCCAGGGCTGTCGCCAGACCGACCGATGAGCCGCGGCGAGATTGTCGGTCTTCCCTGCTAGCGTTCAACCGCTTGATGTGATCTTCAAAGGCAGGGGAGCCTCGTGCGCCGGATCGCAGAGTTCGTGCTTCACCATCGTCGGCTGGTACTCGTTAGTTGGCTCGTTGTCGTGGTCGCGGGCATCGCGCTGACCGGACGGACCAACAGCCGCCTTGTCATTGACTTCTCGTTGCCTGGGCAACCGGGTACCGAGACCGCCAACCAGATCGACTCCGAGTTCCACTCGGGCGGTAAAACCGCGCCCTATGTGGTGACCATCACAATGCCGGCGAGCCAGGCCGTATCCGGGCAGGAAACCGCCATCGGGCAGGCCTTCGCCGCCGTGCAGCAGCAGGTGCCGCAGACCCGGGTGGTCGACGAGGCGAACACCGGTGACAAGGCATTCCGGACCAAGGATGATCGCACCGCCTATGCCCTGGTCTTCTACCGGTTCCTACACGACCCGACGGCGAAGCTTCCGACCGCCGACATCAAGGCGGCGTTGACGTCGGCGGCTCCCGCGGGGGCGACGGTCGGGGTGACCGGCGAGGACGCGCTCGCGGTCGGCGACTCGGGCGGTGGCGGCTTCGGCGTGTTCGCCGAGGTGCTCATCGGTGCCCTGGGCGCGCTGGCGGTGCTCGCCTTCGTCTTCGCCTCGTTCCTGGCGCTCCTGCCACTGGTCATCGCGGCGGCCGCGATCCTCACCACGTTCATCCTGCTGCTGCCGCTGACCTACCTCACCGACGTGTCGTTCATCGTGGAGTTCCTGGTCGCCCTGATCGGCCTCGGTGTCGCGATCGACTACTCGCTCATCCTCGTCACCCGCTGGCGCGAGGAACGTGACCGCGGCCGTGACAACCACGAGGCCGTCGTCGTCGCCATGGAGACCGCCGGCCACGCGGTGATGTTCAGCGGTATCACCGTGGCCATCGGCCTGCTTTCGCTCGTGGTGCTGCCGGTGCCGTTCATGCGCAGCATCGGTCTGGGCGGCGCGCTGATTCCGCTGGCCAGTGTGTTGACAACGCTGACGCTGACGCCGGCCATCCTCGGTGGCATCGGCCCCAGGGCCGACTGGCCCAAGATCCGGCACGAGAACCGGGCCGGGCGGTCCTGGACCAGGTGGGCCCAGGCCATGGTGCGGCGCCGGTTCATCGCGGCCGGAGTGGCCATGCTCGCGCTCGGCCTGCTCGTGGTCTCGTTCTTCGGCATCAAGATCGGCCTTGCCTCGTCCGATTCGCTGGCCAAGAACGGTGCGGCGAACACGACGTTCCAGGAGCTGAAGAACGGTGGCGTGACGACGGGTGTCCTGACCCCGATGGAGGTCCTCGTCGACACTCCACGGGCGGGCTCGGTCGCCACGGCCCTGGGCAAGGTGGCGGGCGTCGACCGCGCCGTGGTCGCGACCGGAACCGCGCAGACCGCGGCCGGGCACAGCATCGTGGTGGTGATCCCGAAGGCGGAGACGGTCAACTCGACGTCTGTGGGGCCGGTACGCCAGGTCAAGGCAGCGGTGGCCAGCCTGCCCGGTGTCGTCGGCGTCGCCGGGATCGGTGCCGACCAGATCGACTTCCTGAAAGCCGTCTACGGCAACTTCCCACTGATGCTGACGATCATCGCGCTGCTGACGTTCGTCCTGCTCGCGCGTGCCTTCAGATCGGTGCTGCTGCCCATCAAGGCGGTCGTTCTCAACCTGATCACCCTCGGCGCGACTCTCGGCTTCATGGTGCTGTTCTGGCAGGACGGCTACGGGTCCAACGCGGTCTTCGGGGTGCATGCCACCGGCGCGGTGACCTTCTGGATCCCGCTGATGGTGTTCGCCTTCCTGTTCGGGCTGTCGATGGACTACGAGGTGTTCATCCTGTCCCGCATCCGGGAGGAGTACGACCGGACGGGGAACACGGATGAGGCCGTCGTCGAAGGAATCGGCCGCACCGGGCGGCTCGTGACCAGCGCCGCGCTGATCCTGTTCCTGGCGTTCCTCGCCCTCGCCACCGGCCCGGGCACCGACCTCAAGACGTTCGCCTCGGCGCTCGGCTTCGGCATCCTTCTCGACGCGACGATCGTCCGGTCGGTTCTGGTGCCCGCGCTCGTCTCGCTGTTCGGCGGGTGGAACTGGTGGCTGCCGGACTGGGCGGCTCGCGTCCTGCGGGTCGCGCCGTCGCACCCGCCGGTCGCCACCGCCGACGTGGCCGTGCCCGAGCCGCGCGACGCCACCAGCCCGTCCCACGTCCCCGAGTAACCCGTCACCCCGCGCGGTCGGCGCCGGCCCACCCGCCGGCGCCGACCGCGCATCCTGGCTGCCCGACCGTTCGAACCTTCGCAAGGGGAGCCGTCACGCCGCCCGGGTATCGGTGCCGCGAAGGATGTAGAGGTCGTCTCCGAACACCGCGGTGATCTGGGGCTGGCCGCCGAGGGCATGCACGTAGCGGGCGATGGCGTCGACGGTGGAGACCTCGCCGCGTTCGACCTGGGAGACGCGGCTCTTGGCGATTCGCATGAGGCCAGCAACTTCCGCCTGCGTGAGGCCGAGGCTCTTACGGCGTTCGGCGAGGCGGTAGCCGTCGATGTAGGCCTGGTTGCGCTTCCGCGCCTCGGCCACGGCCTCCTCGCCGCCGGCGTCGCTGACGATGCCGGCGCGTACGTCACTCCACGCGGGGAACTCCGTCATTTCTGCCCCTCCTCGGCTTCCCGCTCCTTCACGTACTCGGCGAACAGCTGCTCCGCGCGCGGAATCGCTCGCTGATACCAGCCGGACCATTCGCCCGACTTGTCCCCACCGATCAGCAAAATCGCCGATCGTCAAGGGTCGAACGCGAAGACGATTCTGATCTCGCTCCGACAATGTCTAAAGCATCATCGCAGAGCGATGTGGGGCCCGGCATGAGGGAAGTCCGGACCCCGCCACGGCAGAGATGGGTCGGCCCCTGAGGCAAGGTTCTGGGACTGGATGAGTGGTTGCATGTCGAGAAGCTTGGATCGGCTTCGCTCACTGGGTGAGGGCCGTGAGAGGCGCGGCCGCGACGGCGGGAGATCATCATGCCGAAGTACCTGCTGCTCAAGCACTACCGCGGTGGCCCTGAGCCGCACCATCCCTTCGCCCCGATGGACCAGTGGGCGCCGGAGGACGTGGAGGCGCACATGGCCTTCCTGCACAACGTCGCGAAGGTCCTGGAGGACCGCGGTGAGTACGTCGACGCGCGGGCGCTGACGCCCACCCGCACCTGGGTGCGTTACGGCGGCCCGGAGGCGGCGCCGGTGACCACCGACGGCCCGCACCCCGAGACCAGCGACCTGGTCGCCGGCTGGTACATGATCGACGTGGAGTCCCGTGACCGCGCGCTGGAGGTCGCGGCCTACATCTCCTCCGAGCCCGGGCCCGGCGGCGAGCCGCTCTACGAGTGGATCGACGTCCGGGAGGTCATGTCATGACCCGGTCGGCCACCTGCGGCCGACCGGCGTGACCAGCCAGCCCACCGGCCGGGTGGACGAGGGCGCGCTCCGTGCCCTCGTCCCCCGGGTGCTCGCGGGGCTGGTCCGCCGCGGCGAGGACTTCGACGCCGCCGAGGACGCGCTGCAGGAGGCGCTCCTGGAGGCGCTGCGTGTCTGGCCCGGCCATCCGCCGCGCGATCCGGGTGCGTGGCTGGCCACGGTCGCGACCCGGCGACTGATCGACGCCCGTCGTAGCGAAGCCGCCCGGCGCGCCCGCGAGGACACGCTGCACGAACAGCCGGAGCCGGAGCCGGAGCCGGCGCCGACCACCGGCGAGACCGGAGACGACACTCTCTTCCTGTTTTTCTGCTGCTGCCATCCCGATCTGGCGCCGGCCGCCCAGGTGGCGCTCACCCTGCGCGCGGTCGGCGGCCTGAGCACCCGGGAGATCGCCGACGCCTTCTACATCCCGGAGGCGACGATGGCGCAGCGGATCAGCCGGGCCAAGCGCGCCCTGCGCGGGCGGCGCCTGGACGAGCCCGGCGACCTCGCGGTCGTGCTGCGCGTCCTGTATCTCGTCTACACGACCGGGCACGCGGGCCGGGTCGACCTGGCGGCCGAGGCGATCCGGCTCGCCCGCCAGCTCACCCTCGCGACCGAGGAGCCGGAGGCACGGGGGCTGCTCGCGTTGATGCTGCTCAACCACGCGCGGCTGCCGGCGCGGCTCGACGGGCAGGGCCGCATCGTCACCCTGGACCGGCAGGACAGGGGCCGCTGGGACACGCGCGAGATCGCCGAAGGAGTGCGCGTCCTGCAGTCGGCGCTGGCGGTGCGACGCCCCGGCCGCTACCAGATCGAGGCCGCCATCGCCGCCCTGCACGACGACGCGGCCAGCGCGCCGGAGACCGACTGGCCCCAGATCCTTGCCTGGTACGACGACCTGGTCGGCCTCACCGACGACCCGGTACGCCAGGACCCGGCCGCGGTGCTGGGCCGCGCTGTCGCGGTCGGCCACGTCCTCGGTGCCGCCGCCGGGCTGCGCGAGACCGACCGGCTGCGCGAGGTGCTCGGCGACCGCCACCGCTGGCACGCGGTCCGCGGCTACCTCCACGAGCTCGACGGTGATCTACCGGCCGCCGGCGCGGCGTACGCGCAGGCGGCCCGCCGGGCCACGGACGTCGCCGAGCGCGACCATCTCGTGCGTCAGGCCACCCGCGCCCGCTGGACCTGACCGGCAGCGGGCTCGGCCCTCAGCGGCGCGTCCGTTCCCGGTTCGAGACCGAGACCTCACCAGCGCCGTGCGGGTGATCGAGTGCCTGGTCTGGCGGGACGCCCGGGAGTCCGAGCAGGTCGAAGGCCGCCGGGTCGGCGAACGTCACCCTGGACGGTGTGGTCTCCGACCCCGACGGGCGTTGGGAGACGGGCCACGGCGGCTGGGCGTTCCGGCACGGCGCGGGGCCGGTCGACGGCGACAAGTTCCGTCTCGGCGCGCGGATGGATCAGGGTGTGCAGCTCTACGGCCGACGGACCTGGGAGCATTTCGCCCGGCTCTGGCCGGCCCGCGACGGGGACTTCGCCCAGCGGATGAACGCCGTGCCGAAGCGCGTCGCCACCCGGGCCGGCATCGACGCGAGTGCCTGGTCGAACTCGGCGGGCATCGACGGTGACCCGCTGGCCTGGGTCGCCGCCGAGCGGGCGCGACGCGACGTCGTCGTGGTCGGCAGCCTGAGCCTGGTCCACGCGCTGGCAGCGGCCGACCTGGTCGACGAGTACCGGCTGATCACCTTCCCAACCGTCATGGGGACAGGCGACCGGCTGCTCGCCACCGGCAACACCGCCGGCTACCGCTTCACGGTCGCCGAACCGGCCGACGCGGACGCGCTGACCGCGCTCACGGTCCTGCGCCGCGACCGGGAGGGGAAGGCCCGGTAGAGCGCCCGTCCACGCCGTCGGGTGTCGAGGTGTGACCGTGTGAACGGCACCCGATCGGTGGACCGGCCGGGGGGTGTAGAGATGGGGGATGGCCGGCCGGTTGATCGTCGCGACGATGCGCGGTTACCGGCTGGCGTGGCTGCGCCGCGACGTCGTGGCTGGGCTGACCCTCGTCGCGATCGCCGTGCCGGAGCAGATGGCGACCGCGGGCCTGGCCGGCGCGCCAGCGGTGGTGGGGCTCTACGCGTTCGTCGCCGGCTCGCTGGTGTTCGCCGTGCTCGGCCGCGAACCCCAGCTGTCGATCGGAGCCGACTCCACGATCGCTCCCGTCATGGCCACCGGCATCGGGGCCGTCGCCGCTGTCGGCACCCTTCGGTACGCCCACCTGTTGGCCATCCTCGCCCTGATGGTCGGTGGGCTGGTCGTCGCCGTGGGCCTGCTGCGGTTGGGGTGGATCTCCCAGTTCCTGTCCACACCGGTGGTCACGGGGGTGCTGGCGGGGATCGCGGCGCAGATCCTGGTCCATCAGCTTTCCGCGGTTCTCGGCGTGCCCGGGGGTGGGACGACGACGGTCGGCCGCCTGCGGGCCATCGCCGCCCAGAGCGGTCAGGTGAACGGGTGGGCAGCGGGAATCGCCCTCGGCGTGCTCGCGATCATTGTGGTCGCCGAGCGCGTCGACCGCCGTATACCCGGTGCGCTGATCGGCCTGGCCTGCTCGATTCTGGTCTTCTCGGTGTTCGGTCTCGCGTCGCACGGGGTGGCGGTCGTCGGCACGATTCACGCCGGCCTGCCGGCGTTCGGCCTCGCGTCGGCGTCGTGGGCCGATGTGCGCCACCTGGTCGGGCCCGCGTTGACCGTCGCGTTCATCTGCGTGGTCCAGACCGCGGCGACGGTTCGCGGGTCGGGCCCGGGCCCGCGGGCCGCCGACGACTTCAACCGGGATCTGGTGGCAGTGGGCGCCGGAAGCGTAGCGGCCGGCCTGAGCGGATCGTTCGCGGTCAACGCGAGCCCGCCGCGCACCGAGGTGGTCGTCGCGTCGGGTGGCCGGTCACAGGTGGCGTCGGTCGTCGCCGCCGGCCTCGTATTGGCTTTCCTGGCCGCGGCCACCGGAACTCTCCGGTATCTGCCGCAGGCCGCGCTGGGCGCGATTCTGGTTTTCATCGCCTCCCGGCTGTTGCGGGTGGGTGAGCTTCGATCGATCCTGCGGTTCGACGGCTTCGAGTTCGTCCTCGCCCTTGTCACGGTGCTCGCGGTGTTGCTGGTCGGGATCGAGCAGGGCGTCGTCGTGGCGATGTTCCTGTCCCTGGCCGATCGGACCTGGCGGGCCGCCCGTCCTCGTGACGCGGTGCTTGGCCGCGAGCCCGGCACGGACCACTGGATTCCCGCCGATGTCGGCCTGCCAGTCGAACAGGTACCCGGCGTGCTCGTGTATCTGCTCTACGCCCCGTTGTGGTACGGCAACGCCGAGTTCGTCGTGATACGCATCCGGGCGGTACTGGCAGCGACGAGCCCGCCCGTGCGTGCTTTTGTTCTCGACGCCAACGGTATTTCCGACATCGACTACACCGGGGCGCGGACCCTCGGCGAACTGGCGACCGAGCTACGGCAGCACGGCGTGACGATGGGGATAGCCCGGTCCTCCCATCTCGTTCACCACGACCTCCAGCACGCCGGGCTCGTCCACGCCATCGGGCCGCGGCACCTCTACTCGACCGTGGAGCAGGCCGTCGCCGCGCTGGCCGGACCGCCGTGACCTCAACGAAGTCTGGCGATCCCCGGGGTGCGACAAGCTGATCGGGCTGAGAGGATGCGCAAGGGCGCTTGGTGTGACCGGATGTGGGGGTTTGCGTGGCGACTAGTCCGGCGCCGGAGCCTGGATCGACACCGCCGTCGGAGACTGACGGTCCGGGGGTGCGCGACGCGGTGCGGCTCGCCGTGGTGGTCGGTGCGCTCGGTGTGGTGTTCGGGGACATCGGGACGAGCCCGATCTACACGCTGCAGACCGTCTTCAACCCGCACGACCCGCATCCCGTCCCCGTCAGCCAGGGCAATGTGTTCGGCGTCGTCTCCCTGGTGTTCTGGTCGGTAATGATCATCGTCACGGTCACCTATGTGCTGCTGGCGATGCGGGCCGACAACGACGGCGAGGGCGGCATCATGGCCCTGATCACCTTGCTGCGGCGGATGGGGAAGGGGCGGGGCGGCCGGACCGCCGCGCTGCTGGCCGGGCTGGGCATCTTCGGCGCGGCGCTGTTCTTCGGCGACAGCATGATCACCCCGGCGATCTCGGTGCTGTCGGCCGTCGAGGGCATCAAGATCGTGGAGCCGTCGTTGGAGGAGCTGGTGGTGCCGATCACCGCGATGATCATCGTGGTGCTCTTCCTCGTCCAGCGTTTCGGCGCGGCCGCGGTCGGCCGGATGTTCGGCCCTGTCATGATCGTCTGGTTCGTCACCGTCGGGGCGCTGGGAGTGGCCGGCATCGCCGGTCACCCGGCCATTCTCAAGGCGTTGTCGCCGACCTACGCGCTCGGGTTTCTGGTCAACCATTTCGGCACCGCGTTCTTCGCCCTGGCGGCGGTCGTGCTCGCGGTCACCGGGGCCGAGGCGCTGTACGCCGACATGGGTCACTTCGGCCGGCCGGCGATCAGCCGGGCCTGGCTGCTGCTGGTCTTTCCGGCCTGCGTGCTCAGCTATCTCGGCCAGGGCGCGCTGATTCTCGACGACGCCGACAACCGCAGCGGGCCGTTCTTCCTGCTCGCCCCCGGCTGGGCCCGGCTGCCACTGGTCCTGCTGGCCACAGCGGCGACCGTCATCGCGTCGCAGGCAGTGATCACCGGGGCCTATTCGGTCGCGTCCCAGGCCGCGGAGCTCGGCTACCTGCCCCGGCTGCGGATCGTCCACACGTCGGAGTCGACCTTCGGGCAGATCTACGTTCCCTGGATCAACTGGGTGCTGATGGTCTCGGTTCTCACGCTGGTCTTCGCGTTCCGCAGCTCGGCGGCTCTGGCGTTCGCCTTCGGGATGGCGGTCACCGGCACGATCACTATCACCACCCTGATGTTCTTCTACGTCGCCCGCTGGAAATGGCAGGTCCCGCGCTGGGTGCTCGGCCTGGGCGCGAGCGGGCTGCTGCTCGTCGACCTGCTGTTCGTCGCGGCGAACCTGACCAAGATCGTCCACGGCGCGTGGCTACCGCTGCTCATCGCCCTGACCGCGTTCACGGTCATGACGACGTGGCAGCGAGGCCGCCAGATCGTCACCGCGCAACGCCAACGGCACGAGGGATCTCTGCGCGAGTTCGTCGACCAGCTGCGCACCGGTGCCCTGCCCACGACGCGGGTGCCGGGGACGGCGGTCTTCCTCAACCGGGGCAAACAGACCGCGCCGCTCGCGTTGCGGGCCAACGTCGAGCACAACCACGTGCGGCACGACCTCGTCGTGATCCTGTCCATCGAGACGCTGCCGGTTCCGCGCGTACCGGCGGGCCGGCGAACGGCCGTGGACGACCTCGGCTACACCGACGACGGCATCACCCATGTGACCGCCTGGTTCGGCTACATGGAGACACCCGATGTCATCGGCATCCTGCGTGCCCTCGACCCGGAGGTCACCGAGGGACAGCTGGACCTGGCGCAGGCGTCCTTCTTCCTTTCCAAGATCCAGCTGACGAGCGGCGAGGCGCCGACCATGGCGCGCTGGCGCAAGCGGCTGTTCATCGCCACCTCCCACCTCACCGCCGACGCCGCCCAGCACTTCGGCCTCCCGCGCGACCACACCGTCATCATGGGTTCGCACATCGAGGTGTAGTCGTCAGCCAGCGGTGTTACCAGGCGAAGCGGTCACGGTCAGACGGGCGCCTCCGCGCTGTCGGGGGCGTCCGTCACGACGGTGTCGGGGCTGGCGTCGGCAGGCGTGCTGAGCCGGGCCAGCTCGGCGTCGACCATCGCCTGGTGTTCGGCGTCCCGGCGCCGGGCGGTGCTGGGGCGCCACGGCCCGGCCATCAGGATCTCGATCGGCCTCTTCTACGCCACCGCCCTGGTGCTGATCACGTACACGCTGCTGCCCCTACCGGGCCGGCGCGCGTTCGGCCTGGGCAACTACTGGCTGGCCGGTGCGCTCTTCGCAGCACACCTGGGGGTCAGCCGGCTCTTTCGCCGCCGCATGATCCGCGGTGCCACCGGCCGCTGACCGCGAACTGGCCCGCCAGTCGCCGTCCGCCCGCTCCCCGGCGGCCATCGGTCAGGCGGCGCAGCCGCCGGCCAGCGCGGTGACGGCGGCGGACTGCTCGGCGAGCAGGGCCTGCTTGCGGTCCTCGGGCAGGAAGGAATGCCGGACGCCCGCGGCGGCGAGCCCGGCCACGGCGGCCCGGCTCAGGCCCAGGTCGCGCAGGGCGTGCAGGTACTCGTCCCGCAGCGTGGTGCCGAACATCGGCGGGTCGTCGCTGTTGATGGTCACCGCGAGGCCCTCGGCGATCAGTGTCGGCAGCGGGTGGCTCGGGTAGTCGGCGACGACGCCGGTCCGCAGGTTCGACGTCGGCGAGACGTCCAGCGGGATGCGGTCGGCGCGCAGCCGCGCGACGAGCGCCCGGTCGTCCAGGCAGCGGATGCCGTGACCGATCCGGTCGGCGCCCAGCTCCTCAATGCTGTCCCAGATCGTCCGCGGGCCGGTGGTCTCGCCGGCGTGTGGGAGGCTGCGCAGCCCGGCGTCACGGGCGGCCCCGAACGCCCGGGCGAACTGCGGGCGCGGCACCCCGGCCTCGGCGCCTCCGACGCCGAGGCCGATCACGCTGTCACCGCCGTTCTCGACCGCGTACTGCACGGTCAGGTCGGCGACCGCCACGATGTCGACGTCGGGCAGCCCACCGGGAATGTCGCTGATCCAGCGGATCTCGACCCCGGTCGCCGCCTGGGCCTCCAGCCGGCCGCGGTTGATGCCGGCGAAGACCTCCTCGATCGGGATGCCGCGCCGAGTGTGGATGAACGGGGTGAAGTACATCTCCGCGTACCGGACGTTCTGCGCGGCCAGGCCCAGCGCCGTCTCGCGGGCCAGCAGCGCGAAGTCGTCCTCGTCCCGCAGCACCTGCACCGCCGTCCGGTACACCCGCAGGAAGTGGTCGAAGTCCTTGAACGCGTACCAGTCCGCCAGGGCCGTCTCGGTGGTCGGGATGTCCTCGACCTGGTGACGCCGCGCGAGCGCGAGCACGGTGCCGGGCAGCATGGAGCCTTCGAGATGGACGTGCAGCTCGACCTTCGGCAGCGCGTCGACGAACGCCTCGTCACCGACGATGCCGACCGTGGCCTCGGCCAGCGCCCCGATCGCCGCCGTCGCCGGGCCGGTCTCCGTCTCGGTCATCGGGCCAGGTACCTCCACTGCCGGGCGGCGCGCGGCCGCTCGTTGTCTGCCATCGGCAGGCCGGGCACGGCCCGGCATGTCGGACGATCCGCGTCCGGCCGGTGCGTCGTCAAAGAGGCTGACAACAACCGGTCAGACCGCCGGCGGCTCGGCCTCCTTGACCAGCGCCGGACTGCCGGCCGGCGCGACGTCGTCGGAACGCTGCGCGGGGGGCTCCTCGACGCGGGCGGCGCTGTCCGCCGGGGGCGGGTCGGCCGGTTCGTCGGGGCGCGGCGGAGCGGAGCCGCCCAGGTGCGCGGGCTGCCACCAGTCCGGCTCGCCGGGGGCGGGCGCCGGGTAACGGTGCTGCGCGTCGTCGAGCAGCTTGCCCATGACGTCGTACAGCAGCGCGGTGCCGGCGGCCGTGTCCGCCAGTTCCTCGGGCGGGACGGGGGCGCCGAGCGACATCAGGATCGGCGTGTGGCGGGCCTTGCGCAGGTTGCGGGGCTGGCCCTTGGTGAGCACCCGCTGGCTGCCCCAGAGGACCATCGGGATGACCGGGACGCCCGCCGCGGCGGCCATCCGCGCGGCGCCGGACTTGAACGGGGCCAGGCAGTAGTGCGGGTGGATCGTCGCCTCGGGGAAGACCCCGACCAGCTCGCCCGACCGTAGCGCCTCGACGGCGGTCCGCAGCGAGCCTGCGCCGGCGGACCGGTCGACCGAGATGTGGTGCATGCCGCGCATCAGCGGACCGGTGAGCTTGCTCTCGAAGGTCGACTTCTTCGCCATGAAGCGGACGTAGCGCCTCTGCGCCTGCCAGAACGGCACCCCGGCCAGCGCGAAGTCGAGGTAGGAGACGTGGTTGATCAGCACCACGGCGCCGCCGGTCGCGGGGACGTTCTCCTGCCCCCGAACGTCGATCTTCAGGTCCAGCCCGCGGAACAGGCCCAGCGCGACGCTGATCACCGGCCGGTAGACGTACTCCGCCACCTCTTCGTCCTCCCGTCCTGCCCCGAGCGTCCAGCGGCCGGCGGCTGGGTGGCTCGCCGGCGGGCCAACATTACCGCCACGGCCGGACACGTTCGGCCCACGGCGGCCGCTCGGGGGCCCCTGGGGAGCGGTGGCCGCCGCTGTTCCGTTGACAACCGGTATGAAGGGTGCGGTAAACGGACGCCTGATGGACAATCGTGCGATCTTGACTGCTTGCCCGGTTGACGGCGTCCTGTTCGTCACCGCGGCCATTGAGGCGGGCCCGCCAACGGCTCGCGTCTCCCGACAGCCAGCCCATGACCTAGGGGGTCCCCCTGTCCGACCTGCTGCACCGGGCGCTGGTCGTCCAGCCCGCGCCGACACGCTGGGTGCTCGTCGTCGCCGGCCTGCTCGCGCTGGGCACGGTGGTCAGCGACCGGGCCTGGCCGCAGGCTCGGCACGTCGTGACCATCGTGCACGAGGCGGGGCATGCCGTCGTCGCCCTGTGCGCCGGCCGCCGGCTGGCCGGGATCCGCCTGCACCACGACACCTCCGGGGTCACGGTCTCCTCCGGGCGCCCGACCGGTCCCGGCGTGGTGTTCACCGTCGCCGCCGGCTACCCGGCCCCGGCAGTGCTCGGCCTCGCCGCCGCTGGGCTGCTCTCGACCGGGCGGACCGCCCTGCTGCTCCAGCTGTTCGTGGTGCTGCTCGTCGGCGTGCTGGTCGTCATCCGCAACGGGTTCGGCCTGCTGTCGGTCGTCGTCAGCATGGTCGTCGTTCTCGCGGTGTCGATCCTGGCCCCGGCGACGCTGCGGGCCGGGTTCGCCGCCTACGTCACCTGGTTCCTGCTCATCGGCGGGGTGCGGCCGGTCTACGAGGTGTCCAGGACCCGCCGGCGCCGCCGCGACGGCCTTTCCGACCCCGACCAGCTCGCCCGGCTCACCGGCCTGCCCGGTGGCCTGTGGGTCACCATCTTCGGCACTGTGGCGCTTGCCTGCCTGGCAGGCGGCACCGCCCTGCTCACCGGCGTCTGGTAGCCGGCGGCTCGGCTCGCTCGGTGTGCCTCGCGGCGATCACGGACTCGGAACGTCGTAGGGCCGCTCTACTCTGAACGCATGTGTGGCCGGTACACCCAGACGCTGAACGCGGACGATCTCGCGACCGCGATGTCCGCCCAGGACGACACCGGCGGTGAGGTGCGCGAGCGCTACAACGTCGCCCCGACGACGACGCAGCCGATCGTGACGGCGCGGCGCCCGGCGGGCGACACGGCCGCGCCGGCCGGCGCGCCCGAAGCCGGCGGCCGGGTGCTGCGGCTGGCCCGCTGGGGGCTGGTGCCGTCCTGGGCGAAGGACGTCTCGATCGGGTCACGCATGATCAATGCCAGGTCGGAGACGCTGGCCGAGAAGCCCATGTTCCGCAAGGCGTTCGCGGCCCGGCGCTGCCTCGTTCCGGTCACCGGTTTCTACGAGTGGCACCGGCCCGGCGGCAAGAAGCCGGGCCAGCCGTACTTCATCCACCGTGGCGATCATCCCGGGGTCGGCCCCGCCGGCCCGCTGCTTGCCTTCGCCGGCCTCTACGAGGTCTGGCGCGGCGGGGAACAGCCCCTCGTCACCTACACGATCATTACGACCGGTCCGGCGGTGGGCCTGGAGCTCCTGCACGACCGGTCGCCGGTCGTCCTCCCGGCGTCGGTCTGGGACCGCTGGCTCGACCCGGACTACGCGGACACCGATGCCCTGGCGCCGCTGCTCGCCCCGGCCCCGGCCGGCGTCCTCGAGCTCTATCCGGTCGGGCCCGAGGTCGGCGACGTCCGCAACCAGGGTCCGACGCTCGTCGAGCGCTTCGAGCTGCCGGCGGGCGCCCCCGGCCCGCGCGCCGCGGCTCCGGCCGGGTCAGCCCCGGTCGCCGGCGAACCGGCCGCCGCCGACGACCCGTCGGCAGCGGCCGGCCAGGCCTGGGCGGGCGCCGCCGGGCCTCTGGACCTGACGCTGTTCGACGACGCCCGCTGACCGGGCCGCGCCGGCCCGGCCTCGGGGCCGCCGCTACTTGGCCGGCCTGGCGGGGATGGTGGTGAGGGTCGCGAAGCCGGCGTTGAAGGCGCCGACCTCGTCGGCCGGGGTCGCGGTCGAGGAGCAGTCCTGGCCGTTGGTGATCGCGGTGCCCATGTCGGTCACGGTCGGCTCGGTGGGCAGCTCGCGCTCCCCGCGGATCTTGGCCGCGCCGCAGTTCGGGATGTTCAGGTTGGTGACGGTGCTCAGCGGGGCGCCGCCGGTTCCCGTGAACGTCGCGCGGTGCGCCGTCACCCAGGCGGTGACGAGCCCGGCGCCCTGCGAGTAGTCGAAGGTCGGCCCGAGGCCCATGCTCGCCGCGAGCGCGGGAATCCCATGGGCGGCCGCGGCCCGGGCGGCGCCGACCGTACCGGACAGGTCGACGAACGGCCCGAGGTTCTGGCCCTGGTTGATGCCCGTGACGACGAGGTTCGGCTTGAGCCCTAGGACGCCCAGAGCCGCGTTGACGGCGTCGGCTGGGAAGCCGTCGACGGAGGTCGCGGCGACGCCGCTGGCCGTGGTCGCGTCGTGGTGCGCCGGCGTCGCCGGGGAGGTCTTGCCGCCTGTCCCGCTCTGGTTCGTGTCGGGGGCGACGACGTCGACGGTCACCGCGGGAAGGGCCCGCAGGGCGGTCACGACGGCGTCGATGCCGGCGGCTCCGACACCGTCGTCATTGCTGACCAGGATCGTGAGCGGCCGGGGTGCCGCCGAGGTGCCCGCCGCCGCCGTCGTCGTCGGCGCGGTCGCCGGGCCGCCGTCGGACGAGCCGCCGCAGGCCGTCACCCCGGTGACGAGCGCGGCCGTCGCGCCGACCGCCATGACGGCCAGCCTCGTCCGCGCTGCCCACGCGGGCTGCCGCACTGCACCCATCGTCGAACCTCCTGAAGCTGGGCGTCCGGCAGCGAGGCCGGCCGGACCATCGGTCGCATCCGGCCGGCGGGTGCCGCGCGCGGAGTGGTCGCCCTTTTTACCCGGCCCTGGCACCGGCGGGTAGCCCCCCGCGAAGGGTTCACCTCTTGCTCGCCAGCTATTAGGCCGCGGGCGGGGCGTTCAGCGGTGCAGGACGAATGACCAGGCAGCGCAGGTGACGAGCGACAGCGGGACGCCGAGGCCGACCAGCATGCTGGGCAGCGGCGTCGCCAGGTCGCGGCGGGAGGCCATCAGCGCGCCCGCGACCATCGGCGGCATCGTCGCCTCGAAGAGGGCCACCTGGATCGCGCGGTCGTCCAGTGACCCGAACAGGGCGTAGCCCCCGATGACCAGAGCCGGCGCGACGAGCAGCTTCACCGCGAGCCCGACGGTGAGCTCGCGTCGCCACCGCCCTACCGCTGCTACCTCCAGCTGGAGGCCGATCGCGAACAGTGCCAGGGGGCTGAGCGTGTTGCCGAGCTGGGTCAGCACCTCGGTCAGCCAGCCTGGGTAGCCGACCGGCCGCAGCGCGAGGCCGGTCAGCAGCGCGAGCAGCGGCGGAGCGGTGACGATCCGCCGGCCGATCTCCCGCGGCGTGGCCCGGCCGCTGTCCTCGGCGGTGGTCGCGACCAGCGTGGCGACCACCGTGCTGAGCAGTACGAACGACCCGAGCTGGTCGACCAGGACGGCGATCGGCACCTGGTCCGCGCCGAAGAACGCGGTGACCATCGGGATGCCGACGAAGGACGTGTTGGCGCAGGCGGTCGTCGCGACCAGCGCGGCGAGGGCCTCCCGCGACAGCTTCAGCGGCCGGGCGAGCGCGAGACAGAGCACGCAGGTGACGGCGAACAGCAGGTACGGGACGGCGACGACGGCGAGGATCGAGCCCGGGAAACTGGCCTCATGCATCACCCGCAGCGCGAGCGCCGGCAGCGCGACGTTGAGCACCCAGAAGCCGACGGCGTGCTGGGCCTCCGTCCCGATCTTTCCGCCTCGTCGGAAGGCGGCGCCGGCGGCGAGGCCTACCAGCAGCACGACGAGGGCCGACACCCGCCCGAATCTCCCAGCCGAAATCGGGGCTGACCGGGCAAGAGGGGCAATGTGGGTGGACTCACCCATCTGCGCGGCTCGCCCGCGGCGATCGGTGATCGGCGCGTGCCAGAGACGTCTCAGCCGCGCCGAGGTGTCCCCGGCGCGGCTGAGAGCTCGCGGTCCTGCTGGGTTGGTGGTCCTGCTGGGTTGGTGGCCTTCGCTGTCAGGCGGTCTTGATGGCGGAGACGTCGAGCTGGATCTTGATCTTGTCGCTGACCAGGACGCCGCCCTTGTCGAGCGCGACGTTCCAGGTCAGGCCGAAGTCCTTGCGGCTGATGGTGGTCTCGCCGCTGAAGCCGGACCGGTCGTTGCCCCACGGGTCCTTCTGGCTGCCCTCGAACTCCAGCTTCAGGTCCACGGCGCGGGTGACGTCCTTGATGGTGAGGTCGCCGGTCACGACGTACTCGTCGCCGTCCTGGACGACCTTCGTGCTGCTGAAGGTCAGCGTGGGGAACTTCTCGACGTCGAGGAAGTCCGAGCCGCGGACGTGGCCGTCGCGGTCGGCGACGCCGCTGTCGAAGCTGGCGGTCTGGATGGTCACGGTCGCGCTCGACTGGGACGGGTCGGAACCGTCGAGGACGAGGGTGCCCTCGAAGTCCTTGAAGGAGCCGCGGACCGTGGTTACCATCGCGTGCTTGGCCGAGAAGCCGAGGCGGGAGTGGGCCGCGTCGATCGTCCAGGTACCGGTGAGCGCGGACAGGTCGGTCGTGGCGGTGGCTTCGGACATCTGGAACCTCCTGGTGGACGAGGCCCACCGCCGCCGATGGCGGTGGGCGCGTGGACCGGGTCGCAAGTCCGCGCCCGATCGTTGCCTGAACAACCATATCGAGCGGGACCGGTATTCCGGATCTCCCGTGATGCGTGCCATGCCCCCTGCGCCAGCCGGGCCCGGGCCGCACTCCCGCTGCCTGCTGTGCCTGGATGGGTCATACCTGGTGGTCGTTCTCTTGTCCCTTTTGCCACCACGAGGTAGGACCCGTCCGCTCCAGTAGCGCGGCCTGGGCCAGCAGCCCGACGAGGGTGGGCCGCGTCCTGTAGCTGGCCCTAGCTGTCTGGGTTGCGTCCTACCTGGTCGTCGTGCTCAAAGCCCTTCTCTCACCATGAGGTAGGACTGGCCCGCTGCGGCAGTGCTGGTGGGCCTGCGGCCGGGCGGGACGGGCGACGGGCTGAAATGGCCGCGAACCCGTGCCTCGACGGTCATCGCCAGTGGGGGTGGGTCCCGCGCGGGGGTCCCGATCGATGGGCAGGCCTGTGCAGGACCAGGCGCTGTCCACGGGCCGTGGTCAGCGGCCCCCCGGCGCCGCGCGCGGCCCTACGGTCCGCCTCATGACCCGTCACGACCGCCTTGACCGCGCCGGGCGCGCCGCCCGGCGCGGCTGGGCCGACGTATCTCCGACGGAGACGCCGGACACCGGCCCGCTCGGCCTGGATCCGTTCGACGCGGCGCACGCTGCCCTCGTCGCGGGATCGCAGCCCATCCGGCGCCTGGCTCCCTCCGCCGACGACGCCCAGCCCTTGGGAGAGCCCGCCAGGTCCGACGGCGGCCCGGCCGCTCGGCTCCGCTCTGGACCCGGCGGCGATCTCGACTCGGGCGACGGCTCTCCGTGGCCCCGGGAGAACCGGGCCGGCAGTGACGCCGACGGCCTGAGTGACCTGTTCGATGACAACGACCTGTTCGTTGACTATGACGACCCACCGGACGAGCGCGCTGGGCCGGACGAGCCCCCGGCACCAGCTGACCACGACAGTCCGGGCGGCCGAGACCACGGCTGGCGGCCCGGGTCCGGCCCGCGCCGGGGCCCCGCCGGGCGGTTGCCGGCCGTCCTGCGCGGCGCGATCTGGGACCCGGCCACGCGCGGTGCGGTGCTGCTCGCCCTGACCGCCCTCGTCGCGGCGGCGGTCGCCGCCGGCTTCGCCTGGCACGCGAGGCCAGCCCGCATCGATGCTGTCGCGACCCCGAATCCGTCAGGCGAACCCAGCGGCGGCTTCACGACGGGCAGCTGGGTCGGCCCCGCGTCCGCGTGGACCACCAGCCCGCCGACCCCAAGCTCGGCCCCGAGTACGGCGACCGAGGTTGTCGTGGACGTGGCGGGTCGGGTACGCCAGCCGGGAGTGGTGAGCCTGCCCGCCGGATCCCGGGTCACCGACGCGATCGAGAAGGCCGGGGGAGTGCTCCCGGGCACCGACACCACCGACCTGGCTCTGGCCCGTCCACTCGTCGACGGCGAACAGATCCTCGTGGACGGCAAGCCAGGACCCGCGCCGGCCGGACCAGCAGGCGTCGCTGCCGCCGGTGGCGCGGGTGCGAGCGCCTCGGCTGGCCCGGTGCACCTGAACTCGGCGACGGTGGACCAGTTGGACACGCTGCCCGGCGTCGGTCCCGTCCTCGCCCAGCGGATCGTCCAGTGGCGGGACGCCAACGGCCCGTTTACCTCGCCGGACCAGTTGGGCGAGGTACCCGGGGTCGGTGACCGGCGCCTGCAGGAGCTCCTTCCCTTGATCACGCTGTGAGGCCGAGTGAAGAGGCCGGGCCGTCGCTGGATCTGCGGCTGGCGACCCCCACGGCGGCCCTGTGGGCGGGTGCGGCGCTGGCCGGCCGGTGGGTGCCACCGCCCGCCGGTCTGGCCGCGGTCGCGGGTGTGGGTGGGCTCGCCGTGCTGGCGGGCGTCGCGCTCTGGGCTCGGGACCACGCCCGAAACGGCGCAGGGGCGGACGTCGGGGGCCGGGTCCGCGGTTCTCGCGCCCCGCGCGAGCGACCGGGCCGCCGTCGCCGTGCGTCGATCGCCGTCGCCGTGACAGCAGCGGTCGCGGCGGGCGTCCTCATCGCGGGTGTGGGCGGCCAGGACCGCCGGACGGGCGTGCTCGCCGAGCTTGCCAGCCGATCGGCGACGATCAGCGCCGAGCTCGTCGTCACCGACGACCCACGCCCGAGCGCTCGAAGCGCGGCCGGCTCGGCTGGCGGCACTCGGACGATCCTGGTTCCGGCCAGGATCGTCCGCCTCGCTACCGGCCGAGCCGGGGGCGCGGCCCCGGCCCGCTTCTCGGCGCGGAGAGCGACTGCTGCCGAAGTTGGACTGGACAGCGGCCAGGCCAGCGTCGGCCTTCCCGGCATGCGGACGGTCTCGGCCGGCGCGGCCCCGACCGGCGACGTAGCCGCGCGGCTGGACGTGCCGGTGCTTGTGCTGGCGGTCGTCGGCGGCGACGACCGGTGGTCCGGGCTACTGCCCAGCACCCGCGTCGCGGTGACCGGACGGCTGGGGTCGCCACAGCCGGGCGACCAGATCGGCGCCGTGCTGTTGGTTCGTGGCCGGCCCAGGCAAGTCCGGGGGCCGGTCTGGTACCAGCGGTTGGCCGGTCGCCTGCGGGCCGACCTGCGATCCGCGGCGAGCGGCCTGCCCCAGCCGGCCCGCGGTCTGTTCCCTGGACTGGTCGACGGCGATGTGAGCGGCCTCGACCCCGCGCTGCGGGACGACTTCCGCGCCGCCGGGCTGACCCACCTGACCGCGGTGAGCGGCGGCAACGTCATGATCACGATTGGGGCGGTGCTGGCGGCGCTGCGCCGCACGAGGACCGGGGTCCGGTCGCGAGCGCTGTGGGCGGCCGGCACGATCGTCGGGTTCGTCGTCGTCGCGCGGCCGTCGGCCAGCGTGCTGAGGGCGGCCGCGATGGGCCTGCTCGGTGTGGTGGCGACCGGCACCGGCCGCGGCTCCTCGGTGCTGCCCGCGCTGGCCGGCTCGGTCGCGGTGCTTCTCCTCGCCCGTCCTGAGCTGGCGCTGTCCGCCGGGTTCGCGCTGTCGGTGCTGGCCACGGCCGGGATCGTGGTTCTCGCGCCGGCCTGGCGGGACCGGCTGGCCCGGCGGCTGCCTGGTCGGCTCGGCCGGCTGGCCGAGGGCGTCGCGGTCGCCGCCGCCGCGCAGGTGGCCTGCACGCCGGTGATTGCCTGGATCGGCGGTGGGGTGAGCCTGGTCGCGATACCGGCCAACGTGGCCGCCGAGGTGGCGGTCGCGCCGGTTACGGTCCTCGGGCTTGCCGCGTTGGCCGCCGGGCCGGTCAGTGGGCGGCTCGCCCGGTGGGTCGCCTGGCTGGCCGGCTGGCCGTGCCGGTGGCTGGTCCTGGTCGCCCACACGGCGGCGCACCTGCCCGGCGCGACGATGGGCTGGCCGGGCGGCCCGGTCGGCGCGCTCGCGGCCGCCGCCGCGCTGCCGGCCGGCTACGGCCTGCTGCGCCGGCGGTGGGGGCGACTGGCCTGCGTGGCGCTGCTTTCAGGCCTGCTCACCGCTCGGGCTCTGGCCTCCCAGGCGCCGGCGCCGGCGTCGCCGGTCGCCGGGTTCTACCATCCGGCAAAGCGCCTCCAGCCCACGTCTGGACGGGGCGCGCCAGGCCTTCCGAACGGCGACCGGCCAACCATCCAGATCTCCTGGGGTGTGGGTGGGCGTGCTGCCCAGGCGACCTGGGCCGCCACGCAGGAGTACGCGCGTCAGCCACTCGCTCCCGGCCAGGCCGCACGTCCACCTCCCGCCGGGGCGAGATCGTGACCGCGGCGCGGGAACGGTCGACGCGCGCGGGCAGTGATCGTGGCCGGCCGGGCAGATATGCCATGCTCGGTCTCGTGCCGCCATCCATCCCGCCGTTGCTCGTCATCCAGGGGGATGAGGAGCTGTTGGTCGCCCGCGCCGTGCGGGACGCCCTCGACGCTGCCCGCGCCGTCGATCCGGAGCTGGAGGTCGTCGACCGGGCCGCCGGCGAGTTCACGGACTCCGACGTCGTCGACCTCGGCGCATCATCGCTGTTCGGCGGGCTGCGCGCCGTCGTGATCCGCGCGGCCCAGGAGCTCACCGACGAGCTGCGGGACGCGCTGATCGCCTACATCGCCCATCCGATGGATGACGTGGTGCTCGTCGTCGTCCATAACGGCGCGGTCCGCAATCGCAAGATCGTCGATGCGATGAAGGCCGCCGGCGCCCGGTCCGTCACCGTTGCGAAGATCACCCGGCCGCGCGAACGGTACGACTTCGTCGTCGCGGAGGTGCGCCGGGCGGGGGGGAGGATCGCGGACTCCGCGGTGGCGGCGCTGCTGGACGCGGTCGGCAGCGACCTGCGCGAGCTCGCCTCCGTCTGTGAGCAGCTGGTCGCCGACACCGGCGGTCCGCTCGACGAGGCCGCCGTGCACCGCTTCCACCGCGGCCGCGCCGAGGCCAGTGGCTTCGCCGTCGCCGACGCGGCGATCGGCGGCGACCTCGCGGCCGCGCTCACCCTGCTGCGCCAGGCGTTGGAGTCGGGCACCGCCGCCGTGCTCATCAGCAGTGCGATCACCGGTGGGCTGCGTGATCTCGCCAGGGTCGCGGGCGCTGGGGGTGGCTCGAAGTTCGACCTGGCACGCGCGCTCGGCATGCCGGACTGGAAGGTCGAGAAGGCCCAGCGCTCCGCTCGTTCCTGGTCCGACGACGGCCTCGCTCGCGCGCTGCGCGCCGCGGCGACCGCCGACGCCGGCGTCAAGGGCGGTGCCGCGGATCCCGCCTACGCCCTGGAGACCCTGATCCACACCGTTGTCGAGTCCCGCGGCCGTTCCGGACGCGCCGCGACCGGCGTCGGTGCCCGATGACTGGCCGCCATGAGGCCGGCGGGCCCAGACCCGAAGGCGCGCCGAGCCCTGGTCGCCCGCCCAGGCCCGGCCATGCCCCCAGGCCCGGTGACCTACCAGGCGAGGATCTGGAGCTGGAGGAGGAGCGGGCTGGCTTCGGCTTCCGCATCCTGCCCGCGGGCTGGATGCGCGGTCTGCTGTTCACCGCCACGGCGGTGCTGACGGTCGTCCTCGCCTTGTCCGACCTCACCAGCGCCTGGGTCCTGCTGGCACTCCCCGCCAGCGTCGCCCTGGCCGTCGCGTACCTGGAGACCCTCGACCGCATCACCCGCCCCAGCACGCCGTACGAGTAGCGAGCTGTCCCGCCCACGGCGAGGCCCGTGCGGTGGTGCGCCTCCCCGGCTCCCTTGACGTGCCCGTGCCTGATGGCGCCCGCGAGCGGAACCTGGTCTGTGCGGATCTGGACCAGCCGGACGTCTGGTTCGACCGGGCGGTGGAGCGACCACGATCGACAACGTCCTCGGCGCGTGGTCCCGCCGAGACGGACATACCCTGCGGCCGTTCGACCGCGGGGCCCGCGTCACGGCGGCGGAGACGGGCTAACCGGGGCGGTTGCTCTTGGAGGCGTCGTTGGAGAGGGCGGCGATGAAGGCCTCCTGCGGGACCTCGACCCGTCCGATGGTCTTCATCCGCTTCTTGCCCTCCTTCTGCTTCTCCAGCAGCTTGCGCTTACGGGTGATGTCGCCGCCGTAGCACTTGGCGAGGACGTCCTTGCGGATCGCCCGGATGTTCTCCCGGGCGATGATCCGGCTGCCGATGGCGGCCTGGATCGGCACCTCGAACTGCTGGCGGGGGATCAGCTCACGCAGCTTGCCCGTCATCGAGACGCCATAGGCGTAGGCCTTGTCCTTGTGCACGATCGCGGAGAAGGCGTCGACCGCCTCGCCCTGCAGCAGGATGTCGACCTTCACCAGGTCCGACAGCGACTCGCCGGCCGGTTCGTAGTCGAGGCTCGCGTAGCCGCGGGTGCGTGACTTCAGCGCGTCGAAGAAGTCGAAGATGATCTCGCCCAGTGGCATCGTGTACTTCAGCTCGACCCGGTCGGCGGACAGGTAGTCCATCCCCTTGAGCACGCCCCGGCGCGACTGGCACAGCTCCATGACGGCGCCGACGAAGTCGGTCGGCAACAGCACCATCGCGTCGACAACCGGCTCGTAGACCTCGGAGATCTTGCCGCCAGGCCAGTCGCTCGGGTTGGTGACGGTGTGCTCGGAGGTGTCCTCCATGACGACCCGGTAGACGACGTTCGGGGCCGTGGAGATCAGCGTCAGGCCGAACTCGCGCTCCAGGCGCTCGCGGACGATCTCCAGGTGCAGCAGCCCGAGGAAGCCACAGCGGAAGCCGAACCCGAGCGCGGCCGAGGTCTCCGGCTCGTAGGTGAGCGCCGCGTCGTTGAGCTGCAGCTTGTCCAGCGCCTCGCGCAGCGCCGGGTACTCGGAGCCGTCCATCGGGTAGAGGCCGGAGTACACCATCGGCAGCGGGTCGCGGTAGCCGCCGAGCGCCTCGGTCGCGGGGCGACGGGCCGAGGTCATCGTGTCGCCGACCCTGGCCTGGCGGACGTCCTTGACTCCAGGGATGACGTAGCCGACCTCGCCGGCCGACAGCGAGGGCCGCGGCACCGGATCGGGCGAGATGACGCCGACCTCGAGGGTCTCGTGGCTGGCGCCGGTGGACATCATCAGGCAGCGGTCGCGGGTGCTCAGCGAGCCGTCGACGACCCGGACGTAGGTGATCACGCCCCGGTAGATGTCGTAGACGCTGTCGAAGATCATCGCCCGGGCGGGGGCGTTCGGGTCGCCTGCGGGCGGCGGAATCCGGCGGCAGACCTCGTTGAGCAGCTCGGGCACGCCGACCCCGGTCTTGCCGGAGACCCGGAGCACGTCCGTGGGCTCGCAGCCGATGATCTGCGCGATCTCCTCGGCGTATTTCTCCGGCTGCGCGGCCGGCAGGTCGATCTTGTTCAGCACCGGGATGATCGTCAGGTCGTTCTCGATCGCGAGGTACAGGTTCGCCAGCGTCTGCGCCTCAATGCCCTGCGCGGCGTCGACCAGCAGGATCGCGCCCTCACAGGCGGCCAGCGAACGGCTCACCTCGTAGGTGAAGTCGACGTGCCCGGGGGTGTCGATCAGATGCAGGACGTAGTCCCGGCCGTCGTCGGCATTCCAGGGCAGCCGGACGTTCTGTGCCTTGATCGTGATCCCGCGCTCGCGCTCGATGTCCATCCGGTCGAGGTACTGCGCGCGCATGTTGCGCGCCTCGACCACGCCCGTCACGCCGAGCATGCGGTCGGCGAGCGTCGACTTGCCATGGTCGATGTGCGCGATGATGCAGAAGTTGCGGATCAACGCCTGGTCGGCACCGGGCGCCTCGACGGCTGGGGACACGCGGGGGAGTCTCGTTTCTCGATGGTGGCATGCGCGGGGCGGGGGTCCGCGGATGCGAACCTGCCCTCCATCGTGCCAGCATTCCCGGCGAGCCAGGTCCGCGCGGCGCGCGGGGGCGCGCTCGCGCCGGGTCGGCTAGGATCACCGGGTCCGTCGGCGCCAGCCGCGGACCGCTGTTCGTTCTAGGTACTGTAGGGTTAGCCGCGCCGCATCGGGTCCCCGCGTGACGACCCGCGGTTGACGGTCCGCGAATGACGAGCCTGGGAGGCTCGGCGCCCGCGGGCCTGGCACCCCAGGGTGTGGCACCCAGACCGAAGTCCTAGTCCCCAACTCGACGACGAGGTTTCCCCGCGTGGCCAACATCAAGTCGCAGATCAAGCGCAACCGCACCAACGAGCGCGCCCGGCTGCGCAACAAGGCCGTGAAGTCCGAGCTGAAGACCCTCGTGCGCCGTTTCCGCGAGGCCGCCACCGCCGGTGACGTCGAGACCGCCACCGCGTCGCTGCAGGCTGCCTCGAAGAAGCTCGACAAGGCCGTCAGCAAGGGTGTCATCCACGCCAACCAGGCCGCCAACAAGAAGTCGGCCATGGCTAAGCAGCACGCTGACCTGACCGCCTAGCAGGCGGCTGCCGCGTTCGGCCGCCCCTGCGGCGGTCGCGCGGGAGCCACCTGGCGGGGGTGGCCACGCAGGTGGCGCCCCCGTCGCCGGGGTAGTGCCGGCGCTCGCTGCCAGAAAGCGCGAAAGCCGGAACGTTCCGTGACGTTCCGGCTTTTCGTATGCCTGCGGCGGGTGGGCTTGTCCGGCCGGCTCAGCCCTGCGTGCTCGTGGCGGGGCCCGGGAGCGGCGGGTGGACGACGGGAATGGGCTGGGTGGCCGGCTCCTCGCGCTCGCTCCACGGGTAGCGAACGGTGCCGGAGCGGTACTCGGTCGTGCGCG
The DNA here is from genome assembly GCF_000966285.1 of Pseudofrankia sp. DC12. Classification (NCBI taxonomy): domain Bacteria; kingdom Bacillati; phylum Actinomycetota; class Actinomycetes; order Frankiales; family Frankiaceae; genus Pseudofrankia; species Pseudofrankia sp. DC12. The sequence continues at coordinate 5,732,660 of NZ_KQ031391.1, forward strand.
GCGGCAGCAGCGCGAGCCCCTCCTTGAGGAGGGCCGCCTGAATGAGGAAATCGTCTGCTGTAAGCAGATCCGCGACGTCGTCGTCCATATGTCCAATCTTTTCGTACTGACGGCGACATAGCCACCACGACACGCCAGCCGCCGGGCCGCCGGCCCGCGAATCCAACCGGTCCGGGTCGCGGGCGGCGGCCGGCCGCTGGTCGAGCGGGCCGGCGAGTGCTCGGCGCGGTGGCCGGGCAAGCCGAACCTGCACGCCCGGCCGGCGTGGCAGGTGGTCCGGGCGTCGTCCGCGGTCGGGGTGGCGAGTTCCGCCGAACTGTGTGTCGTCGTGTCAGTACGCGACGGGAGCACACTGGAGTACATGTCCCCCAAGCCTCCCGAGGGCGAGTCCCCGCCTCTGGACGGCGGGCTGCCCGCCGCGGCCCTCGTCGAGCTTCCCCGGCGCGCGTTCGGCATCTACATCCACGTCCCCTACTGCGCGGCCCGGTGCGGGTACTGCGACTTCAACACCTACACGGCCGCCGAGCTCGGCGGCGGCGCGAGCGCCGCGAGCTACGCCACGACCGCCATCGCCGAGCTCGCACTCGCCGCGCGGGTTCTCGGCGACGGAGCCCCGCCGGTGGACACGGTGTTCTTCGGTGGGGGCACCCCCACGCTGCTCCCGCCGGCGGACCTCGGCGCCCTGCTCGCCGCCGTCGACGACACGTTCGGGCTGCGCCCGGGCGCCGAGGTGACCACCGAGGCGAACCCCGAGTCCGTGGACGCGGTCGCGCTCGAACAGCTCCGGGCCGCCGGTTTCACCCGGATCTCGTTCGGGATGCAGAGCGCCCGGCCGCACGTGCTGGCCACGCTCGACCGCCGGCACACCCCCGGCCGGCTGCCCGACGTCGTCTGCTGGGCCCGCAAGGCGGGATTCGAGCAGGTCAGCGTCGACCTGATCTACGGCGCGCCGGGTGAGTCGGAGCCGGACTGGGCCGCGAGCCTGGCCGCCGCCATCGAGCTCGCCCCCGACCACGTCAGCGCCTACGCGCTCACCGTCGAGGACGGTACCCGGCTGTTTCGCCGGGTCCGCCGGGGCGAGCTGCTCGAACCCGACGACGACCTGCTCGCCGACCGCTATGTCCAGGCCGACGAGACGTTCGCCGCGGCGGGCCTGACCAACTACGAGGTCAGCAACTGGGCCAGCGGGCCGGCCGCCTGGTGCCGGCACAACCTGGGCTACTGGCGGGGCGACAGCTGGTGGGGGATCGGCCCGGGCGCGCACAGCCACGTGGGCGGGGTCCGTTGGTGGAACATGCGCCACCCGACCGAGTACACCGAACGGCTGCGCTCCGCCCGCAGCCCCGCGCAGGCCCGCGAGACCCTGGACGCCGACGCCCGCCACGTCGAGCGGGTCATGCTCGCCGTCCGCATGTCCGACGGCCTCCCGCTGTCCGCCCTCACCGAATCCGCCCGTTCCTCCCTCGACGAGCTGACCGCGACCGGCCTGATCGACGGCCCGGCCCGCGCCGAAGGCCGGATCAAGCTGACCCGCGAGGGCCGCCTCCTGACCGACACGGTGGTCCGAGCCCTCCTACCCGACTCATAGCCCGAAATCGACCCAGCCGAACGCCGCCAGAAGTCCCACCGCGGAACGCGACCACACGGCGAACGCGGAAGGCGTCAAGACGTCGGGACGCGGGACGCGGGACGCGGGACGCGGGACGCGACCAAGGATCCCAACACGGTACGTGACCAGAAGTCCCAACCCTGGATAGGCGCTGCCCAAGACTTTCTGCCCCTACACAGCACCAGATTGGCGAGGGCGCCAAGCGCCCGAGTCAGGCAGGGCGGCCAGAGGCGCGAAGCGCCGTCTCTGGCCGAACGCCACCGGAGACCGGCCGATGGCGAGGCAGGGCGAGGGGGGAGGAAGCTAGACTTGGCACTCACGGCTGCGGAGTGCCAGGCTGGAATGATCTCGTCACCCCGAGGCGCGTCACACCCGACGTGACGCGACGGCGGACTGGCGGCGATCGTCCGGCAGTGGAGGAGGCGCGTTGATGATCCTGCGCTCTGGGCCGGCACGGCTGGGCGGAGTCCCTCGACGGCCGTGGCCCGGTGAGTCAGGCTGGTCAGCTGGGCGCCGGCCCCGACAGGCGCGGCCGTGTGGTCGCCGAGGGGGTGCGTGACGTGCTGGAGGAACGCCGCCTGGAAGTGCTGCGGGCGATCGTCGAGGACTTCGTGACCAGCAACGAGCCGGTCGGCTCGAAGGCGCTGGCCGAGCGGCACGCGCTCGGGGTCTCGCCGGCCACCGTCCGCAACGACATGGCCGCGCTGGAGGACGAGGGCTACATCACCCAGCCGCACACCAGTGCGGGACGCATCCCGACGGACAAGGGCTACCGGCTCTTCGTCGACCGCCTGTCCGGGGTCAAGCCGCTGTCGAGGGCGGAGCGGCGGGCCATCCAGAACTTCCTCGAGGGCGCCCTCGACCTCGACGACGTGGTCCGCCGCTCGGTCCGGCTGCTCGCCCAGCTGACCCGGCAGGTCGCCGTCGTCCAGTACCCGTCGCTCACCTCCAGCCGGGTCCGGCACATCGAGGTCGTCCAGATCAGCGCCGGCCGGCTGCTGATCGTGCTGATCACCGACGCCGCCCGGGTCGAGCAGCGGATCGTCGACGTCGGCGAGCCGGTCGACGAGGAGACGGTGGCCGAGCTGCGGATGATCCTCAACCGCGCGCTCGGCGGCCGGCGCCTGTCGGATGCGGCCGCCGCGGCCGCGTCGCTGCCCGAGGAGGCCGGGCCGGGGCTGCGCACCCAGCTCACCGTGCTGGCGACGGTCCTGATCGAGACGCTGGTCGAGCGGCAGGAGGAGCGGATCGCGCTCGCCGGCACCGCGAACCTGACCCGCTCGGCCGTGGACTTCTCCGACTCGCTGCGCTTGATCCTTGAGGCGCTGGAGGAACAGGTGGTGCTCCTCAAGCTCATCGGCTGGGCGCGGGAGCCAGGTACCGTGACCGTGCGCATTGGTCGCGAGACGGACGTCGATGCGTTGCGGTCCACCGCGGTCGTCGCGACCGGCTACGGCCGAGGCGCGGCCGCTCTGGGCGGCATGGGGGTGGTCGGCCCCAAGCGGATGGACTATCCGGGAACAATGTCCGCCGTGTGGGCCGTGGCGAACTATGTGGGTGAAGTGCTGGGCGCCGGATGACGGCCACCAGCCACGAGCGGATCAGCTGAGGGCCGTGGTCTTCCGAATGGCAGTGGACTTCTAAATGGCAGTGGACTACTACGCCGTGCTCGGTGTCGGCCGTGAGGCGACCGGAGACGAGATCAAGCGGGCCTACCGCAGGCTCGCCCGGGAGCTGCACCCTGACATCAACCCGGACCCGGAGGCGCAGCAGCGGTTCAAGACCGTGACGGCGGCCTACGAGGTGCTCTCCGACCCGGAGAAGCGCCAGATCGTCGACCTCGGCGGCGACCCGCTCGCGCCGGGCGGTGGCGGTGGTGGCTCGCCCTTCGGGGGCGGCGGCTTCGGCGGCCTCGGCGACATCATGGACGCCTTCTTCGGGGGCGGCGCGAGCCGCGGGCCGCGGTCCCGGGTGCGGCGGGGCAACGACGCGCTGCTGCGCATCGAGCTGGACCTCGCCGAGACGGCCTTCGGCGCCAACCGGGACATCACCGTCGACACGGCCGTAGTCTGCGACCTGTGCACCGGTTCGGGCGCGTCCCCCGGCACCTCTGCGAGCACCTGCCCGACCTGCAGCGGTCGCGGTGAGATCCAGCAGGTCACCCGGTCGTTCCTCGGCCAGATGGTGACCTCGCGTCCGTGTACCCGCTGCCAGGGCACCGGGACCGTCATCGAGCACCCGTGCCGCGAGTGCGCCGGCGACGGCCGGGTCCGCAAGCGGCGCACCCTGACCGTGAAGATCCCGGCCGGGATCGAGGACGGGATGCGCATCCGGCTGTCCGGCGAGGGCGAGGTCGGGCCTGGCGGCGGGCCGGCCGGCGATCTTTACGTCGAGGTCTCGGAGAAGGCGCACCCGATCTTCAGCCGGGAGGGCGACGACCTGCACTGCGACCTGCGGCTGCCGATGACCGCCGCGTCGCTGGGCACCACCGCCACGCTCGACACGCTTGACGGCACCGAGACGATCACGGTCAAGCCGGGTACCCAGCCGGCCGAGGTGATCCGGCTGGCCGGCCGGGGCGTGCCGCACCTACGCGCGGTGGGCCGTGGCCACCTGCACATCCACGTGTCGGTGGAGACGCCGACGAAGCTCGACGCCGAGCAGGAGCGGTTGCTGCGCGAGCTGGCCCGGCTGCGTGACGAGGAGGCGCCGGCGGTCGTCAGCGCCGCGACCGCGAACACCGGCCTGTTCAGCCGCCGCCGCGGCGGCCGGAAGAAGTAGGCCCGCACCGGTGGTGACGACCCCCGTCTTCCACCTGGCGCCGCTGCCCACCGCCGACGTCTTCACGCTCGCCGGGCCGGAGGGGCGGCACGCGGCCACCGTGCGCCGGCTGCGGGTCGGGGAGCGCCTCGACGTCACCGACGGGGCCGGGTCCGCGCTGCGCTGCGAGGTCGCCGCGGTGCGCCGGGACGAGCTGGACTGCCGGGTCCTGGACCGGGCGCACACCCCAGCGCCCGCACCGCGTCTCGTCGTCGTGCAGGCGCTGGCGAAGGGCGACCGGGGCGAGCTCGCGGTCGAGATGCTGACCGAGGTCGGCGTCGACGAGATCGTGCCGTGGTCGGCGGCGCGCAGCGTCGCCCGCTGGGACGGTGAGCGCGGCGCGCGCTCCCGGGCGCGCTGGGTGGCGAGCGCGGCCGAGGCGGCGAAGCAGGCCCGTCGAGCGCGCTGGCCGGTCGTCGGCGAGCTGGCCAGCACGAGTACGGTGCGCGACCGGCTTGGTGCCGCCAGCCTGGGGCTGGTCCTGCACGAGAGCGCCGCCGAGCCGCTGGCCAGCCTGGCGGCGGGCCGGGCGGGCGGCTGGCCACCGACGGGGGAGATCGTGCTCGTGGTCGGACCCGAAGGCGGGATAGCGGATGAGGAGCTCGCCGGCTTCGGGAAGGCGGGCGCGGTCGCCGTGCGGCTCGGCCCCACGGTGCTGCGTACCTCGACGGCCGGCGTCGCCGCGGCGGCCGTGCTGCTCGCGGCCATCGGCCGGTGGGACGGCTAGACTGAACCGGTAGTTCGTGTGGCATTCCGCGCCGAGATATTTCGGGAGCGAGATTTTTCGGGAGCAGGGTTCTCGGGAGCTGGGTTCTCGGGGCTCGTTTTCGAGGATCGAGCTGTGCGGATCGCCGCTGGAAGATTCCTGCCCTGATACAGACGAGAGGTGTCTCGGCCCACCCGCGGCCGTCCTCATGCCCGAATCCGCCACGCCCCACGGCACCGCCACTGCCCAGGGTGGCGCCACGCGCGCCATCACCGCTCCAGCCCCGCCGACGGTCACCTGTTTCGTGGTGCCCGGCCCGCACAGCATGGTCAGTCTTCTCGGCCAGCAGGACGAGCTGCTCCGGGTCATCGAGCAGGCCCTGCACTCCGACATCCACGTCCGCGGCAACGAGATCACGATCACCGGGGAGCCGGCCGAGAACGACCTGGCCGTCCGGCTGTTCACCGAGCTGTCCGCGCTGCTGGACGCCGGGACGGTGTTGTCCGCGCAGCACATCGAGCATTCCCTCGCGATGCTGCGCGGCGGTGGCACCGAGCGGCCCGCCGAGGTGCTCACCCTCAACATCCTGTCCAGCCGCGGCCGGACGATCCGGCCGAAGACGCTGAACCAGAAGCGCTACGTCGACGCGATCGACACGCACACGATCGTGTTCGGGATCGGCCCGGCCGGCACCGGCAAGACGTACCTCGCGATGGCCAAGGCGGTGCAGTACCTACAGGCCAAGAAGGTCAACCGGATCATCCTGACCCGGCCGGCCGTCGAGGCGGGGGAGCGGCTCGGCTTCCTGCCGGGCACCCTGTTCGAGAAGATCGACCCGTACCTGCGCCCGCTGTACGACGCGCTGCACGACATGGTCGACCCGGACTCGATCCCACGGCTGATCCAGAGCGGCACCATCGAGGTCGCCCCGCTGGCCTACATGCGCGGCCGGACGCTCAACGACGCTTTCATCATCCTCGACGAGGCGCAGAACACCTCGCCCGAGCAGATGAAGATGTTCCTGACCCGGCTCGGCTTCGGCGCGAAGATCGTCGTCACCGGCGACATCACGCAGGTGGACCTGCCGTCCGGCACCCGCAGCGGCCTGCGGGTCGTCCGGGAGATCCTGGACGGCATCGAGGACGTGCACTTCGCGAACCTGACCAGTACCGACGTGGTCCGCCACCGGCTCGTCAGCGAGATCGTCGACGCCTACTCACGCTGGGACGCGATCGACGGCGCGACGCCCGCGGCCGGCCCGGGCGCGCCACGGCCGGCCGCCGCCCGGCCCGCCCGCCGGGAACGACGGTGACGGCGCGCGCGGCGGTCACGGCCAGTCTGCCGGCAGGGAGACCCTGATGTCCGTGTTCATCGCCAACGAGACGGGCGAGTCCGACGTCGACGAGGTGACGCTGGCCGGGCTGGCCCGCTTCGTGCTCGACGCGATGAAGGTGAACCCGCTCGCCGAGCTGTCCATCATGATCGTCGAGACGGCGGCCATGACGGACCTGCACGTGCGCTACATGGGCGAGGACGGCCCGACCGACGTGCTGGCCTTCCCGCAGGACGAGGCGTTCGAGTCGAGCTACGCCGACTCGGCCGACAACGACCCGGCCACGCTGCTCGGCGACGTCGTGCTGTGCCCCGAGGTGGCCCGCGAGCAGGCCGTCACCGCGGGCCACACCACCCAGCGGGAGCTGCACCTGCTGTGCACCCACGGCATCCTGCACCTGCTCGGCTACGACCACGCCGAGCAGGCTGAGGAGCGCGAGATGTTCCGCCTCCAGGAGGACCTGCTGGTCCGCTGGGAGGCCGCCGTCGCCCTCGAGGCTGGCGCGGGCTCGGCTGGCGCCCCGGCCGGCCCGGCCAGCGCCGGCTGAGCCGCCGGTAACGGGACGACGTAATGGGGTCTGGAGATACGCCGCTCATCCTGTTGGCAGTCGCGGCCTCGCTGGTGGCCGCCGCGCTCGGCGGGGTCGACGCCGCGCTGACCCGGGTCTCCCGGGTCACCGTCGAGGAGTTCGTCCGCCAGGGCCGGCCCGGCGCGCGCCGGCTGGCGATCGTCGTCGCCGATCCGGGTCGCTACCTGGCGCTGCTGCTGCTGTTGCGGATCATGGGCGAGATGGTCGCCGCCGCGTGCATCACGATCGTCGCCGCGCACGCGTACGGGACCGGCTTCGCCGCGGTGTTCCTCGGCGCGGCGATCGCGACGCTGGTCGCCTACGTGCTCGTCGGGGTGATGTTCCGGACGCTCGGGCGCCAGCACGCGCCGTCGGTCGCGCTGGCGGGCGCGGGCCTGACCCTCAGCCTGGCCCGGCTGCTCGGGCCGCTGCCCCGGCTGCTGATCGCTCTCGGCAACGCGGTCACCCCGGGCAAGGGCTACCGGGACGGCCCGTTCGCCTCCGAGGCCGAGCTGCGCGACCTGGTCGACCTCGCCGAGGAGAACGAGGTCATCGAGCCGGAGGAACGCGACATGATCGCGTCGGTCTTCGAGCTCGGCGACACCCTGGTCCGCGAGGTGATGGTGCCCCGGCCGGACATGGTCTTCATCGAGTCCACCAAGACCGTCGACGCGGCGATCTCGCTCGCGCTGCGGGGCGGCTTCTCGCGAATCCCCGTCGTCGGGGAGAGCGTCGACGACATCGTCGGCATCGTCTTCCTCAAGGACCTGGTCGGCCGCGAGCGTGAGGGCGGCGGCGACGGGTCGGTCGAGTCGGTGATGCGCCCGCCGGTCCTGGTACCGGAGAGCAAGCCCGCCGACGACCTGCTCCGCGAGATGCAGGCGTCGCGCACCCACATGGCCCTCGTCATCGACGAGTACGGTGGCACCGCCGGTCTGGTGACGATCGAGGACATCCTCGAGGAGATCGTCGGCGAGATCGTCGACGAGTACGACAGCGCGGTACCGCGGGTCGAGTGGCTGGACGACGAGACCGCCAGGGTGACCGCCCGGCTGGAGGTCGAGGACCTCGCGGAGCTGTTCGGCGTCAGCGAGGACGACCTGCCGGGCGCGGACGGGGTCGAGACGGTCGGCGGGCTGTTGGCCAGCGCGCTGGGCCGGGTCCCGATCCCGGGTGCGACCGCCTCGGTCGGCGGGCTGTCGCTGACGGCCGAACGGGCGGCCGGCCGGCGCAACCAGATAGGTACCGTCGTCGTGCACCGCCTCGGCACCGAGACGGTCGCCGGCGGTGACCCGGGCGACCCGTTCTCAGCCGAGGCCGACTCGCGCCGGGACGGCAGGGGCGAGAACGGTAGGTCCGCCGGCAGGGGTGAGGCCAGCCGGGGTGGCAGTCAGAAGGGTGAGGAGCGCGATGGGCAGCGAGGCCAACGAGACCCAGCTGGCCGCTGAGCCGCGGGACGCCGGGCGACCGGGTGCCGAGGCCCGGCGGGGCGAGCCGGTGACCGGTGAGCTGGCCGCCGAGGACGCCAAGCTGGTCGTGCTCGCCCGGTCCGCGCGGCTGCGGGCCTACACCCCGCACGGCGAGCTGGCCGAGGGCGCGGCCGTCCGCGACACCGACGGCCGGACCTACGCCGCCGCCACCGTCGGGCATGCCCGTCCCGAGCTGGTGACCAGCGCGTTGCGGGCCGCCGTGGTGGCAGCCGCCGCCAGCGGCGCCCGCCGGTTCGAGGCCGCCGCCATGGTCACCGAGAACGCGGCGCCCGCTGCCGACGACCTCGCGGTGCTGGCCGAGTTCGGCGCCGGCGTCCCCGTCCTCCTCGCCGGCCCCGACGGCGTTCCCCGCAACCGGACGGTGGTCTGACATGGCACGACACCCCACCCAGGCGCCGGCGTCGGGCGCTCCCGAGCGCTCGGGAGCGCCCGACGCCACCCAGCCGGCCACGTTCCGGTCCGGGTTCGCCTGTTTCGTCGGCCGGCCGAACGCCGGCAAGTCGACGCTGACCAACGCCCTGGTCGGGACGAAGATCGCGATCACGAGCGGCCGGCCGCAGACGACCCGGCACGCCGTGCGCGGCATCGTGCACCGGCCCGACGCCCAACTGGTGCTCGTCGACACCCCGGGTCTGCACCGGCCGCGCACGCTGCTCGGCGAGCGCCTCAACGATGTGGTCCGCGCGACCCTCTCCGAGGTCGACGTCGTCGGCTTCTGCGCGCCCGCCGACGAGCCGGTCGGCCGCGGTGACCGGTACATCGCCGAGGAGCTGGCCCGGCTGCCCGGGCGGACCCCGGTCATCGCGATCCTGACCAAGACCGACCTGGTCAGGGACCCGGACCGGATCGGCGCCCGGCTGCTGGAGCTGTCCCAGCTCGCGGACTTCGCCGAGATCGTGCCGGTGAGCGCCGTGCCGGTGCCGGTGCGGGGGGAGGCCCCGACCGGCGACCGGGATCACGTCGCCGGCCACCAGCTCGACGTCCTGGCGGACCTGCTGGTCGCGCGGCTGCCGCTGGGGCCGCCGCTGTACCTGGACGGCGAGCTGACTGACGAGCCGGAACGGGTGATGGTCGCCGAGCTGGTCCGGGAGGCGGCGCTGGAGGGCGTCCGCGACGAGCTGCCGCACTCGCTCGCCGTGGTCGTCGAGGAGATGCTGCCCCGCGAGGACCGGCCGGCGGACCGGCCGCTGCTGGACGTGCACGTCAACGTGTTCGTCGAGCGGCCCAGCCAGAAGGCGATCGTGATCGGCGCCGGCGGCTCCCGGCTCAAGAACGTCGGGACCACGGCCCGAGCCCAGATCGAGGCACTGTTGGGCACCCCGGTCTTCCTCGATCTGCACGTCAAGGTCGCCAAGGACTGGCAGCGCGACCCGAAGCAGCTGCGCCGCCTCGGCTTCTGACCGCCCTCTGGTGGCCTGGGTGGCGACCTGACCAGGCTGGCCGCGCGGCGTGTCGCTGGTGCGTGCGACCATGGGTACATGCCGGTCTACCGCGATGAGGGGGTCGTGCTGCGCACGATGCCGCTCGGCGAGGCCGACCGGATCATCACGCTGTTCACCCGGCGCAACGGGCGGGTCCGGGCCGTCGCGAAGGGCGTGCGCCGGACGTCGTCGCGGTTCGGCGCCCGGCTGGAGCCGGCGATGTACGTCGACCTGCAGCTGCATCAGGGCCGCTCGCTGGACACCGTCACCCAGGCCGACCTGCTCGGATCCTACGGCGCGGTCCTCGCCGTCGACTATGCACGGCACACGGCGGCCGCGGTGATGCTGGAGACCGCCGAGCGGCTGACCAGCGAGGAGCGCGAGCCGGCGCTGCGGCTGTTCCTGCTGCTCGTCGGTGGGCTGCGCACGCTCGCGTCCGGTGAGCATCCGCCCGGGCTGGTGATGGACGCCTTCCTGCTGCGGGCGCTCTCGGTCAGCGGGTACGGGATGGCGCTGGACGACTGTGCCCGCTGCGGGGAGCCGGGGCCCCACCCGTCGGTGTCGGTCGCCGGCGGAGGCGTAGTCTGCCCGCGGTGTCGACCGCACGGCGCGGCGTCGGTGTCGGTCATCGCCGTCCAGCTGCTGGCTGATCTGCTGCACGGCGACTGGGCCGAGGCGGAGGCTACCGATGCGCGCACCAGGCGGGAGGCGGCCGGCATCGTCGCCGCGTATCTGCAGTGGCACCTGGAACGGGGGCTTCGGGCGCTGCCACACCTCGAGCGGGCGTGACAGCCGGCGCCCGGTCCGCGGCGTCGCGGGAACCCGGCCGTGAAGAGACAGGAACCAGGCACGAACATGGGAGAGGCAATGCGCGTCGGCGTCGCGCCGGAGCAGCGGGGAGGTGGACTTCCGGTGAGCCTGCAGGATGGTGGGGTTAGGCCGCACCGGGACCCGCATCCGCACCCGTCCGGGGCCCGCCCCCCGGCGATTCCGGCGGAGCTGGTGCCCCAGCACGTCGCCATCGTCATGGACGGCAACGGCCGGTGGGCGACGTTGCGTGGACTGCCGCGCACAAAGGGTCACGAGGCGGGCGAGGACGCGCTGTTCGACTGCGTCGAGGGCGCCATCGAGCTCGGCATCCGCTGGATCTCGGTGTACGCGTTCTCGACGGAGAACTGGAAGCGCGCGCCGGACGAGGTGGCCTTCCTGATGCGCTTCGTCGACGGCGTGTTCGGCCGGCGGATCGACGACATGGACTCCCTCGGCGTGAACGTCCGCTGGGCCGGGCGCCGGCCCCGCCTGTGGAACAGCGTCATCCGCCGGCTGGAGAAGGCCGAGGAGCGCACCAAGAACAACGACCGGATCACCCTGGCGATGTGCATCAACTACGGCGGCCGCGCTGAGATCGCCGACGCCGCCGCCGCGATGGCCCAGGACGTCCGGGACGGCCGGCTGAAGCCCGACAAGATCGACGAGCGGGCCTTCGCCCGTTACCTCGACGAGCCGGACATGCCCGACGTGGACCTGCTGATCCGGACCTCCGGGGAGCAGCGGCTGTCGAACTTCCTGCTCTGGCAGGCCGCCTACGCGGAGTTCGCGTTCGTCGACACGCTCTGGCCGGACTTCGACCGGCGCGACCTGTGGGCCGCGTGCGAGGAGTACGCCCGCCGCGACCGCCGCTACGGCGGCGTCATCGCGCGAGCATAGCCGCGTGACCGACCCGGCCGCGCCCGCGGTTCCCGACCGTTTCCACGCCTTGCCGGCGGCTCCCGTGCTGGCGATGGTGCGTTTCCAGGTGCCGGACGCCTCGTTCGGCGTGTTCGCCGGCGGCGCCGAGGCTACGCTCGCCGCGCTCGCCCAGGCGCGGGGCTTCCAGGGCGGCCGGCTGGCCCGGGCCGTCGATGACCCGGACGCCTGGGTGCTGGTGACGCAGTGGGATGGCCCGGGCGCCTGGCGGCGCGCGCTCGGCGGCTTCGAGGTCCGCCAGCTGCTCGCGCCGCTGCTCGGCTGGGCGCTCGACGCCCCGGGCGCCTTCGAGATCCTCGTCGACCGGGGCGGCCCGGGCGACGCGGTCCGCCGCCACGAATCGTCCCTCGCCCCCGACGCCGCCACCGCCGCCCCCGGTCGCTGATCAACCTGGCGCCGTGCTGGCCCGCGACCGCCGCAGGCCGGCAGGCCCCTTCGGACCTGGGACGCGTCGCCGCCGCCGGCCCTGGCGCCTGACCGATGGCCAGTCCTACCTGGTGGCCGGCAAGGCGCCAGCTCCACCGCCACCAGGTATGACCCAATAAGATCGGTCTGGATGGAGTTGTCGCCTCGATCCGGCGGTGACTGTGCGCGGTGACTGTGCGCGCTGGCGCGGGGACTGGGGAGTCGGGTGGAGCTGGCGAAGGGCGCGAACGCGCCGGTGCGGGTTCCGGTCGCACGGGTGTCGCTCACGTCGAGGCTCCCGGCTGGGGCCGTCGACCTTTTCGCCCTCGAGCTGGCCGCGCCCCGCCGGGTCCGCGACGACGGTGACCTGGTCTTCTACAACCAGCGGCGCTCGGCGGACGGCTGCCTGTGGCTGGTCAACGAGCGATGCGTTCGGATCGCCCTGGACGAGGTGCCCGGCGAGGTCGAGACGGTGGTGGTCGCCGCCGGCCTCGCCGACGACTGGCCCGGCACCCTGGCCGACGACCCGGAGACACGCGTCCAGGTCGAGGAGGCCGGCGAGTCGGCCTGGGACGGCCCGGACGACGACGGTGCCTGGGCCGTGAGCCACCGGGTCGAGGCCGAGGGCGGCGAGCGCTGCGTCGTGCTCGTCGAGCTGTACCGGCGCGATGGCGGCTGGAAGGTGCGCGCCGTCTCGCAGGGCTGGACCTCCGGGACGGTCGCGCTGCTCACCGAGCACGGTGTGCACGTCGAACAGGACCTCGCCGGGCCGGACGCCGAAGCGCCCCCTCTCACCCTCCCGCCGACGCTGCCCGAGGTGCCGATCCCGTCGCCTCGGCCCCTCGCACCGGACCGCCCTTGCCCACCGGCCCCTCCCCTCGCGCCGGCGCGGCCCCTCGTCCAGGCCGAGCGTTGGACGCAGGCCGGGCCCCGGACGCAGACCGGGCCCCGCGCGCGGCCGGGGCCGCTCTCGCCCACCCGGCCGTTTCCGCCGGCCCCTTGGGGCGTGCGCGGGACCGATCCGTCCGACGCGCCGACCGAGATCGTCGCCTCTCCGACGGGCGCGTGGCCCGTGTGGCGACGGCCAGATGGTGGGGCCGACGCCGCGCCGGTGGACGTCGGCGGCGGTGGCCACGGGGCGGCCGGTGGCACCCGGCACCTGCGGGTCCAGCCCGTCGCCCGGGCCGGGCGGCGGGCTCCGCTGGACCTGCTGGAGATGGACCCATACGACTTCGAGCAGCTGGTCGCCGACCTGCTGGCGAAGATGGGCTACGACACCAGGCGGGTCGGCCGGTCGGGCGACGGGGGCGTCGACGTCGAGGTCTACTCGGACGACCCGCTGGGGTCCGGGCTGATCGTCATCTCGGTGAAGCGGTACCGGCGGACCGTCGGCGCGCACTACGTCCGCGAGCTCGCCGGCACGGTCGCCGACCGAGACGCGATCAAGGGCATCCTCGTCACCACCTCGGGGTTCGGCCCGTCCTCGGTCGAGTTCGCCGCGAAGAACCGCCTCGAGCTGGTCGACGGCGAGCGGCTGCGCGGCTGGCTCGCCGAGTACCTCCACCTCGACACGGTCTGACCACGCCGCAGGCTCGCTGACCTGGCGCACACCAGTGCGTCGGAGGCGTGGACGGGGCCCGGGCCGCCGGTCCGTAGAGTTGCGATGGTCGGCGAGCGTCCCGCTGGTCGGTGGAGGTGGTGGGTGGTGACTCGCTGGTTCAACACGGCCGGGCCATGCGTCCCCGAGGATCACTACATGATCCCGGCGTCAGCGCGCCTACCCGAGATTCCGCTCCTGGTCGAGCGGAAGGGCTACTTCGTGGTGCCCGCGCCGCGGCAGACCGGGAAGACGACCACGCTGGACGCGATGGCTCGGGAGCTGGCCACGGGTGGTCACTACGCGGCGCTGCTGACGTCGTGTGAGTCCGGGAAGGCCTGGGGCGACGACGTCGGAGCGGCAACCAGGGCGAGCCTGGATCAGCTCCGAAACGATGCGGAGGACGCGCTGCCGGAGGAACTCTGGCCGCCGAGCTGGCCCGAGGCGTCGGAGGGCGCGCTTTCCGGGCCTCGCTGCGGGCCTGGGCGAAGGCATGCCCACGGCCCTTGGTGCTGTTCTTCGACGAGATCGACGCCCTCCAAGGCAGGACGTTGATCAGCGTGCTCAGCCAGCTGCGCAGCGGCAGCCGAAATCGTCCCGTGACCTTCCCGGGCTCTGTCGCGCTTTGCGGCCTTCGGGACCTCCGTGACTATAAGGCGGCGTCTGGCGGGGACCCGACACGGCTCGGTGGCGCGAGCCCGTTCAACATCGCGGTCGAGTCGCTGCGCCTCGGGGATTTCACGCTCGACGAGATTCGCTCCCTGTACGGCCAGCACACCGCCGGAACGGGCCAGGTGTTCGCCCCCGGCGCCGTCGAGCAGGTGTTCGCGCTGACCGCGGGCCAGCCCTGGCTGGTCAACGCGATCGCAAACGAGATCGTCCGCAGGATGGCCGAGGCCGTGATCGGGCTGGCCCCCAACCTGTTCTACGGCACCGGACTGGCCGCCTGCGTGCTCGTCCTGCGCCGGGCGAAGCCCGAGGCGGCCCGCCGTCAGGTGCTCGTCGTCAACGGGGAGAACCGCCGGGCGCGGGGCCGCCGTGGGCCGCCGGGCGGGCGCTGGTGACAGCAACAGGACCGGCGAAGTCCGTAGGCTGGTAGGTCGCACCTCGCCTCGACGCCGAGACGTGATTCCTAAGGAGCAAGGTCCGTGGCAGGCACATCCGACCTGATGGACACCATCGTCAGCCTCGCCAAGCGGCGGGGGTTCGTCTTCCCGTCCAGCGAGATCTACGGCGGGCTGCGGGCTTCCTGGGACTACGGGCCACTCGGCGTCGAGCTGAAGAACAACGTCAAGCGGGCCTGGTGGAAGGCGGTCGTGCAGGGCCGCGACGACGTGGTCGGCCTCGACTCGTGCGTCATCCTCGCCCGCGAGGTCTGGGAGACCTCCGGGCACGTCGAGGTGTTCGTCGACCCGCTGACGGAGTGCACGAACTGCCACAAGCGCTACCGGGCGGACCACCTGGAGGAGGCCTTCGAGGCCAAGCACGGCCGGGCCCCGTCCGGGCTGGCCGAGATCGTCTGCACCAACTGCGGGACCCGAGGCGCGTTCACCGAGCCGAAGATGTTCAACGGCCTGCTCAAGACCTACCTCGGCCCGGTCGAGGACGCGTCGGGCCTCGCCTACCTGCGGCCGGAGACGGCGCAGGGCATCTTCATCAATTACGCGAACGTGCAGTCCACCGCCCGGCGCAAGCCGCCGTTCGGCATCGGGCAGATCGGCAAGTCGTTCCGCAACGAGATCACCCCGGGCAACTTCATCTTCCGCACCCGCGAGTTCGAGCAGATGGAGATGGAGTTCTTCGTCCCGCCGGGTGAGGACGAGCAGTGGCACGACTACTGGATCACCGAGCGGACCAAGTGGTACACCGAGCTCGGCATCAAGCCGGACAACCTGCGCCACTACGAACACCCCAAGGAGAAGCTCTCCCATTACTCGAAGCGCACCGTTGACATCGAGTACCGGTTCAACTTCGCGGGCCTTCCCTGGGGTGAGCTCGAAGGCATCGCCAATCGGACCGACTACGACCTGACCGCGCACTCGAAGGGTTCCGGCGTCGACCTGTCGTTCTTTGACCAGGCAGCCAACACCCGGTACACGCCGTTCGTCATCGAGCCGGCGGCCGGTGTCGACCGGGCGACGCTCACCTTCCTGCTGGACGCCTACGACGAGGACGAGGCGCCGAACACCAAGGGCGGTGTGGACCGGCGGATCGTGCTGCGCCTCGACCCTCGGCTGGCCCCGGTGAAGGCGGCGGTGCTGCCGCTGTCCCGGCACGCGGACCTGTCCCCGGTGGCCCGGGACCTGGCCGCGGACCTGCGCCGGCACTGGAACGTCGAGTACGACGACTCGCAGGCTATCGGGCGCCGCTACCGCCGCCAGGACGAGATCGGCACACCGTACTGCGTCACCGTCGACTTCGACACGCTCAACGACCAGTCGGTGACAATCCGAGAGCGTGACTCGATGGCGCAGCAGCGCATCGCCATCGACAAGGTCTCGACCTACCTGAACGCGCAGCTAGGCCCGCTCTAGCCGACCAGGAGGCCGAAGGACCGTGCCCGGGGGGGCAGAACGGTGTCCGCCGTTCGGGCGACATACTTCGGGCCGCCCGGGGGACTGTTTGCTACTCTTGGGAAGACGACGTCGCCCAGGAACACCCCCCGAGTTCCGCGGACGGCGTCGTCTTCATTTTCCCGGTCGGCTTTCCCGGTGCTGATCAGCACGGCTGGCCACCCTGCGCGACGGTCCCACCCTGCGCCGGTGGTTCGGGGGCGTCCGCGTAGGGGACCGACAGGTCCAGGGCGTGCGGGCCGAACCGGTCCGCGAGGAAGCGCTCGTGGGCCAGCAGCCGGTCGGCTTCGTCCTGGCTCGCGGCCTCCGTCGCCTCCCGAGCCACCTGTTCGAGCAGCGTGAGCTGGTCGAGCAGGACCTGCCGCGGGGTACGGCCGTCGGGCAGCCGATGGCTGCCGGCGAACGCCCGCGGCAGGCGCAGATAGGCCTCCAGCGCCGTCGGCAGGTAGTCGTCGACCAGCCGCTCGATCACGAAGGCCTCCGGAGAGCCGCGGCGCAGCAGGTCCGGGCGGTCGAACAGCTCGCCCAGCGTGGTCGCGAGCCGGTCGACCTCCTTGATCACATCCGACGGAGCCCGGCCGATCAGGGCGTGCCGGCGGGCGTCGACGGCCGCGCGCAGCCGGGCGACGTCGACCCGGTCGTCGTACGGCTCCACGTCGGGTGCCGCGGCGCTCCGGCTCGGGAACGCGAGCGCCCCGGCGGCGTACAGCGCGCCGACGCCGAGCGGCCACCACGGTGCCGGCACCACGCCGGTCACGCCGAGCGTCACCCCGACGATGCCGGCCAGGCTGCCGGCGGCGTTGCGCCCCGAGGTCAGCCAGCGGACCAGCGGGTTGCGCCGGCCGCTGCCGTCCGGCTGCCCGCCCCCGCCCGGCTGGTCCCGGTCGCGGTGCCTACTGGTAGCCACGGATCTCCCGGAACACGTCGGAGAGGGAGACACCCGGCGCCGTGGCGTCGAACACCGCCCCGCCGGTGCTGGTCGCGATCTGGGTGAGCGCGGCCCGGTCGGCGTCGCCGAAGTCGACCGCGAACGTACGCACGCCCCGGACGTCCGGCGCCCGGGTGTTGTAGCGGGCCAGGAAGCCGGCCGAGTCCAGACCGCGGTTGTTCTCGCCGTCGGTCATCAGCACGATCGAGGTCAGCGCGCTCGGGTCGGCCTTGATCCCGGCGGCGGCCGTCGTGTAGGCGGCGTCCAGCGCGGAGTAGATCGCCGTGTTGCCGCCGGCCCGCAGCGCGGCGCCATAGTCGGAGATCGCCCTGAGGTCGGCCGATCCCGGGGTGGGGTCACTCACGGTGAACTGCCTGGTGGCGGTGACCTTGTCGTTGAACGTGATGATCGTGACCTGTTCGCGGGCGCGGAACCTGGCGAACCGCCCGGAGAGGCTGTCGTCCGCCCCGGTCAGACCGGTCAGCGCCTGTTGCAGGGCCGCCAGCCGGGGGCCCTCCATCGAGCCCGACGTGTCCAGGACGTAGGTCGCGCGGGTGGGCCGGCGGTACTGGTCGAGGTAGGCGGCCAGCAGCTGGTCGGCGACCTGCTCGGTGGCGGGGAACGGCAGCTCGGCCAGCGCGCGGGTACCGAACCGGGGGTCCAGGGGCACACTGGGCACCGCCGGGCGGCGGCTGGTCTGGTCCTGGATGCGGCGCTGTGCCTGCGGCGAGCGCAGCCAGCCCACCACTCGCGCGTACTCGTCGCGGCGGTTGTCGGCCAGCAGCGCCATCGGGTAGTCGGCGGTGATCACCCCGTCGCTCGGCCGGATGAGCGTCAGTGGCCCGGCGGTGCCCGAGTGTTGCAACGAGAGCAGCACCGACTCGTAGTTGATCATCGCGCCGACGCTGGCCGGCGCGGCCTTGACGAAGGCGTCCGTCAGCCAGCCCGAGCTGCCCGCGGTGAGCACCTGGCCGGAGAAGAAGCTCTTCAGCGCGTCCGGGCGGATGTCGGAGGCCTGTAGCGCGTCGGCCGTGCCGGCGAACGCCGCGGCCACCCCGACGAGCGCGGAGAAGCCGGAGTTGGACGCGGCCGGGTTCGTCATCGCGTACGTGAGCTGGCCGGAGGCCACCTTCGCGGCGATGTCGGCCCAGGTCACCTTCGTGTCGCCGGTCCAGCCGAACTGCGCTGCCAGCGGCGTGCGCACCCCGAGGACCACGGGGGAGAGCATCACCGGGGTGCGGGCCAGCTCCTTGGCCGAGCCGCCGGGCAGCAGCCGCAGGTAGCGGTCCGAGGAGAACCAGGCCGCGTCGGCGTCGGCGGTGCCGTGCAGGATGCGGTCGGCGCCATCAAGGGTCCCGGTGTAGCTCAGGGTCACGGTGATGCCCGTGGCCTCCTTGAGGTCCGGCAGCAGCGGCTCGAGGTCGGACAGCTCCGACCCGGCGAGGATGCGCAGCGTCCCCGGCGTGCTCGGCGGTGGGCTGGTCGTGCTGGTTCCCTGGGCGCCGCTCGAACCCTGGGTGCAGGCGGCGAGCGCCATGGCCAGCAGGATCGTCACCGCTCCCACGGCCCGGGCGGTGCGCGTTCCCGACCAGGGTGCGGGTCGTCCGCGCCGCGCCGGCTGGTCGGCGCCGGCCGGGCGCGATGGCTGGCTCATCCGCCTGTCCCCTGCTGGTAATCCCGGCTGATGCGGTTGATCATCGTCTCTGAGATGTCCTGAGTCGGCGGGTCGACGACGTTGACCAGCTCGGGCGGCACGGTGATCGCCGCCTGCTTGGAGCTGCTGGTCATCCGAGCCACATCCGCCGTGCGGAAGCCGAAGAACGCGGCCCGATCCTGAAGCTCGGTGTCCGTCGTCAGCAACCGGCCGACGGCGTTGCCGGCAGCGGTCAGCGGGACGACCGTGTGCTTGGCGTAGATCGTCGGGCTGGGGTACATCAGTACCCGGTCCGGGGTGATCGACCCGTCCTTGGTGAACTCACTGGCCCGGAACTGGGACTCGTAGATCATGACCATCGGCGTCTTGCTCATCCCGATCGACAGGTAGTCGTCGTACGGCTCCTGGGTCGTAGAGTCGAGGAAGCCTTGGCGCAGGAACAATGGCGCGAGGGTGTCGGCGAGTGCCGTCGCTCTCGCGGGGTCCGCGACCACGTTGTTGTCGTTGGCCACATAGGACGCCAGCGCGAGGTAGAGCGCGGCCGAGTTGGACGTCCGCACGTCCGTGGAGCTGATCAGGACCGACTTCTTGGTGTCGTAGCTCTGGTTACTACCCTGCAGATCCGACCACCGGGTCCCCTGGTCCACGCGGCCGAGATAGGCCGCCATGTCGAGGAAGGCCGTGCCGCTCCTGTCGGTGTGGGTGACCTTGGCGGTGGCCAGCAGCTGCTCGATCGGCGTGAAGGTCGCGATCGCCATCGGAGTGAAGAACGGGGTGTAGCTGGGGCGGGTCACGTGGTTGTTCTTGCGGATCTGCTCGGCCTGGGTCGCGTTCGACGGGAAGGCGATGTCGTAGTTGGTCAGCTTCCGCTTGGCGATCTCCCGGGACCCGGCGGTGTCGACGACCAGCTTGTAGCCCTCGGTCGCCAGCCGGGCTGCGACCTTCGGGTCGTTGAGGTAGGGCGCGGTCTCGGACCCGGCCAGCACCCGCACCGTGGTGATCTTGTGCGACCCGCCGGAGCCGGACCCGCCGCCGACCAGCCGTGGGACGACGGCGAGGCCGATCACCCCGAGCACCAGCACCACGGCGAGCACCGGCCCCACCACGCGGCCGCTACGGCGACTCGTAGCCACCCGGCCGCCCCCTTGTCTGCTGTGGGGAAGGGCTCGGCCCTTCCCGGGACGCTGTCGCGCCCACTGACGTCTGCTCGATCATTTGAGGCGGATCGTGCCAGACAACGCGCCGGCCGGGATGTCCGGGAGACGACTCCGTTGGGCGTTGTCACCGGAAGTTCATGTAATCGCCCGCGCGGGCCGGCGGCAGGATGTCCGATCGGCCTGGGATGAGGCGATGGTGAGTGGGGAATGCTCGGGCATGTGGACCATCCGACGCAGTCTGGCGGCTCGCTCGCCAGCGGCGAGAGCCGGGTGTGCCAGTCCTGGATGGTTCTTCCAGCTCGATGAGGTCCGTTGCGAATGAGCCCAGCATTCCGTGCACTCGGCGGCCGTGTCCCGCGCGCCTCCGGCACCTCGTCCACCGCCGGGTCAGCCACCACCGGGTCAGCCACCACCGGGTCAGCCACCACCGTGTCGGCCGCCGTCGCGGACCCGCCCGGCGGCACCCCACCTGAGCGCCGACGCCGGCCGAGGCTCCTGCGCGGCCTGCGCGCGCCCTGGTGGATGTGGGTGGCCCGCGCCGGGCTGGCCGTCGTGGCGGCGTTCGTCATCGTCTCGCTGGTGACCATCGGTGAGGTGTGGTGGGCTGGCATGCAGGACCAGCGGCCGCGGTCGGACGCGTTGGTGGTGCTGGGCGCGTCGCAGTACAACGGCCGCCCGTCGGAGGTCTTCCAGGCGCGGCTCGACCACGCGGCGGAGCTGTACCGGTCCGGCGTGGCACCGCTGGTGATCACCGTTGGCGGCAAGATTCCCGGCGACAAGTACACCGAGGCCGGTGTAGGCGCGACATATCTGGAAAAGCAGGGAGTGCCGGCAAGCGCGGTGCTCGCCGTGCCGGAGGGGCGGGACACACTGGAGTCGCTGGTGGCGGTCGCGGGGGAGATGAACACCCGCGGCCTGCGGCGCACCGTGATTGTGACCGACCGCTGGCACGCGCTGCGCTCGGTCGCCATGGCCCGTGACCTGGGGCTGACCGCGCACTGCTCGCCGACCGTCAGGGGCCCCGCCAACCGGGGCTTCCAGACGCAGGCGCGTTACGTCATCCGGGAGGCGATCGGCTACCGCTTCTACGAGATGTTCCATCGGGCGACGCCATCCGGCGCCAGCCGTCCCGCGGTCTGACCGTCGGTGAAACCCGGCGGGGCGATTTGGTGTCGGCCGCAACAAAGCGTTCTCGGGGACTGTTGCCCCGGCATCAGGTTGTGGTTCGCTGGTCACGGTACGCGGGACGCGTGTCGGAGGCCGGGACGCGGATTCCGCGCTGACGGCGCCGGTCGAGCGCGTCCCCGGCCGAGGGAGCCCGCCGTGCCGGAGCGGGGTGTGACGTAGACCCGTCGTCTCGGTGGGCCGGGAGCCGATCGCCACGCTGGTACGGTTCGGAATCGCCAGAACAGATCACCAAGAACAGATCGCAAGAGGCCGGACGGTTACGACGGCCGACGCCGGGCCACCGAGGACCCGTCGCGCGGTCGCGGTGGAGGAGGCAGGCGTGGCAAGTCCCGTGTCCGAAGCGGCGGGCATCGCCGATCTGGAGACGGTCCGCGAGCTCGCGGCGCAGCTGAGGGTCGACTCGATCCGGTCCAGCACGTCGGCCGGCTCCGGGCACCCGACGTCGTCGATGTCCGCCGCGGACCTGCTGGCCGTCCTGGTCGCCCGTCACCTGCGCTACGACTGGGACAACCCCAAGGACCCGGCCAACGACCATCTGATCTTCTCGAAGGGGCACGCCTCCCCGCTGCTGTACTCCGTGTACAAGGCGGTCGGCGTGGTCAGCGACGAGGAGCTGATGACCGGCTACCGCCGGTTCGGCCAGCGGCTGCAGGGCCACCCGACGCCCGTCCTGCCCTGGGTGGACGTGGCGACCGGTTCGCTCGGCCAGGGCCTGCCCTACGGCGTGGGCGTCGCGATCGCCGGCAAGTACCTGGACAAGAGCCCGTACCGGGTGTGGGTGCTGTGCGGCGACAGCGAGATGGCCGAGGGCTCGATGTGGGAGGCCCTCGACAAGGCGCACGTGTACGGCCTGTCGAACCTGGTCGCGATCGTCGACGTCAACCGGCTCGGCCAGCGCGGCCCGACCGAGCTCGGCTGGGACCTGGACACCTACGCCCGGCGCGCGGCGGCCTTCGGGGCGCACACGATCGAGATCGACGGTCATGACGTCGACGCGATCGACGCCGCCTTCACCGAGGCTGACGGCTTCGACGGCCCGGTGGTCATCCTCGCCAAGACGATCAAGGGCGATGGGTTCAGCGAGGTCGCCGACCATGAGGGCTGGCACGGCAAGCCGCTGCCAGCCGACATGGCCGAGCGTGCCATCGCCGAGCTCGGTGGCGAGCGCAGCCTGCGCGTCCGCGGCCCGGTGCCCGGCCCGTCGCTGCCCCGCCCGGCCGCGCCGGTCCTGGGAACGGTCACCCTGCCGACCTGGGAAGTCGGCACCAAGGTGGCTACCCGAAAGGCCTATGGCGAGGCGCTCGCCGCCTTGGCCGCGCGCGGCGACGTCGTCGTCCTGGACGCCGAGGTGAGCAACTCGACGCACGCCGAGGACTTCAAGAAGGTCGCTCCCGAGCGGTTCTTCGAGATGTACATCGCCGAGCAGCAGCTGGTCGCCGCGGCGGTCGGTCTCGGCGTGCGGGGCTACGTCCCGTTCGCGTCGACCTTCGCCGCGTTCCTGTCCCGGGCGTACGACTTCATCCGGATGTCGGCGATCTCGCATGCGAACATCCGGCTGTCCGGCTCGCACGCCGGTGTGGAGATCGGTCCCGACGGCCCGTCGCAGATGGCGCTGGAGGATCTGGCGTCGCTGCGCGCGGTCCACGGCTCGACCGTGCTCTACCCGAGCGACGGGCCAAGCACGGCGAAGCTCGTCGCAGCGATGGCTGACCTGCCGGGGATCAGCTACCTGCGCACCACCCGCGGCGCCTACCCGGTGCTCTACGGCCCGGACGAGCAGTTCGCGCCTGGTGGCTCGAAGGTGCTACGGCGCTCGGACTCCGACGTCGTCACGCTGATCGGCGCGGGCGTCACCCTGCACGAGGCGCTGGCGGCGGCCGACGTGCTCGCCGCGGACGGCATCTCGGCGCGAGTGATCGACCTCTACTCGCTCAAGCCGATCGACACCGCCACGCTGGCCGAGGCCGCGCGGGCGACCGCCGGGCGGATCGTCGTCGCGGAGGACCACTGGCCGCAGGGTGGCGTCGGCGGCGCGGTGGCCGAGGCGCTCGCCGACGGCAGTGTGCCGCTGAAGCTGCGCCACCTGGCGGTCACCGAGCTGCCCGGCTCGGGCACCCCGGAGGAGCTCCTCGACTTCGCCGGCATCTCCGCCAAGCACATCGCCGCCGCCGCCCGCTCCCTGCTCGCCTGACCCAGCCCAGCTCGGACGAGACCTACCTGGTGGCTGACCGCGGGCTTTGCCCGAGGCCACCAGGTATGACTCGGCGAAGTCGAGCCGTCAGGCGAACCGCGACGGCCATCGTCGGACGAGCCCTGCCAGGACAGCTCGGCAATGATCTTCCCGGGGCGCCGGCTTCCCCTGCGCAGACGCCGATCATCCGGCGGGCTGGGCGAGCTGCTACCCCTTGATCGAGAACTGCGCAGGGAAAAGTGGACAAATTTGGGTATGCAACGCCGTTTTGCCTGCGCAGCCAGTGATCAAGGCTTCTTGATGGGGCGTGAGGGCGTCTTGATCACTGGCTGCGCAGGGGACTTGGTGGGCCGAGCGACCGCCGCGACCCCGCGTGTCGGACCCTGGTCGAGACGTTGGCTCTCGGTGGGTTGTGATCAGTGCTGTCCGTGACCAGTCGACGGCCGGAAGGGCGATCAGGGCCGGCCGGCCAAGGGTCCGATCCGCTACCACCAGGTAGGACTCGTTGGGGAAGCCCCTCCAGCGGCACGCGCCCAGAGATCCCGACCCTGGACAGGCACCCGCCGCCGCACTTCTCCCCGCCCCGAACCACGTTGGGGAGGGCGCTAAGCGCCCGACCCGGCGGTCGGCCGAAGGGCGCTCCGCGCCCGGTTCCGGCCGACCGCCCCCGACCCGGTCAAACCGTCCCGCGGGCGCTCCGCGCCCATTCGGGACGCTTAACCGTCGGCCGGCTTGGGGGACTCCATGAAGGTCATGTCCAGCAGGGTGATGTAGACCTGGTCCGGCTTCGGGATGTAGGGCAGCTTCTTCAGCGCCTGGTCCTGGCCGGCCGACTCGACGTTGAACTCGCCGTAGCCGAGGACCCGGCCCAGCGGGTCCCGGGTGTAGGTCATGTCGGTGATCGCCTTGAGCGGCATGGTCTTCGCCTGGCGCACGAACACGCCGGACACCTTGACCAGCCGCTTGTCGGTGATCATCAGGTGGTCCATGTGCCACTCGGTGATCCGCCAGAGCGCGCGCAGGATCATGAACAGCGCGATGTACCAAAGCAGCGTGGTCACCAGCGAGGCACCGTCACCTCGCACCGACAGGAAGATGTTGACCGCCAGCGCGAGGACGACCGCGCCGACTGTCTCGGCGACGACGCGCAGCAGGACGGCCCAGTGCAGCCGCACCATCGACACGAGCTGCTCCTGGGACGCCAGGTACTTCATGTCGCGGTTGGCCGGGTCAGGAAGCCGGAGTCTCACCACGTCAACAGTCTCCCAGACCGGTCGAGGGCTCGGCGCGGGACTAGAGCGCCGTCTGGGTGACGAAGTTGGACACTCCGTTACCGATGGACTGAAGGCCGTCGATGCCCTTGGTGATGATGCTGGCCGCGCTGTCAGGCTGGGTCACCACGAAGAAAAGCACGAACGCGATGATCAGATACTTGACGATGTTGTTCACGGCGGGCCTCCGGGCCGAGATGTAAAGGTTGCGGCACAAAGTATCGTCGTTGCGAGGCCCCTGGGGAGGCCAATCGCCCCATACGCTCGGCCTCGTGGTGCGGTCCCCGATGACCTGGTACGGCGACGCTGATGGCCAACGCCGGCTGAGCGAGCGTCCGAAGGCTACACCTGACGGCCGCGGCTGGTTCGCCCGAGATCGGGCCCGCGTGCTCCATTCCAGCGCACTACGCCGCCTTGCGGCAAAGACGCAGGTCATGGGCCCGCTCGACGACGACTTTCCGCGCACGAGGCTGACGCATTCGCTGGAGACCGCGCAGATAGGGCGCGAACTCGCGTCCGCTCTTGGCGCAGATCCCGACCTGGTGGATGCCGCTTGCCTGGCGCATGACCTTGGCCACCCACCGTTCGGGCACAACGGAGAACGCGCCCTGAACGTCGCCGCGGCGGCCTGCGGCGGTTTCGAGGGCAACGCGCAGAGCTTCCGCGAGCTGACCAGGCTGGAGGCCAAGACCATCGACGACGCGGGCAGCTCCGGTGGGCTCAACCTGACCCGGGCGACCCTGGACGCGACCCTGAAGTACCCGTGGACCCGGTGGGGGAGCGGCGTGACCGCGCCGACCGGCGTGCCCGTCGGGGCGACCACGGCGTCCGGCTGTTCCGGGCCGGATCTGGCGGCGCGCAAGTACGGCGTCTACGACGACGACGCCGTCACGTTCGCCTGGGTGCGCGAGGGCGCGCCCGACGGGCGGCGCTGCCTGGAAGCACAGGTCATGGACTGGGCGGACGACGTGGCCTACTCGGTGCACGACCTCGAGGACGGCGTCGTCGGCGGGCTCGTCGACCTGGCGGCCATCCAGTCGCCGGGCGGCCGGGCCGAGCTCGCCGAGTACACCGCCGGTGTGTACGCGGCGGACACCGCCGAGATCGCCGCGGCCCTGGCCCGCCTCGCGGCGCAGCCGTGGTGGGGCGCGCCGAGCGCCGCGTCGGTCCAGGGTCTGGTGGCGCTGCGCCGGATGACCAGCGAGCTGGTGGCCCGGTTCAGCGCGGCGGCCCGGACGGCCACCCTGGAGCGGTTCGGACCCGGCCCGCTGCGCCGGTACGAGGCTGACCTGGTCGTTCCCGCGGCGGTGCGGGCCGAGTGCGTCGCGCTCAAGGGCGTCGCCTGGTACTTCGTGATCGGCCTGCGCTCCGGTGACGCGCGGCGGGCCCGCCAGCGTGAGGTGATCGCCGAACTGGTGGAGCTGACTGTGGCGGGCGCGCCGGACTCCCTGGAGCCGTTGCTGCGGCCCGCGTGGCGCGTTGCGACTGACGACGCGGCCCGGCTGCGTATAGTGATCGACCAGGTGGCGCGCTACACGGACGCGAGCGCGACCCGCAAGCACGCCGCCCTGCTCGGCCGCCCGGTTCCACGTGCTCTGTAGCCGCGGTTGCGCCCTGGGGCGGCCTCCGGGGCCGTCAGCCCCGCTGGTCGGGCCGTTCAGCTGTGTCGGGATATCGGGACGGCGAGGGCGATGACCCTCCGTCGCCACGATCGATCTGGCATGATCGGTACTGTCGCGATGCTGACAAGTACCATCGGCCTGTAGGGCTTGCGTGGGTCGTGCTTGGGTGAGCGACACGTGCGCGGTGGCGCGGTTCTGTGAAACAGTGCCGGGCCGGTGCCGCGCGGTGCTGTCGCCCACGGGCCCCGCGCCAGCCGTGCCGCAACGGGACCTGTTGCGCGACTGGGACGAGGACTGGCCGGCCCTCGATCGGGGTGAACGCGACCCCGGCGGGGGTCCGTGCCGTGTGCGCGGGAGGGATCGGTGGCCGGACTCATCCGCGACGCGGACATCGCCCTCGTCCGCGAGCGGGCCCGCATCGAGGACATCATCGGGGAGCACGTACAGCTGCGCCCGGCCGGCGGCGGCAACCTGCGTGGCCTCTGCCCGTTCCACGAGGAGAAGACCCCCTCCTTCAACGTCAAGCCCTCCACCGGCGTCTACTACTGCTTCGGCTGCCAGCAGGGCGGCGACGTCATCGGTTTCGTCCGGGCCATCGACGGGCTGAGCTTCCCCGAGGCGATCGAACGCCTCGCCCGCAAGGCCGGGGTGGCCCTCACCTACGAGGGCGGCGGGACGACCAACCGGTCGGTGACCAGCCAGCGCCAGCGGCTGCTCGACGCGCACCGGGCCGCGGCCGAGTTCTACACCGAGCAGCTGTCGACGGCGCCGTCCGCGCGGGCCGGCTGGGACTTTCTCGCCGCCCGCGGGTTCGACGCGCAGGCCGCCGGCCACTTCGGCGTCGGCTACGCCCCGCAGGGCTGGGACGAGCTGTCCCGCCATCTGCTCGCCCGCCGGTTCACCGCCGAGGAACTGGTGCTCGGCGGCCTGGCCAAGCAGGGCGTCCGCGGTGGGCTGGTCGACCGCTTCCGCCACCGGCTGCTGTGGCCGATCCGCGATCTGTCCGGCGACGTCGTCGGATTCGGCGGGCGCCGCCTCGCCGACGACGACAAGTCCGGCCCCAAGTACCTCAACAGCCCCGAGACGCCGCTGTTCAAGAAGGCGACCCTGCTCTACGGCGCGGACCTCGCCCGCCGCGAGATTGCCCGGCGCTACCAGGTGGTCGTGGTCGAGGGCTACACCGACGTGATGGCCTGCCACGTCGCCGGCGTCGCCACCGCGGTCGCGACCTGCGGGACGGCCTTCGGCTCCGACCACGTGGGAGTGATCCGCCGGCTGCTGTGGGACTCCGACGCGCAGCGCGGCGAGGTGATCTTCACCTTCGACGGTGACGCCGCCGGGCAGAAGGCCGCCATGAAGGCCTTCGAGCACGAGGAACGGTTCGTCACCCAGACCTTCGTCGCCGTCGAGGCGGCCGGGCTGGACCCGTGCGACCTGCGGCTGAGCCGCGGCGACGCGGCGGTGCGGGAGCTGGTCGCGGCCCGGGTGCCGCTGCTGGAGTTCGCGCTGCGCGGCGTGGTCACCCGTCACGACCTCAACAGCGTCGAGGGCAGGATCGCCGCGCTCGACGCGGCCGCGCCGATCGTTAACCAGATCAAGGACTGGTCGCTGCGGCAGCGCTACGCCGTCCAGCTCGACCGCTGGACCGGCTTCAACGACGAGGCGTTCGTGCTGCGCCGGGTCTTCGAGCACCCGTCGGCGCCGGCCCAGGACGCCGGCCGCCGGGCCGGCAGGGACGGGGGCGCGCCTGCGGCTGGCGGCGCTCCGCCGCGGGCCGCGACTCGTGGGCCGGCTGGAGCAGCGCCGGACGACGCGGCCGTGATCGTCGAGCGGGAGACCCTCAAGATCGCGCTGCAGCATCCGGGCCTGGCCGGCCCGATGTTCGACCAGCTCGACCCGGAGGTGTTCACCCTCGCGGACCACCGCGCGGTGCTCGGGGCGATCGCGGCGGCCGGCGGCGTGTCAGCCGGGCTCGCCGCCGCCGGGGACGTGCCGGCCTGGGTGGGCCGGGTCGTCGCCGCGACCCCGCACGAGCCCGTCATGCAACTGATCAACGCGCTCGCCGTCGCACCGATGCTCGTCGACCACGAGGTGGATGACCGGTACGTCGGCAACCAGATCGCCCGGGTCCGGGAGCTGGCCGTGACCCGCCGCATCACCGAGCTGAAGTCGCGGGTCCAGCGCCTCAACCCGGTGACGGACCCCGAGGCGTTCAACCGTGACTACGGCGAGCTGATAGCGCTCGAGCAACACAAACGCGAGCTCCGGGAACGGGGCCTCGGTGGCCCGTGAACCGGCCCGCAGTCCGTTGGCCAGCACGAAACAGGGTCGATCCCGCCGAGAAGGAAGTGACGAGATTCCACCCATGCGCACCCAGACCACCGTCCTGCCGCGCGTAGCCCAGGTCGAGGAGATCAAGGATCTCATCGCCCGGGGCAAAGAGGCTGGCTTTCTCACCACCGACGACATCACGGTGGCGATCCAGGCCGCGGAGCTGCCGCAGGAGCAGGCAGAGCAGGTCCTTTCGCTGCTGAACGACGAGGGCATCGAGGTGCTCGACCCACGGGCCGAGTCCGCCGACACGTCCGATCTGCTCGCCCGGCGGCGCCGTGAGGAGGAGGCGCTGAACGCGAAGGCGCCGACCTCCGACCCGGTGCGGATGTACCTCAAGGAGATCGGCAAGGTCCCGCTGCTGACGGCGGCCGAGGAGGTTGACCTCGCCAAGCGGATCGAGGCCGGCCTGTTCGCCGCCGAGAAGCTGGGCGGCGGCCGGCGGCTGACGGTCGCGGTGCGGGTCGACCTGGAGGCCGTCGCTCGTGATGGTGATGTCGCGAAGCGCAAGCTGGTCGAGGCGAACCTGCGGCTGGTCGTCTCGATCGCCAAGCGTTACGTCGGTCGCGGGATGCTGTTCCTGGATCTGATCCAGGAGGGGAACCTGGGTCTGATCCGGGCGGTCGAGAAGTTCGACTACACCAAGGGTTACAAGTTCTCGACGTATGCGACGTGGTGGATTCGGCAGGCGATCACGCGGGCGATCGCGGATCAGGCGCGGACGATCCGTATTCCGGTCCACATGGTCGAGACGATCAACAAGCTGATCCGGATCCAGCGGCAGCTGCTCCAGGACCTGGGCCGTGAGCCCATGCCGGAGGAGATCGCGAAGGAGATGGACCTGACCCCGGACAAGGTCCGGGAGATCCTCAAGGTCGCCCAGGAGCCGGTCTCGCTGGAGACGCCGATCGGTGAGGAGGAGGACTCCCACCTCGGTGACTTCATTGAGGACTCGGACGCGGTCGTTCCGGTGGACGCGGCGAGTTTCCTGTTGTTGCAGGAGCAGTTGGACTCGGTGTTGCACACGTTGTCGGACCGGGAGAAGAAGGTCATCCAGCTGCGGTTCGGGTTGACGGATGGGCATCCGCGGACGTTGGAGGAGGTTGGCCGGGAGTTCGGGGTGACGCGGGAGCGTATTCGGCAGATCGAGTCGAAGACGTTGTCGAAGCTGCGTCATCCGTCCCGGTCGCAGAAACTGCGGGACTACCTCGAATAAGGCGGCGTGGCCGGAACGGGCGCGGAGCGCCCGCCGGCCGAAGATCGAAGATGTTGTATGCGACCCACCCGGCCGCGGGCCATGGGCCGCGCGGGGAAGATCTCCAGCCCCGCTACTCCCGGGGAGGTACTCGTCGGCTACCCCCGATAGCCCTCGGCGCTACTCCCGCGTGGGCCAGCCGCCGGAGGCTGCCGGGAGCGTGCGCGGCCGGTCCAGGGCTGGGCGCGGCTCGGGAGGGGGCGGCGTCGACCCGGACGACGGCGCTGCGCCGCTGGCCGGGGCGGCGGGATCCGGCGGGGCCGGCGGGCGGTCGAGCAGTACCTGGAAGACCGCCCTCCGGTGGTCCTCGGGCCGGGTGACCGACTCGGCCCACTCGGCGCCGCGCCGGCCGGTCCTGGTCAGCCGGGCCCGGTCGCGCAGCAGCCCCACGAGGATGTCCGCCAGGGCTCCCGGCGACTCGTCGACGGGCGTCATCCCGGTCACCCCCTCCTGATAGGCGTCGCGAGAGCCACCGAAGGCCGGACCGACGACCGCGCAGCCGGCCAGCTGGGCCTCCAGCAGCACCAGGCCATAGCCCTCGCCGCACGGCCGGGGCCCGGTCGGCCTGGTCCGGGTGCACAGGGCGAACAGGTCCGCGGTCGCGTACAACCTGGCGAGCGCCTCATCCGGCGGCGACTCGTGCAGCTCCGCGTCGGGCGTCGCGGACAGCAGTTCGTGCAGCGCGCCAGGCGCCGGGCCGTGGCCGGCGACGACCAGCCGCACCGGGCCCAGCTCGGCCCGCACCACCGCCAGCGCCTCTACCAGCGCCCCGAGCCCCTTGTCCGCCCAGGCGGCCAGTGGGAACACCGACAGCACCGTCGGGACCGGGGTGTGCGGGCGGCGGCGGGCTCCCTCGGCCAGCAGTGCCGTCCGCCAGGCGGACGGCACGCCGGGCGGCAGCAGCCGGGCAAGTCCCAGGCCGGCGAGCGCGCCCGCGCTGAACGAGCTGATCGTCACCGGGCACAGCAGCGGGTGGCGGGTGAGCAGGGCCCGGTCGGCCGGTGGCATCCGCCAGATGTCCGCGCCGTAGCACAGCACCGGGACGCGGCGCGCGCCGCTGAGGGAGGCTGCGCTGGCGGCGGGTTTCACCAGGTCCGGACGGCCTGCCACGAGGGCGTCGAGCCGGCCGAGCCGGCGGGCCGTGCCGGCCGCCCGCCGGGCGAAGTCGACCCGGGCGGCGAGCTGGCCGCCCGTGCCCGGGTCGGTGGCCGGCGGGTGGTTGAGCCGGGTCAGCGTGGCGCCGCCGTCGAGCAGGGCCTCCTCGACAGCGGAGACGTACCGGTCCACCCCGCCACCGGGACCGGCGGGCGCGGCCAGCAGCAGCACCCGTGGCGCGGCGGCCGACGGCCCGGTGGAGCCTCCCGTGCCCGGGGGGCTCGACGCCCCTGGCCGTCTGGTGTCCGGGGACCCCGACACCCCGGTCCAGGGGGACACTGACCGCAGACTGCGCACCGACGAGGATCCTTTGTCCGACCCGACCGAACAATCTGTCATCTGACCATCGCGGATTGTAGTTCTGGATCCGCCGGTCGTGGGCGGACCTGCCTTCGTGTCGCATCCGCCCCCGACCCGGGCCGGGGCCCGGAGGGGAGGCGCGCCCGGACGGCTGGTGGGGCCGGTCGTCGGCCCGGGTCGCCGCGGGATGCGGCCGCCGCCGTCGGGACCGTCAGGCTTGCTTGCCGACAGCGATGTCTCAATCACTTATGGTGGCTGCATGGCGGGAGCGGCGGACGGTGACCAGATCGGCGAGCACCCGGCCGGTCGGCTGGCCGAACCGGGGCTCGCCAGTCGGGTGCCCCGGCAGGCCGACCCGCTCGACGGTGATCGGGTTGCCCCGGCTGGATCAGGCGCCATCGAGCTGAGCTGGCCCGCCCCGGCCGCCGCCGGGGACGTCCGACCGGCGGCGGCGTCCGCCCCTTCGGACCAGCCCACCTCGCCGTCGCCGTCGCCGTCGCCGTCGCCGGTGCCCCCGGCCCCGGGAGGGCGGCCGGGAGGCGCGAGGACCGGCGGCGCCGTCGTGCGTGGGGTGGGAGAGCTGCTCATCACGCTCGGGCTGGTCGTCGCGCTGTTTCTGGCCTACGAGCTGTGGATCACGGACATCTTCCAGGCACGGACCCAGAGCAGGCTTCACAACAAGCTGGCCGCCACCTGGGCGGCGCCGGCGCGGCCCGCCACGCCGGCCCCGCCACCGCCCGCCGCGCCGCTGCACCCGGCGGTCGGCGACGGCTTCGCCGAGCTGCACATCCCGCGTCTCGGCGCCGGCTATGCGCCCGTCATCGTGGAAGGTGTCGGCGAGGCCCAGCTACAGGAAGGCCCCGGACATTATCCGGGAACCGCGATGCCCGGGGAAATCGGTAACTTCGTCGTATCGGGGCACCGAACCACCTATGGAAAGCCATTCAACGAGCTGGACGAGCTGCGCCCCGGAGACCCGGTGGTAGTCGAGGTATCCGACCGTTACTACGTCTATCGGATGACCAGGTCCGAGGTTGTCGCGCCGACCCGGCTGGATGTCACCTATCCAGTTCCCGAACAGGCTGGCAAGGCTCCGACGGCGGCGGTCATGACGATGACGACCTGTAACCCGAAGTACTCCGCGAGAACCCGTCTGATCGTGTTCGCGAAGCTCGACAAGACTGTCATGAAGGCTCCCGGCGTGGGAGTGCCGTTCGAACCAGGGGAGGGCTGACCGGTGTACGGCTGGATCTATCGCCACCTGCCCGGACCGACACCGGTCCGGGCGCTGTTGACCCTGCTCCTGGTGGTCGTGGTCGTAAGTCTGTTGCTCTTCGTGGTCTTCCCGGCGATCGAGCCTTTCGTCCCACTCAACGACGTGACGGTCCAGCGCTGAGGGTGACCATCACCGTCGCGGCGGCCTAGCGGCTCGGCCACGCGGGCTCCGGATCACCCGCGACCGAGCCTGGCTGGGGCACTGTCCGCATTGGTGGCGCCCGCCGACCCGCCAGGCCTGCGACGAAGAGGCCACTTCGTGGCACTCCGCGGACGCTTGTGCGTGTTTTGCCACGCCTACCAGCGAAAACCTGCGGAGTCGCGGGCAGCGGTGCCCATCCAGGCAGAATTCCCCCTCCAGATTTCACCTGGGTTCGGATAGCCTCCCGAGCCATGCGCGGAGTGGTCGGACGGCGCGGTCCGGTATGAACCGCCCGATCCAGGGACGGCGAGCCGGCCGTGCGTCAACGTATCCACCAGTGGTCCGAACGGTCCGGGCCTCGGGGTTCGTGCCGCCGCAATTCGGGAGTGTCGCTGGCGAGCGGTGCTCACCGATGTTGGGGCGGCGGGTCAAACATCCGAAATGGTCGCGAACCGCGACCTCTTTGGCGCGCAGGCAGGTGAGCATCATCGTTGGGGGACTGATGCAGGGGCGAATCTGGACGACGGCGCCGTGCGCTCGCACGGCGTCGGGTGAGTGCGGAGGGGCCCGATGGTGACCGCCATCGGGAGCGGCGGGAGCGGCCCGCGCGACGTCGGCGCGTCCGCGCAGCCAGCCAGGCCGGCGCCCGGTGCCGACGGGGCGACCGTCCGGGAGCCCGCCACCCACCCGATGGCCATCACGGATCCGTCCGCGGGGGCGGTGGCGGCCGGGGGGCCCGGTACCGCGCCGGCGGTGGCCGCGGTGACTTCGCGTGAGAGCGACAGCCCGACGGCGCCGATGCCGCGCAGCCGGCCCCGGCCGGCCGTGAACCCGGCCTATCCGGTACCGAGCCCGGTCGGGGCGAGCGCCGGTGGGCTGGTCCGCCAGCCGCGGCTGCCCAGCCTGCTCGCGCCGGGCTGGCTGGTCGCGGACGTACGCCGTACCGTGCGTCGCCGCCCGCGCCGCGACGGTGTCGACGCGGGCCGACCGCTACACCCGACAGACGCGGGTGCCGTGCCCTGGCCAGGTTCACCGGCGAGTCCGGACGACCTGGCGACCGGCGCCGTGCGCGAAGGCTTGGCGTTCCGTGCCGACGGGCCGACCCGGCCGAGCCCGCACCGCCCTGCCCCACTAGGCGTGGCGCCGAGTTCTGCCCCGCCAACGGCGGCGGTCCCGAACGCGTCGGTTGGCTCGATCCCGTCGGTTGGCTCGACTCCGACGGCTGCGCCGGACCCGGGCGCGGTCGCTGGCCCGGTGGCCGTCCCACTGCCCCGGCCGATGGCCGCGGACTGGCCGACTCCGTCCGGGCCGGCCCGGACCCGGCCGGCCGCGCCCCTGACCGTGACGGCGGCCGCGCTGCTGGCGGGCGGGCTCGGCGTGCTCGCCTGGCTGGCCGTGATCGGCTGGTTCGGCGCCGGCTGGACCGGGGGCGGGCTCTTCGTCGCCTCGGTGCTGGTGGTGGCGGGCCTGTGTCTGCTGTCGACGCGGGTCCGGCCAGTGGGCGGCCGGTTCCGTGGCCGCGACGAGCTGACCGGCCTGGCCGGCCGGCGCGCCTTCCTCGACGCCGTGGCCAGGGTGGTGGGCGGCGGCGAGCACCGGGTGCGTGAGGTCTCGCCGGCCGCGCTCGTCCTGGTCAACCTGGACCGGTTCCGGGAGATCAACAGCGTTCTCGGCCACCAGAGCGGCGACCGGCTGCTGGTCGTCGTCGCGAGCCGGCTGCGGGAGCTGCTGCGCCCGTCCGACCTGTTGGCCCGGATCGGCGGCGACGAGTTCGCCGTGCTGTTGCGCGACGCCGGCCCAGGCCGGGCCGAGCTGCTCGCGAGCCGGCTGCGGGACGCGCTGCGGGCGCCGGTGCTGCTCGCCGACCTGCCGGTGCAGACCGAGGTGAGCGTCGGGATCGCCTACGCCCCCGCGCACGGCCGGGGCGCCGCGGAGCTGCTGCGCCATGCGGAGGCCGCGATGTACGAGGCGAAGCTGACCCGCGTCGGCCAGAGCACCTATCAGCGCAACCGGCACCCACCGGCCGCGCCTGGGCGGGCCCGGCTGCGGCTGCGCGCGGAGCTGCGCAGCGCGCTGGAGGACAACCAGATCGAGTTGCGCTACCAGCCGAAGGCCGACCCGCGCACCGGCCGGGTCACCGGCGTCGAGGCGTTGGTGCGCTGGCAGCACCCGCGCGAGGGCCTGCGCGGCCCCGGGGTGTTCCTGCCGGAGATGGAGCAGGCCGGCCTCATGCCGGCGCTGACCCGCCGCGTGCTGGAGCTCGCTCTCGCGGACTGCGCGAGCTGGCGTGCGGCCGGGGCCGACCTGTCCGTCTCGGTCAACGTGCCACCGTTGGTGATCGACGACAACGGCTTCGCCGCGGTCGTCGAGGACGCGCTGTCCCGCCACCGGCTGGAGCCGAGCGTGCTGGTCGTCGAGGTGACCGAGGAGGCGCTGATCACCGTGCGGGAGCAGGCCCGGCGCACGCTGGCCGAGCTGCGCGCGCTCGGTGTGCGGGTCAGCCTGGACGACTACGGCACCGGCTTCTGCTCGCTGGCGTACCTGCGCGAGCTGCCGGCCGACGAGGTCAAGCTCGACCAGATGTTCCTGCGGGACATGCACCGAGACCCCTCTGCCGCCGAGATCGTGCGTTCGACGGTGGCGCTGGCGCACGCGCTCGACCTGAAGATCGTCGCCGAGGGCGTGGAGACCAAGGGGGCGTGGCTGGCGCTGGCCGGCTGGCGGTGCGACGAGGTGCAGGGCTACTTCGTCTCGCCGCCGCTGGCCGGCGGCCGGGTCGTCACCTGGCTGGAGGACTGGGCTCGGCGTGTCTCCCGGCAGAGCCAGAGCCAGCCGTCCCTGCCAGGTCCGGCGGCCCCGGCGCGGCCGGCCGCGACCAAGGGAGCCGAGGCCAAGCCGCAGCAGGCGAGACCGCAGCAGGTCAAGCCAGGTCAGCCGCGAGCTGGCGGGGCGAAGTCCGGCGCGGCGAAGACCGGCCTGGCCAAGGCGGATCCGGCCGTCGAGGCCGCGGCGAGCCTGGCCGAGCCGGTGCCGAGCCAGCCGGTTGGAGACCGCCGTCCGGCGGACGGCGACCCGGCGGCGCAGACCCGTGCCGCGCGGCCCGACCTGAAGGCGGCCACGCTGCGGACGGGCGCGCGACCTGGCGCGAACCTGGTCCCGGCGCAGCCTGGCGCCCGCCCCGCCGGTTCGGTGCGCACACCGGGCCACCGCCCGCGGGTCAGCCCACGCAGCCCGGGCGGATGAGCCGGTCCGCCCGGCGCCGCGGCGGTCATCTGCCGGCCAGGTCGTCGATCTCGACGTCGTCGCTCCAGCCGCGGCTGGCCTCGAGGTAGTCGCTGGTCAGGTCGTCGCCGTCCTGGTCGGCGGCGCCCGGCAGGTCGGCCCGTTCGGGCCAGACCCGCGCGGCCGGGCGGCGGGGCGAAGGCGCGCCGGCCGCGGTCAGCCGCGGCTCCGTCGTGGCCAGCCAGGACGGCCGTGGCGGGGGAGCGGTCCAGCCGGTCGTCGACACCTCGGTGGGCCGGTTGACCGGGGCTCGCCCGAGGACCGCGCTGAAGACCGCGCGGGTGTGCTCCGCCGGCTCGGTCGCCATCCGGGCCCACTCGGCGGCGCGGCGGCGCATCCGGGCGAGGTGGGCCCGGTCGGCGAGCAGGCCGGCGAGCACCGCGGCGAGGGCCTCCGGCGACTCGTCGGCCGGCGTCGCGCCGGTCACGCCGTCGAGATAGGCGTCCCGGGCGCCCCCGGAGACGGGGCCGACCACGGGACAGCCGGCGAGCTGGGCCTCGGTCAGCACGATGCCGTAGCCCTCGCCGCTGCGGCCCGGGTGGGTCCTGGTGCACAGCACGAACAGGTCGGCGCTCGCGTACAGGGCGGCGAGTGCCGCGTCGTCCGGCGACTCGACCAGCTCGGCGTCCGGCACCGCGCCAACCGCCCGGCGCAGCCCGTCCGGGGCCGGCCCGCGGCCGGCGACCAGGAGGCGCACCGGGCCGACGGCGCGCCGCACTGACGGCAGCGCGGCGATCAGCTCGGGCAGGCCCTTACCGGCCCAGTTGGCGTCGGCCAGGCTGAAGACGGTCAGCAGCGTCGGCGGCTGTGGCTGCGCCACGGTTGCGTGCGCTGTGGCGCCCTGCGGGGCGGTCGTCGGCTGGGTCTGCGTCTGGCGCGTCTCGTTGGCCCGGGCGGCGCGGGCGCCCGCGGCCAGCAGCGTCGCGCGCCAGGCGGCGGCGAGGCCGGGCCGCAGCACGGGGGCCACGCCCAGCTCGGCCAGCGCCCCGGCGTTGTACGAGCTGATCGTCAACGGGTACAGCGCCGGGCGGCGGTTGAGCAGCGCCCGGCCGAGCCGGCGGGTCCGCCAGAGGTCGGTGCCGTAGAACAGCACCGGCCCGCGCTCGGCGCGGCCCGCGGCGAGCGCCGCCGCGGCCACCGGGATGAGGTCCGGATGGCCGGTGAGGACCGCGTCCAGCGGCGCCAGCCGGCGGGCGGCGCGCAGCGTGGCGGCGCCGAACCGCAGCCGGGACCCGGTGCCCCGCGGGCGTGTCGGCCCGTACAGGTCCAGCCGGTGCACCTCGGCGCCGCCGGCGCGCAGCCGCTCCTCGACAGTGCCGAGGTAGCGTTCGACGCCGCCGCCGAGACCTCCCGACGGGGCCAGCAGCAGCACACGCGGAGCCCCGGTCTCGGCCCCGATATCGAGACGATGTGTGGAGAGCACGGACGGTGACTCTAAGTGTCTGTTCGTAAGCAGGGTGGAGCCCGGCCCCGGCGCGCCGGCATCCCCCGGCCGAACCGGGCCGACCGGCCGCATCCGGTCAGTCGCCCCCACCACAGTCACCGCCCGAGTCGCCCCCGCCTCCCGAGCTGGGCGAGGAGAAACCGAGGTGTCACGGGGCGACGGGGCGGCGGGGCGGCGGCGAGCGCCGGCCCGCTCGCGTGCGGGCCCGCCAGCCCGACGCCGAGAATCAACGTCACGGGCTGATCGTGACAGGCCGGTACCCGGCGCGACTACTGATCTTTTCGGCCGCCGTGGTCGCCTGGCCGGCAGCGGCTGCTCAGGGCGCCGTCGCGTATTGGGCTTCGAGGTCGCGCTTGAGGAGCTTCCCGGTCGCGTTGTACGGCAGTTCGGTGGCGAAGCGGACGTGGGCGGGGACCTTGAAGGACGCGAGGGCGGCGGCGACCCAGCCCTGGAGGTCCTCGGCCGTGACAGCGGCGCCGTCGCGCGGCACGACGACGGCCATCACCTCCTGGCCGAGCTCCCGGTGCGGGACGCCGATGACGGCCGCGTCGGCGAGGTCGGGATGCGCGGCCAGCCTGTTCTCGATCTCGATCGGGTAGATGTTCTCGCCACCGCGGATGATCAGATCGCGCAGCCGGCTCTCCAGGTAGAGCAGGCCGTCCCGGATCTGGCCGTAGTCGCCGGTTCGGTACCAGCCGTCGGCGTCCAGGACGGCGGCGGTCGCGTGCTCGTCAGCCCAGTAGCCCAGGAAGCCGCTCGGCCCGCGTACGCAGATCTCGCCGACCTCGCCGTCGGCCGGCTCGACGCCATCCGGGCCGACCACCT
This sequence comes from Pseudofrankia sp. DC12, assembly GCF_000966285.1. Classification (NCBI taxonomy): domain Bacteria; kingdom Bacillati; phylum Actinomycetota; class Actinomycetes; order Frankiales; family Frankiaceae; genus Pseudofrankia; species Pseudofrankia sp. DC12. The sequence continues at coordinate 5,770,948 of NZ_KQ031391.1, forward strand.
TGAGCTCGGCGGTCGGGGACGCGACGCCGACCGAGCCGGGCGCGCCCCGCAGCCGGCGGCCACCGGTGGTCGCGCCGATGCCGGTGGTCTCAGTCATGCCGTACCCGCCGCCGATCCCGCGACCGGGCAGGTTCCGGTCGATGATCCGGAGCACCTCCGGGGCGAGCGCGGCGCCGCCGCCGCCGAGCCCGCGCAACCGGGACAGGTCGTAGTCCGCCAGCCGCGGATGCTCGACGAGGCGCAGGAGCTGGGTCGGCACGCCCGACCAGTTCGTGACGCCGTAGCGGACGGTCAGGTCGAGGTGGACCGTCGGGTCCCACTTCCCGGGCGGCGCGAAGACCAGGGTCATGCCGGTGAACGGCGCGTTGGTCAGCAGCGGGCCGATGCCCGAGATGTGGAAGAAGGGCCCGGAGAGGATCGTCACCGGCGGCGTGGCCGGCGCGGGCGCGGCCGGGGCGGAACTGGCCGCCAGCTGGTCGATCAGCGCGCTCGCCGCGCCGCGCAACGCGGCGTCGGGGCTGAAGTTGACCAGCGCGCGGTGGGGGAGCAGCGCGCCCTTCGGCCGCCCGGTGGTGCCGCTGGTGAACAGGATCGTGACCGGGTCGTCCTCGGCCAGCTCGGGGCACAGCGCGAGCAGTGCGGCCGCCGCGGTCTGGGGGGTGTCGGCGGCCGGCTCGGCCAGGGCCAGTGCGGCGAACAGGTCGGCGAAGCGGACGACCGGCTGGCCGGAGGCCTCATGGAGCCCGTCGAGCCGGGCCAGCCGCCGGTCGTCCCCGAACACGGCGACGGGCTCGGTCAGCCGCAGCCCGTGGGCGAGCTCAGGACCGGTCCACCAGCCGTTGAGCCCGACGGTGATCGCCCCGATCGAGAGCGCGGCCCACAGCGTCACCGCGTACTCGGCGCTGTTCGCGGCGACGAAGCCGACCCGGTCGCCCTTCTTCACCCCGTACTCGGCGCGCAGCACTGCGGCGACCCGGACGGCCAACGCCGTGACGTCGGCGAACGTGAGAGTGGCCGCGTCCGCGCCGTCCTGCCCGGTGAAGATGAGGTAAGGCCGGTCCTGGAAGCGGGCGCAGGCGCTGGCGAGGACCGCCGGCAGGTGGGGCGCCCGGCGCGCGAAGACCGTCATCTCGACGCCGCGGACCTGCTCGCGGGTCAGCTCGAACGGTGCCCCGGGGCCGAGCAGGCGCTCCCGGACGGGCGCCGGGAGCAGGTCACCGTCGGGCCACCGCAGCATGGAGCGACTCCTTCTCCGTTCCGGCCGGCCCGCGGCGCACCGCGAACCAAGACGCGAAATGGATACTTGATCCAATCCATTGTGGTCCCGCACGCACATCCAGGCAAACGATTCGTTGGCCGGCGGGCCAGGGCTGACCCGCGCGACCGTCTCGCCGTTCGGTATGGCTACAGAGAGTGCTTGGCCTGATACAAAAGGCCGCATGGCGCAGGGTGGGGTTGTGCTCGCCGGGCGGCGGGGACCGATGCGGTGGCGGGTTGCCGGCCGGCTGGACGCGCGGCTGCCCGAGCTGTGGGGCCGCGACCAGGTCGTCGGGTGGGTGCGCGGGCCCGTGGACCGTTACGGCGGCCCGCTGGCCGGCCGCCTCGCCAACGGGATGTCGTTCGACCTGGCCAGCTGCCGGGACGGCTCGGCGCGGGCCCTCTCGGCGCTGCGGTACCGGGAGCCCGCGCTGGCCCCCGTGTTCGAGGCCGTGCTGCGGCCTGGCGACACCTGCTACGACGTCGGCGCGAACATCGGCGTCTACACCCTGTGGGCCGCCGGCCTGGTCGGCCCGTCCGGGCAGGTACACGCGTTCGAGCCGGTGCCGCCGACCATGGCGGTGCTGCGCGAGATGGTCCTGCGCAACGGCCTGGGCCAGGTGGTTCCGGTCGCCAGCGCGATCGGGGCGACGGTGGGCCAGACCGGCCTGCGCAGCTACCAGGGCGCCTCCGGCCGCGCGCACGCCGTCGCCGACCCGAGCCACGCCGACCATCTCGCCCGCCTCGACACCCTCGACGCCTATGTGGCCCGGCACCGGCCGCCCGACCTCGTCAAGATCGACGTCGAGGGTGCGGAGATCGACGTGCTGCGGGGGGCGGTCGGACTGCTCGCCGCCCATGCCCCGGCGCTGCTGCTGGAGATGCTGCCCAGCCACCTGGTCCGCCACGGCGGCGGCCAGGGCCTGGAGGAGTTCGTCGGCCGGCTGCTCGACGCTGGCTACATGCTGTTCAACCTCACCCCGCGAGGCCTCGCCCCGAGCGGCGCGTACACGGCCAACGTCCTCGCGCTCGCCCCCCGCTCGGACCGTTTCACCGAGGTGGTCGACGCGCTGGCGCGCGTCCCGTTCGCGCGTAACCAGAGCACCTGACCCGGGCGGCGACACCGGCCCGGCCGCGCCCGGCTCAGCCCCCGCCCGCCCTGCTCAGACCTCGCCCGACCGGGCCAGCCGCTGGCCGGTCCGGGCCGCGGCGGGCAGCCGCAGCTGGCCTACCCCGGCGCGCGGACCGACCGGGAGCGCGAGGGTGGTCGAGGGTGCCGCCGCAAGTGGGACGCGCTGGGCCGGCGCGAGCGCTCCGTCGAGCACCCGGTAGCCGTGCCCGGCGAGCAGGGCCCGCACCGGGCGGGCGTTCGCCCGGGCCACCTCGCAGATGACGGTCGGCCTGGCCTGAGCGAGAAGCCGGTGGCCGCCCTCCAGCACCAGCCGCTCCGCGCCGCCGACGTCGATCCTCAGGAGGTCCGGTGCCGGTGCGTGTGCCAGCAGGTCGTCGAGGGTGAGGGTCGGGATCGGCATCACCGCCCGCACCGTCGCGCGGCGCCCGAACCCGGCCCGGCGGCCGATCGCCCGGTTCCGGGTGGACCCGCAGAGACGGCTGACGCCGGTCGCGGCGCCGATCGCCGCCGCGAGCACCTCCACCGGCGCCCGGATGGCCGGCAGCGCCGCCGAGCGGCGCAGCAGGCCGACCAGCCAGACGTCCGGCTCGACCGCCAGCACGTGGCCGGCGGGGCCGGCCGCCGTCGCCGCGGCGAAGCTGAACAGGCCCGCGTTGGCCCCGACGTCCCACACCACGGCACCGGGCCAGACCGTCTCGCGGATGAGGCCGGTGGGCACCGGCTCGACCCGGGTCAGCGTGCGGCGCAGGTACTCCAGGCCGGCATCGCTGGACACGTAGATCCGGGTTCGCTGATAGGGCGCCGGCAGCCGCCGCTGCACGACGAGCCGTTGGGTGGCCCGCTCGGCGACCGACCGGATGGCGCTGGGCGCGGGCGTGCCGAGGCCGGCCACCCGCCCGTCGGGACTGACGGAAAGCCCGCCGAGCCCACCGACGCCCACGCCGAGCTCCAGCGCTACCGGCGCGCGCAGCTCCGCCACCAGCGGCTCGACGAGCCGGGTGACGACCCGGAGCCGGTCTCGGAACGAGCCGCGCCGGGCCCGGCTGTCGACCCGCCCGGGCAGGACCCGCGCGAAGCCCGCCGCCGCGGCCGCGCGGGCGTCGTCGGGCGGGCGGGCTGGGTCGGTCATCGGCATGGCGCGGCTCCATCCTCGGGGCTGCTGGGTGGGTGGGCGGCCGGGCTCAGCCTGGCTGGCTGGCGCCAGGCACGACCGTCAGGACGGTGCGCACCCGCAGTGGCAGCCGGGCCCGCACCCGGAAGCGGGCCGTCGCCGCCGGGACCGTCCGCCGCCAGCCGGTGGCCCGCTCCGCGGTGACGATCTGCCAGGCGGCGGCCGCCGGGCCGGCCCAGGCGTCGGCACCCTCGGCGTCGGCCGGTTCGCACAGCGCACGCAGCGTGACGATCGTCCCGTCGGCCCGGACGAAACGAGCCACCGAGCCGGCCCCGGACCGGTCGAGGCGAGGCTCGGCCGTGAGCCCGAGGCCGGGGGCGAACTGGAACAGCACGTCGATGACGTGGGCCCCGGCGCGCCGCGGGCTGGGACGCGTCGGCTCGACGGTGTCGATGATCTCGACCCGGTCCGGCCACAGCCGCAGGTCGCGCCGATGCGCCGGGCGGCCCCGCAGGTGGTGGAAGCCGGCGTGCTCGCCAGCCAGCAGCACGCCGGCGCCGTCGAAGCCCGCTTCGAGCAGCCGCGCCCGGGCCGCCCGGCCGGCCCGCAGCGGGCCGCGGGCCTCGACCGAGTCGGCGCCGTCCACGACGATGGTCGAGTGGGCCGCCGTGCCGCGCTCCCGGCCACGGACCGGGCCTGGCACGTCGGTCGACGTCCCGGTATCCACCAGGAGCGGGCGCCCCGCGTGCCAGAGCAGGAACGCGAGCGCGCTGGCGTGGGCCGGCGGGTGGGCCGTGCTCGGCGGCCCGAAGTCGGCGAGCACCCACAGCACGCCCGCGGTCGCGACCGCGAGCCCGCTGTCGGCGAGCACTCGCAGCGTCGGCTCGGCCGCGTCAGGCGCCCTCGCCGCACTTGTCGGCGTCACTCCCGGTGGCGTCGCCAGCGGGCTCGCTGCCGCGAGAACGAGCGCGGCCGACGCGGGTGCCGATCGCGCCAGGGACCGCGTCCGGCCGGCGGCGGGTCCGGTGGTGGCCGGGACGGGACCGCGCACCGGGGTGTCGACCGGGACGGGGCCGTCCGAACCGCGCGCGGCGGGAATGGCCTCGGCCGGGTCGGCCAGCAGGAGAGCCACCATGGGCTCGGCGACGGGGAACCCGTCGTCGAGCGGGGAGACGGTCCCGTCGGGGGAGCGGACCGCGGCGAGCCAGCCGCGCATCCGGGTGACCGCGTCGGTTAGGTCGGGCGGAACCGGCCGGCCCGCCGCGGCGAGTAGGCCGGTCACGTCGATCAGGTCCGCGAGCACCTGGCAGTGGGCGGCGGGTGCCCGCTCGGCGTGGCCGCCGTCGGGCCCCACCTGACGGTGCGCCGCCCGGCGCAGCGCCTGCGCCCAGCGGTCCGCGTCCGGGCCGTCCCCGGCGGCGACCGCGAGGCCGACCAGCGCCTTGAGGTTCCTGACCAGGTGCCGCCCGGCGACGTCCACCTCAAGGTGGACCCGCAGGAACGCGCGGTGGCGGGCGAGGTCGAGGGCAAGCGGCCCGTCGGCCGTCGTCCCGGCGGCCAGCGGCCGGTGCAGGGCACACAGCGACCACGCCCGCACCGAGGCGACGGACGCGGACCAGGCCGCCGCGCGCGCCGCCGGCACGGTCACCGCCCTCGGCGCGGGCACGCAGGCCGCCCGCCAGGACAGGTACAGCCCGCCGAACAGGTCCCGGTACCCGTCGGTCGTCAGCGCCCAGGCCCACTCCCAGCCATGCAGGTGGTCGTGCCAGCGCGCCGCGGCGTCCGGCTGGGCCCAGTCCGTGTCCGGGGCGCCTTCCGGGCCGGCGGGGTGCAGCGTCCTGGTGTGGCCGAGCAGGGTGAGCTGGCCCGCGGCGAGCCGGGCGGGGTCGGCCCACAGCGGCCGGCAGCGGCCGGCGAGTGGGACGAAGCCCGCCGGCCAGCCGTCCGCTCCCAGCGCCCGCTCGGCGCCGGTGAGCACCGTGAACAGGCCGGGGACGTGGGCCAGCGCCGCGCGCTGCCCGCGCAGCCGGGCCCGCGCGACTAGCTGCCCGGGACGCGAGCCGCGCGCGATCCACTCGTGGCGGCCCTGCCACGGCGGCGGGATCACCGCGTCGCCGGAGTCCGCGGTGCCGGCGCGCGCCGCGTGCGGCGCTCGCGGGTCACGCCGCGCCGCCGGACGTGTCGACGGCCGCCGACGGCCGGCGCTCGGCGCGCGGGCGGGGCGCGGTCAGGTGGCGGTGGGCGTACAGGTGACCCGACGGCGCGCGCAGCAGGGTGGGCGTCGGCGCGAGTTCGTCGTCGAGCAGGACCGAGCCGAAGCCGTGCTCGGCGAGCACCCGTTGCAGCCGGGCCGGGTCGCCCTGCTCGGGATGAAGCCGCATGACGATCCGGCCGACGCGGTCCAGCCAGCCCGGCTGGTCGAACAGCGCGAACTCCGAGCCGTCGAGGTCGATCCTCAGGAGGTCGACATGCGGCAGGTCGTGCCGGTCGAGCAGCTCGGTGACGGTCAGCTCGGGCACCGGGCCGGGCCGGCCGATGCCCCGGCCTGTGGCGCCGGCGAGGACCGCGTCGCCACCCGCCCCGACCCGCGCGTGCACCAGCTCGATCCGGCCGGCCACGCCGTTGGCGCGGGCGAGGGAGGTGAGCAGGGCGCCGAGCCGAGGCTGTGCCTCGACCGCGACCACCCGGCTCGCCCCTGCGGCGGCGGCGAGGACGCTGAACAGGCCCTGGTTCGCGCCGAGGTCGACGACGCTCTCGCCGCTGGCCGGGGCGAAGCCGGGGCGGGCGGCGTAGGCGCGCCGGCAGTACAGCTGCCGGGCATCGCCGAAGGCCGCCCCGGGCAGTCGGACGTGTACCCCCGGCTGCGGCCGGAACGTCCAGTCCCGGCCGGCCATGGCTCGGTCTGCCGCGTCGAGGCGGCGGGTCCGCGTCACGGTCGGGGCGTGCGCCGCCACCGCCGCCGCGAACCAGACGGCCGCGGCGGGACCGGCGACGGCCTTGATCCGGCGCAGCTCGGTGACGAGCTCCGCCGTGCGGGCGTACGTCGCCGCGGCGTTGTCGGCCCGTGCCGCGGCGCGCGTGGCCTCGGCCTCCGGGGACCGGGGGACGGTCGGGTCGCCCGTCTGGGCCAGCCCGCCCCGGCGGGGAGCCGTCTCGGGTGCGGGACGGGTGGCCCGGTTGGGAAGGGTGGGCCGCTCCCAGCGCTGCGGGCGCGGCTCGTCCGCGAAGGGCCGGCCGACCGGCGGCAGCGGCCCGAGCCCGTCGAGCAGGCCGTGCCAGGCGTACCGACAGCGCGCCACACCGCGAGCGCGCAGCAGGTCGGAGCCGGCGGACCGGGGCACCGTCACCAGGGCCAGCCAGAGGGCGACGGCGGCGCCACGCCGCCGTCCACCGTGCACCCGCGCGAACCAGATCCGGTTGCGCGCGGTGAAGTAGGCGAAGGTGTTGCCGGGAATCGTGCCGCCACCGGTGTGCCAGGCCTGATGCTGGCTGACCATCACCCGCCAGCCGGCGGCTCTGGCCCGCCACGCGAGGTCGGCCTCCTCGTAGCCGAGGAAGAACCGGGTGTCCATGGGGACCCGCCGATGGCACTCGGCCCGGATCAGCAGGATCGCGCCCCGGACGAACGCGACCTCGGCCGGCTGCCCGGCGCGGGCGGCGCGGCGGCGCAGCGGGGCCGCGAACAGCGCCGTCAGCCGGGCCGGGCCCGGGTGGATGCCGTCGGCGTTCAGCAGCGTCGGCCCGACGATCCCGACGCCGTCGGTGGCGAGCAGCTCCAGGCATCCGTCGAGGGTGGCCTCCGGCAGCCGGACGTCGTTGTTCAGCAGCAGGTATGCGTCGCTGTCGGGGCGGGTGTCCGCGCCGTGGTGGAAGCCGCCGGCGAAGCCCAGGTTTGTGTCCGGCACGAGCCAGTCGGCACCGGGCGGCAGCCCGGGTGGGCGACCGGTGGCATCGTTCGCGACGACGACGACGGCGGTGAGCCGGCGCATCGTCACCAGCCGTTCCACCAGCCTGGCCGTCGGCTCGACCGGCCCCCAGTGCACGACGACCGCGGTCACCCGCGCGAGGTCGCCGGCCGTGCCGGCCGATCCGACGGGCGGCTCGGGCCGTCCCTCGCGCGAGGGAGCCGCCGGACTGGCGGCAGGCGGGAGCATCGCACGGGCCGGCGCAGGCAGCGTGCTGCTCGGTGGGCTCACGGGCAGGCCGCGTCGTGGTGTCGTCGGCCCCGGGATGTCACGTGGCTCGCTCATCGCGCGGCTGACCTCCGGTCAGGAGCGTGCCTCAGGCTTCTTGATCGCATCGCTGCCCCGGGAACGCGTCACTGCCGGGTAGCCGCATCGTTACCACGGATTCCGATGTCGGGATGTAGCTGACGCGTTGCCATCAGTGATGGACCTTATTCAGGCTGGACCGAGGCGGGAAGCTTCTGCTCCGCAGGCGTGTCGGCCGTACCGCGCTGGACCGGGACGGACACTTGCGTCCTGGCGGCATCCCCGATCGAGACGGTCGCCGCGGCCCGGCGGGCGGCGACCCGGCCAGGAGCGCCCAGATACCTCGCGACCAGAACGCACACGCCGAGGTCCGCGCATGCCCGGACCGGGGCGGCCGCCCGCGCGGCGGTGACGAGCCCAAGCATGGCGCACAGCGCGGCGAGCAGACCCGTGTAGCCGGCGGTCGCGGTGTGTGACCAGCCGGCCGCGACCAGCCGCTGGTAGGCGTGGCCGCCCTGCGGCCGGTACCAGCGCTCGCCGGCCCGTGCTCGGCGGCCGAGCGTGGTCGCTGTGTCCGCCAGGTAGAGGACCACAGGTGCCAGCACTGCCTCGACGCCGACGCCGGACAGCGCCGCCTGCAGCGCCAGCGCCGCGATCGCCGCGCCGAGTGCACAGCTACCAGCATCGCCGAGGAACACCAGTGCCCTCGGCACGTTGAACGGCGCGAACCCGACCGCCGCGCCCGCAAGCACAGCGCCGCCGGTGACCAGCGGGGGGTTGTGGTGCAGCGTCCCGACCAGCGCGTATCCGGCGCCCGCGACGATTGCCTGCGCGGCCGAGATGCCGTTCACGCCGTCCATGAACTTGAAGGCGTTCACGAGACCGGTCAGCCAGACCGGCCCGACCAGGATGGCGGCGACGAGCAGTCCGGCGCCCGGCCGCCCGCCCGTCAGCGTCACGCTGACGATGGTCATCGCGGTCACCGCGAACGCGGCCATCACCTGCACCGCGAGGCGCCGCGGTGGCGTCATCCCGCCGATGTTGCCGGCCACGTCCTGGGCCAGCCCCAGCAGGCCGAACAAGGTGATCGCCAGCGTCATCGGCAGCAGATCGGGCGCGTTGGCACGCCCGCTGGTGAGCACCGTGAACATCACGCCGGCGAAGAGGCCCAGCACCACCGCGGCGCCGCTACCCCGCGGCGTCGGGTGCGGGGTGCGCTCGTCGGCGACGTCGAGCACCGACAGCCGGCGCAGGTAGGCGCTGACGACGGGCATCGCGGCCAGGGTGATGACGCAGGCCGCGAATCCGGCACCGACCATGTGTTCCTCCGTGCGGGGAAGCTGGACGGGATGGCACCGCGCTCGGGCCGCTGGTCGTCACACAATGTAGTCCTGTCTGGACGCCAGGCCGTGTGAGGTTATGGAAAGTGTCTGCTCGCGTGAAGGTAGCGCGACGGGCGCCGCCCGGGTGCTCTCGTGGCCGTGCCAGCCTGTCGGCTCGTCGCGCATGGTGACTGCGCTGCGGTTGGCGAGACTACTTCGCACGGACGTTGTGGCGACGCCGGAGAGAGGGGGCGACGCTGAGGTGAAGGCGCTGGTTGTCGTGGGTGGGGGCGGGCACGGACGGGAGCTGCTCGACGTCGTCGAGGCGGTGAACGCGGTTCGGCCGCAGTTTGATCTTCTGGGCGTGCTCGATGACGGCACGCCGGATCTCGAAGTGCTCGCCGCCTGCGGGGTTCGCCACTTGGGGCCGGTACGCCTGCTCGCCGAGCTGGACGCCCAGTACGTGCTGGGAATCGGTTCTCCTGACGCGCGGCGGGTGATCGATCTCGCGGCCACCGAGTGGGGACGAGTACCGGCGACGTTGGTCCATCCGTCCGCCGTGGTCGGCCGCCGGGTCACGCTGGGGCCTGGCACCGTGGTGTGCGGGCTCGCCAGCATCACGACCAACGTGCGCACCGGCCGCCACGTCCATCTCAACATCGCGGCGACGGTCGCGCATGACTGCAGGCTCGGCGACTACGTCACGCTCGCTCCCGGTGCGCGCCTCAGCGGCGCCGTGACCGCGGGGGAGGGGTCGACCATCGGGACCGGGGCGGTCGTGATTCAGGGGTGCGCGGTCGGAGCCGGGACGATCGTCGGAGCCGGTGCGGTCGTGGTCCGGGACCTTCCCGCCGATGTCGTGGCGGTCGGGGTGCCCGCACGGCCTCGCCCGTCGGCGCGGAACGCCAGCGGCGTGCCGTGAGAGGTCGCGGCGAGCGAACGCGTCGTCGCCGCCCGGATGGGGACGGGCCGGCGAGCTCAGCCATTCACGGATGTACGGCTCCGCAGGGTCTTGACCCTACTAGTCCCCCGCTGAAGAAGCTGCTGGAACAGGGAATCGAGGTCGTTCCACATGTCCTCGGGCCTGAAATCGCGCTGTACTCGCTCCCGCCCGAGCTCCCCCATCCTCCGGCTGCGCCCGGGGTCGGACAACAGCTGGCCGAGCGCCTCCGCAAGAGCCAACGGATCGCGCGGGGGGACGATGACTCCGGTGACCCCGTCGACCACAGCGTCGACGGCACCGGTCACCGAGGTCGTCACGACGGGGCGACCCGCAGCAGCAGCCTGAAGAGCGACGCCGGGAATTCCCTCACGATAGGTGGGCAGGGCAAGGATGTTCATCGCATGATACGCCGGCGTCGGGTCCTCCAGCCATCCCGTCCCGACGACACGAGGGAGCCCGGAGACGAGCGATTCGAACTCTATTGGCAGCGGATCCGCCGGATCCTCCGCGCCGACCAGTAGCAGGTAGAGATCGGGGAAGCTCGGTTGCAGCAGCCGGTACGCGGCAATCAGGTCGAGGATTCCCTTGTCCTGGGCAATCCGCCCGACGAACCCGACGACAGAAGAATTCTGTGGAATCCCGAGCTGCGCGCGCAGTTCCCGGCCGGCGCCGATCCGGTCCTCGGTCTCGGCGAATCGGTCGTAGTCGACACCATTCAACGTCCCTTTGTGGAGGACAATTGACTTGCCCTTTCGGAGAAGTTGTAGCGACTCGGCTCGACGCAAAAGGCTCGGCCCGACGCAGACGACGGTCTGCGCGCATCTGCATGCGATCCACTCGGCGGCCCAGAGGACCGATCTTCGCGGTCCCGAGACGGCCTCCAGGCGCAAGCCGTGCAGCACATAAATCCGGCACGGAACGCCGGTCAGCAGAGCGGCAAGACCGCCGAGGAGGCCGGCTTTCGGGGTTCCCACGCTAGTGATCGTCGGCCGGATCTCGCGGAACAGCCTACAAAGGCCCAGCAGCGCGCGGACGTCCGCCGAGGGGGAGATCTCACGGCGCATCTCGACGGCCGCTGTGGCCACACCCTCTCGCCGAGAAACCACCTCGAGAAGGCTGCCGGGAGAAGAGACCACGGTTACTTCATAGCCCCGTCGCCGGAACTCCCCGAGCTGGCCGCGCAGCAGGACGTCCGCGCTGAGCGGCACCGTGGTCACAAAGACCAGCCTGGGCCGACCGGTGGGCGGCGCGCCAGCGTCACGGGAAGCAGTTCCCATCACTCCGGGAACGGTTTTCGACAATGCCATAGAAGACCACGCAATCAGATCGGTGTGCCGGCCGATGCCCCACCGCCGCGGCCACCTTCCCAAAGGGACATTTCGGCGCGTCTGTGTCGTGCCTTCGCGGCCACCGGCCGCGTGAGCCGGCCATGCCGCGCCGCGAAGAGGAGATCGAGGTCATGGCTCCCGCCCGTACGGACCAGTCCGCGAGAGATTGTCGACCGGGGCCGGCGTCAGGTGGGTCAGAATAGGCGATCTTCGATGCCCATCTGATCTGGGCCGCGCGCCCTGAAGTCACCGAGGCCGACGGCATCTGTCCAGGCGATTGACCAGGACGAGAAGGAGTAATGCTCCTCGACCGCTCGCCGTGCCGCTTCTCCCATTTTTCGCCTGGCGTTCGCGGACATGGACACAAGGCTGTCAAGCGCGTCAGACCAGTCGTCGTGGACCGATGGCCCATACCCACCGAACCGTTTGAGCGCCAGTTCGTTCGCGCCAACCGGAGAGCCGATCACCGGAAGTCCGGTGGCGGCGTACTCAATGATCTTGTACGCGCACTTGCCGCGCTCGTAAGGGCCATCCGCCAGCGGAGCAATGGCGATGTCCGCACCCGCCAGCAGCCCTCCGACCCTGTCTCTACGCCACTGCACTCGATCGATCATCACGTCGAGCGGCCCCAGGGAGGCGTCAGCACCGCTGACCAGGCGCAGGCGAGCGCCCGAGCGGCGGTGGAAGTCCAGAAGCGGCGTCGAGATGAGCCGAAGGTACCGTTCGGTGCTCGGGCTGCCGACCCAGATGAGAAGGGGCGGGTCCGCGAGGGAATAGGACGTCTTGCGTTGATACTTAGCCGGGTCGACGCAACTTGGAATGACGACGACGTCCGGGCAGAGTCCGGTTGCCCAGTCCGCCAGCGTGTCGTTCCCGGCGATAACTCGGTCAGCTGACCGGACGGCGGCGTGGCACTTGGGTGGTTTGGGCGCGACCCTGCGATGGAGGCCGCCCCCATCGTCCCACTGAAGGGCATCGTCAAAGTCGTACACAGCGAGTTCGGCGGCCGTCATCAGTCGCCGTTCCAACCCGCCTCGGCTCAGCGGGCTCGCCTCACGGTGCAGGAGAAGCCTCGGGATCCGCCTACTAGCGAGCTTCCTGACGTGGCCCTCCGCCTGACGGACCTTCGCTGCGTTCCGAAGCAACGTGCCCGGGCTCGCATTCGCGGCACCGAGGTAGTCGTAGACGTTCGCGGTGACCCCCAGCCACCTCATCCAGTCATACACCCGAACCCGTGAGCTCGCCCCATCGGGCCCGTACGGAGTGACCGCGGTCAGCACTGGGGCTCTAAACGCCTCGGTCAACCCGACCCCCTCTGTGTCAAGATACCTACACTGTGATAGGCATCGGCGAACGGCCGGATGACTAGGACGACGCCTACCGTGGCCAGAAGCGGATCGGAACCGGCGAAACGGTTCTGCTCGGCCACGGCCGCACTTCCGAGTCGTGTCATATCCACCGGAAGATGGACCTGCCGGCACCTCGCCCGATCAGGTAATCCTCGCTCCGCAAGGTCGACGAGGGCCGGCGGAGCCCGGTGTTCTTGGCGGCGACCATGAAACCTGTGGCGTCCCGAGATCACTAGTCTGCGGAGCGAAAAGCAAAACGCTCCCGGCGCCTCGAACGTACGGCGCCGACCACGCTCGGTGGAAGCCGGTGTCGTGCCGTGTCCCGAGCGGACGCTATACACCTGGATATGAAGACGTCGCGAGCGGTCGCATGGAGTACTTTCTTCCGCCTGATGACCGAGTACACGGCGTACTTGTCGAGGTCAGCCAGGCTGAATTCTGTCCCGCGTTTTGCCCTGACCATCACCCCAGGCGACTCGGGCCGATCCGACTCGAGCTCCAGAATTGAGAGATCGCTAAAGATCGTCGACATGTCACCAAGATCAAATCTCCAGTAGTCGGCGGGATATCCGTGAAACTGGAACCCGCGGGACCGGGTTGTCAGGAGGAGTTCTGCTCCTGGACGCATCACCCTTTTGAGATTCGTCACCGCGCCGCGCCAGTCTCGGACGTGCTCGAGCATTTCGGTCGTAATTACCACATCGAACGAGGATTCGCCGAAGCGGTCCGCCAGACCGCTAACGTCGCATATGACGTCGACGCCGGGGCCAGGGCTGATATCCACACCGATGTACTCGCTAGGAGAACGGGTCGCAATGATGCCCCGGACGGAACCGTTCACATCGTATGATCCGACCTCGAGGATCCGCTTGTGAGACAAGTCAGCTTCGTTACTCCATCGTCGAACAAACTCGACACAACCTTCCGTGCACATTTTTGGTCAACCTCACATTCTTCCTTGTGTGTTGTGATCGTCGCTGTGCCCATCGACCTCGACGCTCGCCATGAGTCCGGAGTGACGAAACGCGGTCGGGCACCCTTCGGTCGTAGCCACTATTACGCTACTGTGAGCGCATGAGCGGTCGCCCTGCATCGTCGGCGTGTCGTTCGATGTCAACACTTTCCGGCGGATTGGTATGATTGGCCTGGTCTCATGCCTGCGTCAGGTCAGGCTTCGAATCCCGAGTCGCACCGAACGGACGGATGCTCGCATCACGGGAATCCTGGATCTGGTGGTTTCTCAAGCGGTTCCGGTTGCGACCGGGGTCATCGTCACGCTCTGTACGGCTGGAATCCTGGGACCGGCCGGCCGTGGCACATTGACCTTTGTGATGTCAAGTGCAAGTCTGCTCGGAATTCTGGTACAGGCAAGCGTGTACGTCGGTGCGGTGCACGGGCATCGGAAAGGTGATACCGAGTCGCTCCAGTCCGGTTTGGCGGTTTCAGTGCTGCTGGCCCTGTCCCTGGTTGCTGGCGCGGTGGTAGCTGTGCTTCTCGTGCCGCGTTTCCGAGTCGGCCAGCTTAATCCGGCCTCAGCCCTGATGGTCTGCGTCGGCGCGGCATTGAGCATCGTCGCTTGGTATCTGATCCGAAGCCTACAGGCCATCGGCGAAAGCCGGGCCTTCCGTGACATCACGACGCTGCAGTCGGTTGTCTATCTCGTCGTCGCTGTCAGCGCGGCGGCCCTGTGGCGAAGATCGTCCCCGGTCGTCGCCGTGTGGCTGTTCGCGCAGTTCCTTCCGATCCCGCTCGCCGCTCGCAGACTGTCGCCCTGGATCTCCTGGCGTCTGTTCCGACGTGGCTGGCGAATCGATCTGCTGAAATCGGCTCTATCTGCTCATGTTGGGTTCGCCGGACAACAACTGCTGCTTCGAGCCGACCTATTTGTCCTAGGAATTTTCGGTACTGGGGCCGAAGTCGGCTACTATTCCGTAGCGGTATTCTTGGCGGAGGTCGTCCTGCGGCTCGCCGAGGCCTTCGCGCTCGCTGCGGCAGCGGAGGGAGCAAAGGCGTTTTCTGCCGAGACGCGTCGCGCCCTAAGAAGGTCCCTCATTCGGAAGTACCTTCGGGTCGCGATCGTCCTCGCGGTTCCTACCGCCGTCACGGCAATCTCGATCCTGCCGTGGGTGCTTCCGGCCTACAAGCCGTCGGTCCCGCTTGTCCTGCTTCTTCTTCCCGGTGCTGTCGCCTCCGGCGTCGCACGGATCGAGCTGTCGTCGATGACTGCCGGTGATGAACGGAGAAGGCTCGTTCTGGCGGGCGGAGTTTTTGCCGCTATGAGCCTTGCCTACGTACCCCTGGTGTTGCTGTGGCAAGCACTTGGCGCAGCCCTCGGATCAACCATCCTGTATAGCATACAATTGTGTTGCTGCGCGCTGTTGGTTCGTGGCGTCGATAGACACACCGCCGGTTGCGCGGCACCTGGGCCGGTGGACGGTCGGCCGAGTCTGCCCGAGGCAGTGGGGATTCCGGTGAGCAGAAACTCGGCGGCGGCGGGGGCTGGCATCGGCACCCCGCGGGCGGCGTACTCGCTGCCGGGAGACGACGGACGTGAGGTGTTGCGCTGATCGACTTCTGCCGTTTGGGCAGGGCGCGGAGAGTCTCAGATGCGCGGGGGTCTGTTTGCCGTTCTCTCGCCACGCGACGCGGACGGGCCAAGCCACCTTGGGAGCCTTTCCGAGACCGGCTTGTACTGAATGCGAATAATGGTCCGTCCGGCTGCCAATGTATCGGCGGCCCGATCTCTCGAACGCAGCCAGTGGTTGATCGATGAGGTGGGGTTTATGTTCAATATATTCGTTCAGGCATGCGGTACCGCGCTGGTGGTTGGTTTCGGCGCCGTGATGTTGGCCGCTGTGCCCCCGACCTCGACCTGCCGGGGAGTCTTGCAAGCTGCGGCAGCGGGCTACGTAATATATATGGTCATATCATGGATATTGTGGATCGGCCCCTCCAGGCTGGTCAGTCCCGACGCGGTCACATACGACAGGATTGCGTCCGAGGTTGCCAACTGGTGGTCGGGAGCATCGGCATCGCAACCGACGGTCCCGAGCGGAAAAGAACTATTTATCTATATCCTTGCGGTGCTCTACTTGCTGTTTGGTCATGCCCCACTAGCGGGCCTCGCAATTAATTCATTGATGTTCTCCTGGGTAATTCTTCTGGTGGGCGATGCCACAGCTAAGTTGGCCGGGCATCGGGCGGCGACTGTGGCATCTCGCCTGGTACTCCTCCACCCGGCGATGCTGATCTGGGGGACCCAACTGATCCGGGAGCCAGCCGCCTGGCTCTGTATTGCGGCACTATTGAATGTCGGTGTCCGAATCATTATCGGGGGGCTCACGAGACGTCGTTGTGTAGCCGTTCTTCTGGCGGGAAGCCTATTCGTGCCGACTCGCGCGACAATCGCAGTTTTTGTTCTGGCTGCTTTCATCTTTTCGTTGGTCGTGCTGGGCAGCGATCGACTTGTCCGAGGCTCGACGCGCCTACGTGGTATTGGAATGATGCTTGTCTGTGCTGCTCTCGTTGTGTTTCTGGCGCCGAGGTTCGGCGATCTCAATGTCTTCTCCCAACTCGATCCGTCCTCGATTGTTAACAGGCACAACGAATTGCGGACGACGGCCAGGACGGGTTTCGGAGGCGAAGTGGACCCAAGTTCAAGTTATGGTGGGATTCTTTCGCAGCTGCCTACGGCGCTTGCCATGGTCCTGTTCGGACCGTTCCCTTGGCAGTTTCCATCGACCCCTGTTTTCGCGGACGCCGATGCTCTGGCATGGTGGATCACCTGCGGAATGGCCGTTGCGGGGTGGCGTCACATTGGCCGGCCACGGTGGCTGTTTCTCGTCATGGCAATGACGATGACAATCATAATGGCCGGTACTCTGGCGAATATAGGAATAGTTATTCGGATGCGGGCCCAGCTGGTGGTGCTGGTGATCCCGCTCGCGGCGGTCGGCTTTACGCGAGCACGGGGTCAGGCCGGGGCGACAAGGCGGCGCGGTTACCTGGAACACCAGTCTCGGCGACCAGCGGTAGGGCTCCGTCGGGCGGGCGTGACCTAAAATCCGCGTGGAGACGGACGACCGAGTGGCCGGGCGACAGCGCACCTGTCCTGCGTGGAGACGCGGCCCCGCTGGGCCCGGTCTGGTTCGCCCGTGTTCATACGCGAGCGAGAGGAGCAGTCGCGTCCGAGTCCGCTGCGCGGTCGCGGGTTGGGTCCAGGCGAAGGGCCGACCTCCTCGACAGTGCGCGTCACCGGCCCGGGTGATCATTCAGGTCCCTCGCGGTGGGTGGTGATGTCGGGCTGATGGATGCGGTCCGTGAGGGCTCGGGGCCGAGTAGCCGGCTGCGTTGCCAAGTGTGATTGGCGCTGCGGCGCCGGCAGCCGATGTGATTGGTTCGCGGGATCCGGACGGTCCGCGGCGCGACGCGCAGCATGTGCTGTGACGCCAGTCTCGCTGCAGGCACGCCAGACCGTCGAGCCGAGGGCTGCGAACGCGCGGCTCGGGGAACGGCTGGCACGGATCGAGCACCTACGGTCGCGCGACTGCGTGACTCGTCGAGTCCGCTGTCCAAAGACCGTCTAGGGCCTGTTTGGGAAGTCGGTCAGCGTAGCCATTCGTTGATCGCTGCGATGGTGACCGTTGCCTCGTAGCGGACGGCGAGTTTTTCATAGCGGGTGGCGACCGCGCGGTGCTGTTTGAGGCGGTTGATCCCGCACTCGACGGCGTGGCGCTGCTTGTAGGCCTGCTTGTCGAACGTCGGTGGCCGCCCGCCACGCGGCCCGCGGTTGCGGCGGTGGGCGGCCTGGTCGACCTTCTCCGGGATCGTGCACCGGATCCCACGGCGACGCAGGTGGGCCCGGTTCGCCTTGGAGCTGTAGGCCTTATCCGCGAGCACGCGGTCTGGCGTCGTGCGCGGCCGGCCGGCACCGACCCGCGGCACCCGGATCGCAGCGAGGACGGCGGCGAACTGCGGGCTGTCCCCGCGCTGCCCTCCGGTGATCAGCAGTGAGAGCGGACGCTGACCCTGCTCCACCGCCAGGTGGATCTTCGTAGTGAACCCACCACGAGACCGCCCCAGCCCATGATCAGCCGGTTCGGTCTCTACGCCACCCGGGGACTCCCGTTGGAGATCCCCTTTTTCGACGCGCCCGCGGCGTGCTGATGAGCGCGGGCCACGGTCGAGTCCACCGACACATCCCAGGTAATCAGCCCCTCGGCGTCGGCCCGGGCCTGGAGCTCGGTGAGGATCTTCTTCCACGTGCCGTCGCGCTGCCAGTCCCGGAACAACCCGTACACGGTGCGCCAGTGGCCATAACGGTCCGGGACATCACGCCACGGCGTCCCGGTCCGCGTCCGCCACCGAATCCCGTCGATCAACTGCCGCCGGGTCCACGTCGGTGGCCTACCCGGCTTCTTCTTCACGTTCGGCAGCAACGGCTCCAACACAGCCCACTGCGCGTTCGTGAGATCACCCCGAGACACACAACAGATCATCCGAGCCGGATCCCACCGCCCGATCCACAGCCGGCCAGCACCCGCACTTACCAAACAGGCCCTAGGGCCCTGGAGTGATCTGGCCGGCCCGCCCGTGCGTAGACCTGGCTGTCGAGTGGTGCGGCTGCGGCGGTCCGGCCGGTTCGGTCCGGGGCCGCGTGACGCCCCGGTTCCGCAGTTCGTGGGCACACAGTGAAGATCGCTGACGTGAAGTCGCAGGTAGCGGGCTTGTCGACCACGGAAATTCGGGCTCGCGGTGCCGAAAGTGTGGTAACACGACTGGTCTGATCGTGGTTGCTCCACCTGGGTCTGTGTGGTTTGGTGTGGGCATGTACCTGCGGTTCACGCAGCGGCGGAACGCCGACGGGTCGGTCGTGCGCTACGTCGCGCTGGCCCACAACCACCGCGTCGATGGGGCGGTCAAGCCCCAGGTGCTGATGAACCTGGGCCGGGTCGAGGCGGTCGACGTCGGCGGGCTGCGCCGGTGACGACCGCCCTCAGCCCGACCCAGAAGGCCATCTACCAGGACGTCTCCATCGCACCACCCGCCCGGGTCACCGCCTTCGACCCCAGCTGATCACCCCGCAGCAGCCCTGCCAGGGCCGGCCAGGGCGTGGACACACGCCCTCTCCCGGCCCCAGGGCTCCGGCGTGATCGCGTTCTGACCGGTGTTGTCAGGGGAAGCCGTGGAGATCGAGTGCGGCGGTCGGGGTGGTGTGATCGCGGCGGCCGTGTGGGATGAAGCGGTAGCCGGTCCGCCGCAGCCTGTTGATCACTGCGGAGCGGATCGTGGCGAGGTTCGCTGGGCTGTTGGCGGTGCGCAGGGTGGAGGCGTCTTCGCCGAAGCTGACGTCCCGGACGTAGTGGACCTTGTTCTCGATGGTCCAGTGCCGGCGGGCGTGGGCGGCGAGGGCCGCGGGGCTGGCGGTCCGGGCGGGTTGGTCTGTGATCGCGTAGACGGTTTCGCGGCTGGGTTTCTTTCCCTTCGGGCGGCGCCAGCGGGTGATCCGGACCGCCTGGGTGGCGTGCGGGAAGGCCAGGAACCCGGCGGTGGCTGCCTTCAGGACGCGGGTCTCGTCGCGGCCGTGTCCGTGGTCGCGACAGGTGTCGGCGACCGGGATGTCGGCCCAGGGCAGCCCGGCGAGCTGGGCGTACAGGGTCGGCTGGTTGCGCTTCACGACCGCGACGTAGTGGGCGTTCTTCTCGGTGACGAGCCAGTCGAGGTTGGCTCGCACGGTATGCATCGCGTCGAACGTGACCGTCACCCCGGCCAGGTCGAGTCCGGCCAGCAGCGGCTGGAAGGCGCTGGTCTCGTTGCTTTTCTGATCGACCTCGACCTGGCCGACGAGCAGCCCGCCCTCGTGGGTCGCGGCCCCGAGCAGGTGCACCCGGGTGCCGTCGGGCCGTCGGGCACCGCGGCTTGTCTTCCCGTCCACCGCCACCGCCGGCCCCGGCCCCTCCTTCTTCTCAAGGTTCGCGGGTAGTGGCTCGTCACCGAGCAGCGCGGCGGCCAGCGCGTCCCGGTCCAGGCGGGCCAGCAGCCGTCGTAGCGTCGTCTCGTCCGGCACGAGATACGCCCGGTGAACGGGTCGAACGGCAACCGCAGCCGGCCCAGCTCCGCCGGGCCCGCCCGCGCGGCCCACTGCCCCACAGCGCACACGGCGTCATGGCCCGCGGCGGTCAGCGCGCACGGCAGCACCGCCAGCAGACACGGCAGCACCGCCAGCAGACACGGCAGCACCGCCAGCAGACACGGCAGCACCGCCAGCAGACACGGCAGCGGGTAGACCCGCCCCCGCGCCGAGCGCGGGTCCGGCACCTTCGCCAGCCGCTCCCAGATTTCCTCCCGCAACACGCCACCGGCTCCCACCATGCCGGCCGCGGCGCGGGACAATGCCACCACAGGCACGCCGCACCCCAGACCACGAAGACGTCAGACATCTCCGTGATCTACAAGCGGCGTGCCTCTTCCTTTGCCACCGACACGTGCCCCAGCCGTGTCCCCCACGCACCGAAGCCCTGATCACCAGACCGAGGGGATCAACCGGTCAAATCGCGAGCACGCCGGAGCCCTGCTCCCGGCCCTACACGTGTTTCCCCAGGTCAAAGCCGTGATCAGCAGATTCGTGTGACCACCAACTGCGGAACTCGGGTGACGGTGCCTGGCCGCCGGTCCCTCGCCACTGCGTACAGAGCTGGCGGAAGGTAGGAGATTGATTCACAGAGGGTAATCGCTAGTGGCGTGTGCGACCTCTGTTCTCCTGGTTCGTATACCCGGTGCGGCCAGGAATGGCCGCAGGCTTCCATATGCGATCGGTCGGGCTCCGTCGCGTTTGGCGCGAATCATTCTTGATCGAATGCGCGACACGGCAATCACCCGGCGGCTACTTAGTGTAGTGATGATCTTACCTGAAGTAGATTCTGGGCATGGGCACTGCGACGCTAGTGAACTCTCGGCAGCGGTCGATCCCTCGTGCGGCCGCGCTGACAGACCCGTCCGCGCGGCCGCCTGTCAGCGAGGCGTGGTCCGTTGAACAGGTACATCTCGCCGGCATGAAACGGGCGGCCGATGTCGCCGGGGCCCTCGCGGGCCTGGCCTTGACAGCGCCGGTACTGGCGGCCGCCGCCGTCGCCATCAAGGTGGACGACGGCGGGCCGATGCTGTTCCGCCATGAGCGGGTCGGTGCTGGCGGTGAGCCGTTCACGATGCTCAAGCTACGGACGATGACCGTCGGGGCTGAGCGCCTGGGGCTGGGCCTGGTTGCTGCGCACGACGATGCGAGAACGACCCGGGTTGGGCGGGTGCTCCGCCGGACCAGCGTTGACGAGTTGCCACAGTTGGTCAACGTGCTGGCCGGGCAGATGAGCCTCGTCGGACCACGGCCGACGGTCCGAAGCCAGGTAGAGCAATACTCCCACCGCCAGCGGCGCCGGCTCGCGGTACGACCGGGCCTCGCCGGCTGGGCCCAGGTCAACGGCCGTAACCGGATCTGCTGGGCGCGCCGCATCGAGCTGGACCTGTGGTACATCGAGAACTGGAGCCTCTGGCTCGATCTGAGGATCATGGCCCGGGCGCTGGTGGCGGCGCTGGCCGGTGCCGGCACGTACGGCGCCGGCGGCGTGACCCAGGACTTCGGGAGCTGCGGAGACGGTGACGGGGATTGCCGCTGCGCGCCGTCGGCGGACCTCTCCGGGCACCGGAGCAGACGAGCCGGCTGGGGTCTCCCGCGGCGCCGCCCGGAGATCGACCGGGGCGACATCGCGCCGTCGCACTTCGTCCCACGTCAGCGCGAAAGTGAGGACGGGCTGAGTCCCGCCCCGGCGAGCCCCGCATACGCCGACGCCGCCAGCCGGCAGGAGCGGCCGCGGCTGGTGCTGTCGGGGAGCTCGGAATGACCGAGTCCGGGCCCGCGGCGGCCCGTAGTGTTACTGTGCCGCCGGCCGCCGCTCTCCCCCTCCCGCGCGGCGGCGACGTGCGCGAGGCCGGGAGGCCAGCCGCGGCGGCGCCCTCCTGGCCTGTCTTCGGCCCCGAGGAGGTCGCCGCCGCGGTCGAGGCGCTCAACAGCGGCGCGGTGAACTATTGGACGGGTACCCACGGACGCCGGTTCGAGCAGGAGTTCGCGGCGGCTGTCGGATGTCAACATGGTGTGGCCGTGGCCAACGGGACGGTGGCGTTGGAGATCGGGCTGCGGGTCCTCGGTATCGGGCCGGGTGACGAGGTGATAGTGCCAAGCCGGACCTTCTTCGCGTCCGCGAGTGCCGTCGTCGCGCTCGGTGCGCGCCCGGTCGTGGTCGATGTGGATCCCGACTCTCAGAACCTCACCGCCCGGACGGTCGCGGCCGGACTCACCTCTCGTACCAGGGCCATCGTCGCGGTGCACCTCGCCGGGTGGCCCGTCGAGATGCCGAGCCTGCTGGAGCTCGCGCGTCGGCACAGGCTTGCCGTCATCGAAGACTGCGCGCAGGCCCACGGCGCGCGCCTGCACGGACGCCCCGTCGGTTCCTGGGGCGACGTGGCGGCCTGGTCCTTCTGCCAGGACAAGATCCTCACCACGGCGGGCGAGGGGGGGATGATCACAACAAACGACGCGGCTCTTCACCGAGAGGCGTGGTCCTACAAGGACCATGGCAAGAGCTGGAGCAAGACCCGCACGGCTCCCAGCGGTGTTGGGTTCCGCTGGCTGCACGACTCCTTCGGCACGAATGCCCGGATGCACGAACTCGCCGCCG
This sequence comes from Pseudofrankia sp. DC12, assembly GCF_000966285.1. Taxonomy (NCBI): domain Bacteria; kingdom Bacillati; phylum Actinomycetota; class Actinomycetes; order Frankiales; family Frankiaceae; genus Pseudofrankia; species Pseudofrankia sp. DC12. The sequence goes on from NZ_KQ031391.1 coordinate 5,793,329, forward strand.
CGGTAGGCCGCGCCGCTCTGCCGCGGCTGCCGGCCGACCTCGTGGCACGCCGCCGGAACGCGGCGATCCTCGCCGAACGGCTCGCCGGGCTGCCGGCCCTGCGCGCGACCGCACCGCCGCCATGGGCCGAGCACGCCTACTACCGCTGGTACGCGTTCGTCCGGCCGGAACAACTGCGGGACGGATGGGATCGGGACCGCGTACTCGCCTCCCTTGTCGCCGCAGGCGTGCCGTGCAGCGTCGGATCCTGCGGCGAGATCTACCGGGAAGCGGCCTTCCCGGCCGCCTGGCGGCCAGCACGGGAACTGCCGGTCGCCGCGGCGCTGGCCCGCACGTCGCTGGCCTTTCTCGTCCACCCGACCCTCGAACCCGAGGACATGCACCACTGCGCGGACCTCATCGTCAGCGTCCTGTCTGAAGCGAGCACGTGCTAGCCAGCCATGAGGAGCCAACTATGAAAGTCGTCGTCACCGGCGGCGCCGGTTTCATCGGTTCGCACGTGTGCGAGGGACTCGTCCGACGGGGTGTCGCCGAGGTCGTGGCCTTCGACGACCTCAGCACCGGCAGCGCGGCCAACGTGGCCGGCACCGGTGTCGACCTGGTCGAGGGCAGCCTCTTGGACTGGTCTGCCGTAGCCGCCGTCGTAGCCGGCGCGAGTAGCGTCGTCCACCTCGCCGCGTTGCCCTCGGTGCCCCGCTCGCTGGCCGACCCACTGGCCTCCCACGAAGTCAATGTGACTGGCACGGTGCACGTACTCGAGGCGGCCCGTGCGTGTGGGGCGCACGTCGTCATGGCTTCGTCGTCGTCCGTGTACGGCGCGCAGAGCGCGCTGCCCAAGACCGAGGACATGGCGCCGCGGCCGGTCAGTCCCTACGCCGCGAGCAAGCTCGCCGCCGAGAGCTACACCCTGGCCTACGCCCGCTCGTTCGCCGTGCCCGCGCTCGCCGTCCGGCTGTTCAACGTGTTCGGGCCGCGGCAGCGGGCGGACAGCGCCTACGCGGCGGTCATCCCCCGGTTCATCCAGGCCGCCATCGCGGGCACGCCGCTGCAGGTCCACGGAGACGGAAGACAGACTCGGGACTTCACCTTCGTCGGATCCGTGGCCGACCGGCTCTGCGAGGCGGCCATCCGCCGGATCGTCCATGACGGGCCGGTGAACCTCGCCTTCGGGTCGCGCACCAGCCTGCTGGCGATCGTCGGCCTGCTGGGCGAGATCCTCGGCCGGTCGCCGGACATCGCCCATGTCGCGGCGCGGCCTGGTGACGTGCGTGACTCCCAAGCTGGCACAGAGATCCTGAACCAGCTGTTCCCGGGAGCGGAACCGCACGACCTGCGAGGCGCGCTGGCCGAGACCGTCGCCTGGCACGTCCACCGGGCGGCCTCCTGCGCGCCGTCCGCCATGGTCGGATCCACGGGGGCGTCGCTGGTGCCTGCGCAAGCCCCGGTCGGGTGACCAGCGCGGCTCGGACGCTGTCACGTTAAGTATTTGACTGATAACGTTGAGTGCATGAGTGATCTCGGGAAGCTCGTCGTCGTCGGGCAGGGCTACGTGGGCCTGCCGCTGACCATGCGGTCGGTCGCGGCGGGCTGGCACGTCGTCGGCGTCGACGTCGACGAGTACCGGGTGAAGCGGCTGGCCGTCGGCGAGTCCTACATCGACGACGTCACCGATGGGGACCTGCGGGCGGCGTTGGCCACCGGTCGTTATGAGCCGGTTGCCGATTACGGCCCGGCGGCTGGATTCGACGTCGCCGTGGTCACCGTGCCGACCCCGCTGCGTGACGGTGTCCCTGACGTGCTGCATGTCGGCGAGGCTGGCCGCCGCCTCGCCCCGCTGGTGCGGCCGGGAGTGACGGTGGTGCTCGAGTCCACCACCTACCCCGGCACCACCGAGGAACTGTTCGGCCCGCTGCTGGAGGCGGGCTCCGGCCTGGTCGCCGGCCGGGACTTCCGGCTTGGCTACTCGCCGGAGCGCATCGACCCTGGCAACCGAACCTGGAACCTGGGAAACACCCCGAAGGTCGTCTGCGGGGTCGACGAGGCGTCGCTCGCCGCGGTGCGCGCCTTCTACGACACGATCGTCACCCAGACCGTCCCGGTCAGCTCCACCCGGACCGGCGAGCTCACCAAGCTGCTGGAGAACACCTTCCGGCACGTCAACATCGCGCTGGTCAACGAGCTGGCCATGGTCGCGGGCCAGCTCGGCGTCGACGTCTGGGAGGCGATCGACGCCGCCGCCACCAAGCCATACGGGTTCATGCGGTTCACCCCCGGCCCGGGCGTCGGCGGGCACTGCCTGCCGATCGACCCGTCCTACCTGTCCTGGCGGGTCGAGCGCAGCGTCGGACGCCCGTTCCGGTTCGTGGAGCTCGCCAACGACATCAACGACCACATGCCCGACCATGTCGTCGCCCGGGTGGGCCTGATGCTCAACGACCGCGGCCGGCCGGTGCGTGGCAGCCGGATCTTGCTGCTCGGCCTGTCGTACAAGAAGAACAGTGGCGATGCCAGGGAGTCGCCGGCGGTGCGGGTCGCCACGCTGCTCGCGGGGCTCGGCGCGGACGTCCGGGCCACCGACCCGCACGTCGACCCGGCGCAGGTCCGCGCCCCGGTCCGGCTCGTCGAGCTGGACGAGGCGGAGCTCGCCGCCGCCGACCTCGTCGTCGTCCTCGTCGACCACGACCTGTTCCCGCGCGGCCTGGTCACCCGGTTCGCCCGCGTGGTACTCGACACCCGACGCTGGCTGCCGCCGGCCCCGGTCGTCCCGGCCCAGCGCCGCGCCCCGGACGCGGAGAGCCTGATCGTCCCGGCGGCCGCGCGGGTGGAGTCGCTCTGAAACCCGCCGACCGCCGGCCGGATGCCGCCTCGGTCCCCCCGCCCGCTGATGCTTCCGCTATGGCGGCGTCCCCCGACGCCGCGCGGGCCTCGGCCGTCCCGCGCCCGTCGGCGCCCGGGGCTCCCGGTGGCGTGCCGGCCGCGGAGCCGCCCGTTCAGGCGGCCGCGCGGCCTTCGCACCCAGGTGTCGCGCCGCCCATCGATCTCGCCCTGTTCGGGGTGGCGATCGCCGCGCGTGGCCGTCCCGGCCGGACCGGCGCGCAGGAGGCGGCCTGGACCGTGCTGCACCTGGGCGCGGCCGACGACGAGCACGGCCGGGCCAGTGCGGTCGACCTGCTCGCCGGCCTGCGCCACGCTGGCCAGCCGGCCCGGCTGCGCCTCGTCGGCCCGCTGCCGCAGGCGCAGCGCGGCCGACTGCTGGAGCGGGCCACCGACGAGGGAGTGGTCGGCGCCCTCGACCTTCTCGGTGCGCGCGCGCCGCACGAGATCGCGCGGCTGCTCGTCGAGGCCGCGCTGCTGGTCGTTCCCGTCCCGGCCGGCCTCGTGGCGCGGCCACGCCGTGACGTGGCGGGGGCGGGCCACGCGCTTGACGACGGGGCCCTCGTCGCCGTCGCGCTGGCCGGGTGCGCCGCCGGCACGCCCGTGCTCGCTCCGGATCTGCCCGGGATGCGCGCCCTGGCCGCCGAGCTGCCCGAGGTCACGCTGATGGCGCCGAAGGCACCGGCCGAGGCCTGGGCGCGGGCCGCCGCCGGCCCACTGCCCGTCCCGCCGACGCCGGACGAGCGCTGGACCGCGCTGCGGCGCCTGCGCCGCTCGTCCTTCTGCCAGGACCGCCCCGCGCTGGGCGCCGCCGCCGCCGGGGGCCCGGCCAGCCAGCCACCGCGCGGCTGACCGGCGCCCTCCTCCAGATCTGTGAGCTTTCTGATAGCCCTGGGGTTCCGCGACGCCTGGGCCGACACGGCCTCTCATCAGCGCTATAGTTAGCAAAGCTAAGTAACTCGCTGGCGATGCGACCGTCACCGCGTCCGCCGAGGTGTGGGCGGCCGGGTTGGGAGTGCCAGGATTGGGGCGGGGCGGCGACCGACCGACCGACCCGTGTTTGACCGTGCCCTCCGCTGGGCTAACCAGGCCGGGCGGGTGCGCCGAGTCGACGGAACGCGGCGCGTTGGGTGTGACAGAAGGAGACGACGAGCATGGACAGCTTCGGGAGCCTCGGCGAGCTGGTAGTAGGGGAGCGCGCCTACACCATCCGACGGCTGGACGCGGTGCCCGGTGCTGACCGCCTTCCCTACAGCCTGAAGGTGTTGCTGGAGAACCTGCTGCGCACCGAGGACGGCGCGAACATCACCGCCGACCACGTCAGGGCGCTGGCGAACTGGGACCCGAAGGCCGAGCCCAGCCAGGAGATCCAGTTCACCCCGGCTCGGGTGATCATGCAGGACTTCACCGGGGTGCCCTGCGTCGTCGACCTCGCCGCGATGCGCGAGGCGATGGTCGCCCTCGGCGGCGACCCCGCGAAGATCAACCCGCTGGCGCCGGCCGAGATGGTGATCGACCACTCGATCATCGCCGACCACTTCGGGCGCCCGGACGCGTTCGACCTGAACGCCACGCTGGAGTTCAGCCGGAACAGGGAGCGCTACCAGTTCCTGCGCTGGGGCCAGGCCGCGTTCGACAACTTCACGGTCGTCCCGCCGAACACGGGCATCGTCCACCAGGTCAACCTGGAGTACCTGGCCCGCGTGGTCTTCACCAAGCAGACCGCCGAGGGCACGCTGGCCTACCCGGACACCCTGGTCGGCACCGACAGCCACACGACCATGATCAACGGCCTGGGTGTGCTGGGCTGGGGCGTCGGCGGCATCGAGGCCGAGGCCGCGATGCTCGGCCAGCCGGTCAGCATGCTCATCCCGACCGTCGTCGGCTTCAAGCTGACCGGTGAGCTGCCCGCCGGCACGACGGCCACCGACATGGTGCTGGTCATCACCGAGCAGCTGCGCAAGCACGGCGTCGTCGGCCGGTTCGTCGAGTTCTACGGCGAGGGCGTCACGTCCGTCCCGCTGGCCAACCGGGCCACGATCGGCAACATGAGCCCCGAGTACGGCTCCACCTGCGCGATCTTCCCGGTCGACCAGGAGACGCTGAACTACCTGAAGCTGTCGGGCCGCCCGGCCGAGCTGATCTCGCTGGTCGAGGCGTACGCCAAAGAGCAGGGCCTCTGGCACGACCCGTCCCGCGAGGCGGGCTACACCACCACGTTGGAGCTCGACCTCTCGACCGTCGAGCCGTCGCTCGCCGGCCCGAAGCGGCCGCAGGACCGGGTTCCGCTCGCCTCGGCGAAGCCGAAGTTCCGGACCGCGCTGGCCGACTACGCCAAGGCCGTCCCGCTCGCCGCGGGCGGCGCGGACGAGGCCGACGACGAGTCGTTCCCGGCCTCCGACTCGCCGACCGCGATCAGTGACAAGCCGTCCGACGTCCCGGCCTCGTCGAACGGGATCGCCGGCGACCTGGCGGGCCGCCCGTCGAACCCGACCGCGGTGACGCTGGCCGACGGCACGTCGTTCTCGATCGACCACGGCGCGGTCGCGATCGCCGCGATCACCTCGTGCACCAACACCTCGAACCCGCAGGTCATGATCGGCGCCGCGCTGCTCGCCCGCAACGCCGTCGAGAAGGGCCTGAGCCGCAAGCCGTGGGTCAAGACCACGCTCGCGCCCGGGTCCAAGGTCGTCATGGACTACTACAACCGCGCCGGGCTCGTGCCGTACCTGGAGAAGGTCGGCTTCAACCTGGTCGGCTACGGCTGCACCACCTGCATCGGCAACTCCGGCCCGTTGCAGGAGGAGATCTCCGCCGGGATCAACGAGGGTGACCTGGCCGTCGTCTCGGTCCTGTCCGGCAACCGGAACTTCGAGGGCCGGATCAACCCGGACATCAAGATGAACTACCTGGCGTCCCCGCCGCTGGTCGTCGCCTACGCGCTGGCCGGCACGATGGACGTCGACCTGGTGAAGGACCCGCTGGGCCACGCGCCGGACGGCAGCCCGGTCTACCTGCGCGACATCTGGCCGACCGAGGCGGAGGTCGCGGCGGTCGTCGCCGAGGCGATCACCTCGGACATGTTCGAGCGCGACTACGCCGACCTGTCCGGCGACGAGCGCTGGCAGTCGCTTCCGGTAGGGTCGGCCGGCCCTGGAGGTGAGGTCTCGCAGACCTTCGACTGGGCGCCCGACTCGACCTACGTCCGGCACCCTCCGTACTTCGAGGGCATGGCGAAGACCCCGGCCCCGCGCACCGACATCGTCGGCGCCCGGGTGCTCGCTGTCCTCGGCGACTCGGTCACCACCGACCACATCTCGCCCGCCGGCAACATCAAGAAGGACTCTCCCGCCGGCCGCTACCTGACCGAGCACGGCGTCGGCGCCGGCGACTTCAACTCCTACGGCTCGCGGCGCGGCAACCACGAGGTCATGATCCGCGGCACGTTCGCCAACATCCGGCTGCGCAACCGGCTCGCCCCCGGCACCGAGGGCGGCGTCACCCGCCACCTGCCGGACGGCGAGCAGATGGCGATCTACGACGCCGCCCAGAAGTACGCCGCCGAGAGCGTGCCGCTGGTCGTGCTGGCCGGCAAGGAGTACGGCTCCGGCTCGTCCCGCGACTGGGCCGCCAAGGGCACCGCGCTGCTCGGCGTCCGGCTCGTCATCGCCGAGTCGTACGAGCGCATCCACCGCTCGAACCTGATCGGCATGGGCGTGCTGCCGCTGCAGTTCGCCCCCGGCGACTCGGTCGCGTCCCTGGGCCTCACCGGCGAGGAGGTCTTCTCGGTCACCGGCCTGTCCGAGATCAGCGAGAAGACCACGACGCTGACCGTCCAGGCCGGGGACAAGTTCTTCGACGCCGTCGTGCGCATCGACACCCCCGGCGAGGCGGACTACTACCGCCACGGCGGCATCCTCCCCTACGTCCTGCGCTCGTTGATCTGACGATCCAGCCACGCGTGACTGCTCTACCAGGGGCCCGGGGCTACTCCCGGGCCCCTGGCCGTGCGTGGGTTTCCGTACCATGGGCTGATGGGTCAGGCACTGATGGATCGGACACCCTTCGATGAGAGACCTAGATCGACGGCCGGCTGGTATCAGCGGCGATACCGTGTGGGAGTGGCTATGACGCTGAGACTTACCGATGAGGAGACAGAGGCGCTGCGGCGCCGCTCCGAGGTAGAGCAGCGTTCGATGCAGGAGATTGCACGTCAGGCGATCCGGGAGTACACAGAGGCGCACGGTCGCGCAGAGCTACTCGACCAGGTGCTCGACGACGAACTGCCGCGTTATTCAGAGGCGTTGCGCCGGCTCGGCGAATGAACCGGTCGGACCGCGATGCTCTACCTGACCCTTCCTGAGCTGCTCCACGTCGCTGGGCGCATGCTCGGCGCCAGGCCCCTCGTCCGCGACCACGGCCTGCTGGCCTCTGCGCTTGCGCGCCCGCGTTCTACCGTGCCTGGGCGGGACGCCCACCCATCGCTCGACCTCAAGGCCGCCGCTCTGGTGCATTCCCTGGCCCGTGACCACGCCTTGGTGGATGGGAACAAGCGTTTGGCGCTTGCCGCCGCCATGGCCTTCTACGGCTTCAACGGTCGCCGTCTGTCCCTGACGAACGACGAGGCATACGACCTGGTGATCAGCATCGCTGAGGGGAAGCTGGACACGGTTGAAGAGATCGCGGCGGTCCTTGCCGGTGGCACCGAACCACGGTGACGTGACTGGAGCGGGACCAGCCCCAGTCGTGGGCGGGCTCACAGCAGCCCAGTGAGCCGCCACCGGCGGCGATTGAGGCCGGGTTGGCAGGATGACGGCGTGAGGACCTTTGCACGCGCCTTCCCGGCGTCCGATGCCCGCGTCACCCGAGGCGAGGAGTGGCGAGATGGCTGATCGGCCGGGGGCTGAGGAACTGCTCGGGCTGGCGGTGGACGTCGCGACTGAGGCGGGGCAGCTGGCACTGCGCGGGCGCGCCGGGACAGTGGCGGCCGAGTCGACCAAGTCGTCGCCGACAGACGTCGTCACCGCGCTCGACCGGGCGTCCGAGGAGCTGGTGGCCAGGCGCTTGCTGGAGGCCCGGCCGGACGACGGGATCCTCGGGGAGGAGGGGGCCGACGCGACCGGGACGTCCGGGGTGCGCTGGATCGTTGACCCGATTGACGGGACGGTCAACTTCCTCTACAACCTGCCGAACTGGGCCGTGTCCCTGGCCGCCGAGGTCGATGGCGAGGTCGTCGCGGGGGTCGTCTACGCGCCGGCGCTCGGCCGGACCTATACGGCACTACGCGGGGGTGGCGCGGCCATCGACGGCAGGCCCCTGCACGTCTCGGCGGTCGACAGCCTCGCCATGGCCCTGATCGCCACCGGGTTCGGCTACACCGTCGAGCGCCGTACCGCCCAGATCAACGTGCTGACGAGGGTGATCCCGAAGGTCCGGGACATCCGCCGGATGGGCGCCGCGTCGCTGGACCTGTGTGCCGTCGCCGCCGGCACCCTGGACGGCTACTACGAGCGTGGCCTGAAGCCCTGGGACCACGCCGCCGGTGGCCTGATCGCCGCCGAGGCCGGTGCCGTCACAGGCGGCCTCGACGGAGCACCCGGCAGCGAGGCCCTCTACATCGCCGCCCCGCGGGCGATCTTCACCGCGCTCGCGTCCCTGCTCGCGGAGGAGCCCCGCGCCGACCGTGACTAGGGCCGCCTCCCCAATCTTGGGTGCTCGGCCGTCCAGCAGCACCTTCGTGCCCGTGATCACCCTTTGGGCCCTCAAGCGGTCGCAGAAACGCCCTGGTCACAACCACGCAGGGGCCGAGGCGGCGATCAACGGGCTGGCAGGCGGTGCCGTAGGCGCTGGCCTGGTCAGGGCCGGGTGGGTTTCGGGTCGCCGTGGCGCGGTCAGACACCGCCAGAATCGGCCGATCGGCTTGGGGAGGCGTTGGCGGCCGGCGACCGCCACGCCGTGCACCGTTGGATTAGCAGTTTGCGATCACCCGTAGGATTTAAGGGTGGTGTCAACAGACGAGGGCGCGGCGACGCAGCCGGCGGCCCGGACGATTCCAGCGAAGCCGACTCTCGACGGGGTCGAGGGGCGCTGGTCGGCGGTATGGCGGGATGAGCAGACGTACCGGTTCGACCGCACGGCCGACCGCGAGCGGGTCTACTCGATCGACACGCCGCCGCCGACCGTGTCCGGCTCGCTGCACGTCGGCCACGTCTTCTCGTACACGCATACCGACCTGATCGCCCGCTATCAGCGGATGCGCGGCCGTGAGGTCTTCTACCCGATGGGGTTCGACGACAACGGCCTGCCGACCGAGCGGCGGGTGCAGAACTACTACGGGGTGCGATGCGACCCGTCGGTCGGCTACGACCCCGAGTTCACGCCGCCGGCGAAGCCGGGCAAGGACCAGATCCCGATCAGCCGGCGCAACTTCGTCGAGCTGTGCGAGAAGCTGACGATCGAGGACGAGAAGGGGTTCGAGGACCTCTGGCGCCGGCTCGGCCTGTCCGTCGACTGGACGCACACCTACGCGACGATCGACGCGCGCTCGCGCGCCGTCGCCCAGCGGGCGTTCCTGCGTAACCTCGCCCGCGGCAACGCCTACCTGTCGGAGGCGCCGACGCTGTGGGACGTGACGTTCCGGACCGCGGTCGCGCAGGCGGAGCTGGAGGACCGCGAGCGGCCCGGCGCGTACCACACGCTCGGCTTCGCGAAGTCGTCCGGTGACGGTGAAGTGGCCATCGAGACGACCCGCCCGGAGCTGCTGGCGGCCTGCGTCGCCCTGGTCGCGCACCCGGAGGACGCCCGCTACCAGGCGCTGTTCGGCAAGACGGTGCGGACGCCGCTGTTCGGTGTCGAGGTGCCCGTCGTCGCGCACCGGCTCGCGGACCCGGAGAAGGGCTCCGGCATCGCGATGATCTGTACCTTCGGTGACCTCACCGACGTCATCTGGTGGCGTGAGCTGAACCTGCCCGCCCGCGCGGTGATCGGTCGTGATGGCCGGCTGCTCGCCGACCCGCCGGCGGCCATCGACAGTGACGCGGGCAAGGCCGCCTACGCCGAGCTCGCCGGCAAGGCGGTCAACGCCGCGCGCACCCGGACCGTCGAGCTGCTCACCGAGTCCGGCGCCCTCAAGGGCGAGCCGCGGCCGATCAGCCACCCGGTGAAGTTCTACGAGAAGGGCGACCGGCCGCTGGAGATCGTCTCCACGCGGCAGTGGTACATCCGCAACGGTGGCCGCGACGAGGAGCTGCGGGCCGCCCTGCGTGCGCGCGGCGGCCAGCTCAACTGGCACCCGGCGCACATGCGGGTCCGCTACGAGAACTGGGTCGACGGCCTCAACGGCGACTGGCTGGTCTCCCGGCAGCGGTTCTTCGGAGTGCCCTTCCCGCTCTGGTACCCGCTCGACGCCGACGGCGAGCCGCGGTACGACGCACCGATCGTGGCGGCCGAGGCGACGCTCCCGGTCGACCCGTCGACCGACATACCGCCCGGCTACACGGCCGAGCAGCGCGGGGTGCCCGGCGGGTTCGAGGGCGACCCGGATGTCATGGACACCTGGGCGACGTCGTCACTGACCCCGCAGATCGCCGCCGGCTGGATCGACGACCCGGACCTGTTCGCCAAGGTCTTCCCGATGGACCTGCGCCCGCAGGCGCACGAGATCATCCGTACCTGGCTGTTCTCGACCGTGGTGCGCAGCCACGAGGAGCACGACTGCCTGCCGTGGTCGGACGCGGCGATCTCCGGGTGGATCCTCGACCCGGACCGCAAGAAGATGTCGAAGTCCAAGGGCAACGTCGTCACGCCGATGGGGCTGCTCGAGGAGCATGGCTCCGACGCGGTCCGGTACTGGGCGGCATCAGGCCGGCCGGGTACCGACACGGCGTTCGACGTCGGCCAGATGAAGATCGGCCGGCGGCTGGCCATCAAGATCCTCAATGCCAGCCGGTTCGCGCTCGGCATCGCCGCCGGCGCGGACCTGGCCGCCGGCGGTGCGGCCGGGGCCG